>JAGRFQ010000014.1:0-4888 GCA_020445945.1 Rhodocyclaceae bacterium
TCAGGTGAATACCGTATCAGTACACCCCCGCGCTGATTGCTAACAGGGGACAGACCACGGTTCTCGCATGGATCAGTTTTGTTTGGAGTAGTAGGCCGTAGGCTGTCCCACCTCGAAGGCATTCATCTCCTCGCCAGTACCCACCTCGACACCAATCCCACCCCCAGCACCCCCACCACACACACCGGCCCGAAGGGCTGGTCCGCGACCAGCGCGAGCGCGAACGCGAGCGCATACCCCAGCCCCCCGATCAGCACCACCTGCCGCTGCGCCTGTCGCCAGCTTTGAGCGCGGTCGAACACCGCCCACGCAGGCACCCAGGTGAGGGCGAAAGCGGCCATGACGCCCAGCGACAGGATGCCCACGCCAATGCTGATGCCCACGAGCAGGTCAAAGCCCCAGTGTGCCCAGCGGGTCTGTGCACAGGCGGTAGCGAGCACCGGGTGGACACGGGCGAGCAGCAGGCGCTGGCCGTGGCGGTGGAGCAGCGCGCCGCCGAGCGTGATGAGCACGGCGGTGGCGAGGGCATGGCCGCCGCCGGCGAAGTAGAGCTGGCCGTCGAACAGGCCCTGCCCCACGTGCTCGATGGCCGGGTGGTTGGCGAGCAGCAGCACGGCCAGCGACCAGCCGATGAGCAGCATGAGCACATAGGCGCCCATGCCGCCGCCCCGGCCCAAGCGCTTGGCAATGACGGCACCCACGCCGGCGGTGACCGCGCCGAGCAGGCCGGGCAGCGCGAACACGCTGGCGGCGAGTGCGCCGAGGGCGGCCAGCTGGGCGACGCCGAGCACCGCCAGCCATTCGCCGCGCATGCGCAGGTAGAGGCCGAGCACGGGCAGGCCGATGGCGAGGCCGAGGCCGGTGATGAAGGGCAGGCGAAACAAGGGGTCGAGGAGCAGATCCCAGTTCATGCGGGCTCCAGGCGCAGGCGGCGCTGCCGAGAGGCCACCAGGCGGGTGTCGTGGGTGACGAGCAGCACGGCCTGGGCGGGATGGGGCTGCGCAAGCCAGTGCTGCAGGGCGCGCACGCCGGCTTCGTCCAGGTTGTTGCTGGGCTCGTCGAGCAGCAGCACGTCGAAGGGGGCGGCGGCGATGGACCAGAAACGCAGGCACTGGCGCTGCCCGCCGGAGAGCGCATCGAGCCGGCGCGGCAGGCAGGCGCGCAGGGGCTCGGGCAGGCCCTCGGGCGTGGCGCCGGTGAGGGCCAGCAGTTCATGCCCGTTGAGGGGCAGGCCCTCGAGCGCTTCGCCCGACTGGGCGAGATAGCCCACCCGGGCACCGGGGGCCAGACGCACCGCGCCCCCCAGCCGCAGGGCGGGATCGAGCACCGCCTGCAGCAAGGTGCTCTTGCCCACCCCGTTAGGGCCGAGCAGCACAGCCTGCTCGCCGGCCGAGAGGTCCACGCTCAACGGCCGCGCCAACGGCTGAGCGCGCCCGAAGCTCAGCCCGGCCAATGAGAGCAAGCTCACTGGCCGCCCCGCCTGTCGCTGCCGCGACGTCCTCCCCGGGGGAGGTTCGCGCGTCCTTCGGGCGGCCGGGCGGGCGCGCTCATTGAACGACCCGCCTGTCGCTGGCGCGACATCCTCCCCGGGGGAGGTTCGCGCGCCCTTCGGGCGGCCGGGCGGGCGCGCTCATGGCGCGGCCTTGACGAGCTGGGCGACGATGCCGGCGTACCAGTCGCGCAAGCCCTGTTCGCTGGCCTCGGCGGGCGCGACGGGCACGGCGAGCACCGGCACACCGCTGGCCTCGGCCAGCCACTGACCCGGCGCCTCGCTGGTGTAGGGCGGGCGCAGGATGGCGCGCACCGGGGTGCCGGCCATCTGCGCGCGCAGGCCCGCCAGATGGGCGGATGTGGGCGCCACGCCGGGCTTGGGCTCGAGCGCGCCGAGGCGCTTGAGGCCGAGCCATTCGGCCAGGTACGGATAGGCGGTGTGATGGACCACGATGGTCGCCCCTTTCAGCGGCGCGGCCTCGGCCGACCAGCCGTCGACGGCTGTCTTCCAGCGGCTGGCGAACCCCTGCCAGTTGGCGTGGTAGGTCGATGCGTGCGCCGGATCGAGCGCGGCCATGCGGCCGGTGAGCGCCTCGCCCACGGTGAGCACGCGGCGCGGGTCGAGCCCGATGTGGGGGTTGCCGGCGGCGTGCACATCGCCATCGGCCCGGTCGAGCCGCGCCGGGATTTCCAGCAGCGGCACCTGGGCGGCGGCCTCGAAGTAGCCCGGACGGCCGGGCACGGTGGCGGCGTTGCCGGCGCTGCGCAGCACCACCGGCAACCAGCCGATCTCCAGTTCCGCGCCGTTGGCGACCACCAGATCGGCCGCGCGGGCGCGGGCAATGAGGCTGGGGCGGGCGTCCACATGGTGCGGATCCTGACGCGCGTGGGTGGCAACGAACACGTCCACCTCGCGGCCGCCGATGATCTGCGCCAACGCGCCCCACTCGGGCAGCGTGGCGAAGACCTTGAGCCCCGCCCAGGCGGGGCTGGCCAGTGCCATGAGCAGCAGGCCGAGCGAAACGATGCGTTTCATGTGCGCCCCCTCAGAAGCTGTGCGCGCCGTGGGCGCCCAGACTCATGATGTACTGCAGCCAGAGCTGGTTGTCGGTCTCACCGGCCATGGACTGGTCCCTGGCCCACTGCAGCCGCAGGCGGGAAAATTCGCTGGGGCTCCAGTCGGCCATCACCGTGGTGCGGTGCGGATTGTGGTCTTCGCGCGCGATGTTGGCGTTGTTCACGCCGTAGTCGCGCCGGCCCGGGTCGAGCCGGTCGTAGCGCAGGCCGACGCGCCATTCGGGCATGAACTGGTAAACCGCCTGGGCATACCAGCCGGACTGGCGGGTGAGGGTGTCGCTGTCCACACCGCCGTCGCAGGCGCTGCCGGTCTCGCCATTGCATTCCAGATCGCCGCGCTCCTTGCGGATGAAATACTCGGCCTGGAGCTTGAGGTTGCGCTGGCTGGCGTTGCCGTCGGGCGCCCACTTCCACACACCGTCGATCACCCAGGTACGGCTGGTGCCGGTGAAGTTGGTGTGCACCTCTTCACCGCCCACATCCTCGAAGTGCGAGTGGCGCGCTTCGGCACGCGCATTGAGGTAGGAGACGCCGGCACGCCAGCTGTGGCTGGTGCCCACGTCGCCGCCCAGGTGGGCGTAGAGCGCGCCGCTGCCCACGCCGTTGGTGTCGCGGTCGGTGCCCGGGAAGTTGGCCCCGCGACCGATCTCGGCGCCGAATTCGAGGTACACCGGGGTGGGGGCCACCCAGCGCAATTGCAGGCCGTCGTTGGCGTAGCTGGCGTGTTCGCCGAACAGCGCCTGGTACATGAGCGAGGCGTCGGCGAAGTCCCACGCGTGGGGGTGTTGCTGGTTGGCGTAGCCGATGCCGGAGCGGTAGCGCCCGCCGCGCACGGTGAGCCCGTGGCCGAGGCCGAGCGTCTCGAACCAGGCCTCTTCCACCTCGACCTCGCCATCGGCCATGGCGAAGTTGGCCAGACCGGTGAAACGGTTGTCGATGTTGGCGGAGAACACCAGCTCCGAATGATCGACGGAGAAGCCGCGCGAACCGGCGCCGTGGGCATGCGCGTCGTCACCGTGTTCGGCCACCGCGGCGAAGCCGCTGATGTGACGCTCGTCGATGTCCTTCATCTTCCGGTACTGGCCTTGCAGGATCAGCGAGATTTCGGGGTTGAAACCGCGCGCGCCGTCTGCGGCCGGCGCCGGGGCCGCAGCCGCGGCGGGGGCCGGCCTTGCCTGGCGGGCCAGGCGGCGCTCCAGTTCGGCCAGGCGGTGTTCGTAGCTGTCGCGCAGGGCGCGCACCTGGGCGCGCAGTTCATCGAGTTCGGCATCGCTGGCCGCCAGGGACGGAAATGCGACAAGGCTGAGGGCGAGCGCCAGCGGCGCGCTCGGGACATGTTTGAAAACCATGACAATCTGACTCCAATCGGGATGCCGCGCGCCGGATCACCGGCGCACGGGGGCACGCCCGGCGCGCGTGGGGGCGCGGCGGGCAGGGGGCTTCATCGGTGAAATGGCGTCAGAGGGGTGGCGGAGACCGGGCGCGTTGGCGTTCGCGCGGGCGGGGCGGGGTGCCGTGCCAGCGATGGCCGGCGTGGGGCAGGCCGGGAGAAGCAAGTGTCAGCCCGCGAGCCGGCGTGACGAGCAGGTCACCCAGCGCTGCGGTGGCCACACAGTCGAGGCAGAGCAGATCTTCGGCGTGATGCGAGCCCTCGCCGACGACCTCATCGGCGGCGGTCGAGGTGACATGCGCCGTCAGGTGGCTCAGCGGATGCGCCCGGCCCTCGAACAGGGCCAGGCACACGCACACCGCCAGCAGCGTGGCGATGAACGGGCCGAGACGGTGGACGCGACGCACGGGAACCCGCTCAGTCGCCGGTGTAGGGCTCGACCTTGACCGCCGAGATGCGGTAGCCGGCGTCACCCAGGTCGGTCTTGGCCGCGGCGAGGCTGAGCGTGCCGCTGACCCACACTGCGCCCATATCGGGGCCGACCGGCACCGGCTGCGCGGGAATCACATGCACCACCTGGTTGGCCGGCGGCGGCGGCACATGGATGCAGGCGCCGAAATAAGGCACCAGCAGGAACTCGCGGATGTGCTTTTCGTCGCCCTCAAGACGCACCAGGAAGCCGGCCATGCGGATCTTCTGGCCGTTCAGCGCGGGCACCACCGGCGCCTGCTCCCAGGCCTGCCGGAGCTTGTCCATCATCTCCATGGCGCGCGGATCGTTGTCCTGCAGGCTTTCCATGTCGAGCTGGCGGAAGATGGCGTTGGGGTCCCAGTCGGCCGGCATCAGGTCGTCAAAGGTGATGGTGCGGTAACCGCCGGTGGTCTTGGCGGCCGGCTTGGCGAGGCGGTCGCCGACGGCGTAGTCCGGCTT
>JAGRFQ010000014.1:4974-79281 GCA_020445945.1 Rhodocyclaceae bacterium
TTTTCATGTCGGTCTCATAGGCGCACGGTCATGCCGTCCGCGAGGGAATAGCGATAGGCGCGCCAGGCGGGGATCACGCTGGCCAGCAGTGCGGCGACCACCACGCCGGCCAGCCACACCAGTTCGCTCTGATCCACGAAACGGGGCACAAGTTGCACACCGTGCTCGGCCATCAACCAGGGCGCGATGCCGGCGCTGAGCGCCCACAGGCCCACCACGCCGAGCACGCAGCCGGCCACGGCCAGCAGCACGCTCTCGGTCATCAGCAGCACGAACACGTCGCCCGGTCCGGCACCCAGGGCGCGCAGGATGGCCAGCTCGCGTCGCCGCGCCGACAGGCTGCTGACCAGCGTTGCCACCAGCCCGGCCAGCCCCACCGCGACGACGAAGGCCGAGACGGCGAGCAGCACCCGCTCGACCACGCCGACCACACGCCACAGCTCGTCGAGCGTGACGCCGGGCAGGATGGCCAGCAGCGGCTCGCCGTCCGAGGTGTTGATCTCGCGCTGCACGCGAAACACCGTGGCCCGCCGCTCCAGCCCGACCAGCGCCGCCGTGACGCGCTTGGGGCTGAGGTCGAACTTGCCCACGAACTGCGCCGGGATCTCCACGCCCGGAATCCGGCTGCCGCCCTGCCAGTCGAGGTGGATGGCCTCGATCGCCGCCAGACCGACCAGCACAGAGCGGTCCACCGGCGTGCCGGTGCGCGCCAGCACGCCGGTGACGGTGAAGGGCTTGTCGGCATGCTCGGCGGCCGCAAACTCGCCCGCGCCGTGGCTGAGCACGATCTTCGCCCCCGGCGCGTAGCCGAGCCGGGCCGCCACCTCGGCACCGATGACGGCATCGAACACGCCCTCGAAAGCCTGCCCGGCGGCAAAACGCAGCGGCTGACGATTGCCGGTCTGCACATGGGCGAAGAAATCCGCCGTGGTGCCGACCACGCGGAAGCCGCGATGCGAGTCGCCCAGCGACAGCGGCACCAGCCAGGCCACGTCCTTGTGGGTGCGCAGCGCGTCGATGCGCGACCAGCTCACGTCATGCGTTGCGTCGCCGATGTGGAAGACCGAATACAGCAGCAACTGCACCGCGCCGCTGCGCGCGCCGACGATCAGGTCGGTGCCCGACAAGGTGTTGGCAAAGCTGCTGCGGGCGTCGTTGCGCAGACGCTCGACGCCCAGCAGCAGGGTCACGCTGAGCGCGATGGCCACCAGCGTGAGCACCGTGGCCAGGCCACGATTGCGCACGCTGGCGAGGGTCAGATGCCACAGCGGCAGCCTCATGCCAGGGCCTCCGCCGCGGCGTTGATCTCGCCCAGCGCCACGCTGCGATCGAAACGACCGGCCAGGCGCAGGTCGTGGCTCACGAAGAGCAGGCTCGCGCCCACCGCCGCGCACTCGTTCAGCAATAGATCGAGGAAAACCTGCTGGCGCGCGGCGTCGAGCGCCGATGTCGGTTCGTCGGCAATCACCAGCGCCGGCCCGCCGATCAGCGCCCGCGCCGCCGCCACGCGTTGCTGCTGACCGACGCTCAGCTCGGCCGCCGGCCGCGCCAGCAGATCGGCCGGCAAATCGAGATGCCCGGCCAGGCGGGCCACCGCCGCAGCCACATCACCGGCACGCTGCGCCCGCAGCGGCGAAAACCGGCACGGCAGGGCGATGTTGTCGGCCGCCGAGAGATACGGAATCAGGTTGAACTGCTGGAAGATGAAGCCGATGTGGTCGGCCCGGAAGCGGTCGCGCCGCGGCCCCGACAAGGCCGACAGGTCATGGCCGAGCACCCGCAGCGCGCCGGCGTCGGCGCGCAGCACGCCGCCGATCAACGACAGCAGCGTGGTCTTGCCGCTGCCGCTGGGGCCGTGCAGGAACAGCCGCTCGCCGGCCGACAGCGTGAACCCGGCCATGTCGAGACAGGGCCGATCCGCGCCCGGCCAGCCGAAGCGCAGGCCGCGCAGCGCGACGGCGGCATCACTCAGCGGGGCGCCGGCAGCGTCCATGTCGCCTGCGCCGGGCGCAGCACCGCCTTGCCCTGACCCGCCGCGGTGGCCGCTTCGGCGTCGATGCGTTCGAGCCGTGGGAAGGCCTTGAACAGGCCCACCGTCAGTTGGGTCAGCGCCGAGGGCTGGGTGCACGTGAACGTGTAGTGCGCCTGCGCGTCGGTGTGTTCGCCATGTTCGGCGTGTTCGCCCTTGCCGTGATGGTCGTGGTGGGCGTCCTCGACAAAGGGCAGTTCGACCTCCACCTCGCCAATCACGCAGCCCGACGCGGCCGGCAGGCTCACCATCCGCGCCACATCTTCAAGCGCTTCATGGGCCTGGTGCAGAGCCTGCTTCTGGGCCGCATCGCGCGGGGCATGTTCGAAACCGACGAGGCTGTCGAGCGGGCTCTCGAAAACGAGACTCAGCGTCGTCCCTTCCTGCACCAGATGCAGGTGGGCCACGCCGTGTTCATGGGCGCCGCCGTCGGCGCCCGCCGCCACGGCGAACATGGCCAGACACAGGCCGGCAAGGCGATGTTGTGCAGTCATTGGAAGTCCATCCATTCGACCAATCTTGATTGGGGGCAGGCGCGCGCCAGCGCGTGCCTTTCGCTGGCGCAAATGCTACTATGTTGCAAAACCATCTGCAACTGACTTGCAAGCTTATGTCGGATCACCGCCAGCCCACGCCTGCCGAATCGTTGATCGCCGCCCAGGGCGGACGCATCACCCGCACCCGGGTGGCGGTGCTCGACGTACTGCTCGCCGCCGACCAGTCGCTGACCCACGACGAGATCGCCGCGGCGCTGGCGGCGCAGGGCATCAAGCACGACCGCGTCACCCTCTATCGCACCCTCGACTGGCTGGTCGACGTCGGCGTGGCCCATAAAATGGCCGGCGACGACCGCGCCCGGCGCTTTGGCGTGGCCGCGTCGGGCCCCCACGAGCACGCGCATTTTCACTGCGACCGCTGTGGCAAGGTGGTGTGCCTTGAAGGCCTGCAGCCGGCGGTGGCCGTCAATTTACCCGGTGGCTACCAGCTCGACCGGGCGGAGCTGGTGTTGCATGGCGCCTGCCCGAGCTGCGGCAAGGACGTATAGTTTGCCCGCCCGCCACCTTGATTTAAACGCAACATTGTTGCAATATTTGGCCTGACTTCACGGAAGCCGTTGCATTCATGTCCTCGCCCCCTCGCCCCTTTCACTCCCTGCTGACCCTCGGCGTCGGCGCCCGGCTCGCCATTGCGGCCGCCGCCGCGGCGCTGCTGTGGGCCATCATGGGCTGGGCACTGCTATGACTGCCGCGGCACTGTCGCTGAGCAAGATCGTCGCCGGCCACGATGGTCACGTGTCGATCTCGGACGTCACGCTGGCGGTGCCGGCGGGCGCGCGGGTGGCGGTGATCGGGGCCAATGGCGCGGGCAAATCCACCCTGCTCAAGACCATCGCCGGCGAGCTGCCGCCGCTGGGCGGGCAGATGCGCCGCTGCGCGACCTGCGCGCGGATGGGCTACCTGCCGCAGAGCGCGACGGTGGACACCCGTTTTCCGGTCAGCGTGTATGAGTTCGTGGCGATGGGGGTGTGGAACCATGTCGGGCTGTTCCGCCGCCTCGGCCCGGCGGTGCGTCAGCGCATCGACGCGGCGCTCGACAGGACCGGCCTTGCCGCGCTCGCCCGGCGCCCCATCGGCGCGCTCTCCGGCGGCCAGTTGCAGCGCGCGCGCTTCGCCCGGCTGATGCTGCAGGACGCCGCGCTGCTGCTGCTCGACGAGCCCTTCGCCGGGGTCGACCGCCCCACCCGCGAGGCGCTGATGGCGCTGATCGACGGCTGGCATGCGGAGGGGCGCACCTGCCTGGTGGTGCTGCACGACCTCGATCTTGTGCGCCAGCGCTTCGAGTGGTGCCTGTCGGTCGATGACGGCCACGCCCAGCTCACGCCCACCGCCGAGCTGCTCGCGCTGCGCCCCACCGCCGACGGCGCGGCAGCGGCGCGGCACGCCTTTTTGCGCGACGCGCTGCGCGCATGAGCTGGCTGCTCGATCCCTTCGATTTCGCCTTCATGCGCGGTGCGCTGGCGGCGTGCGTGGCACTGTCGCTGGGCGCGGCGCCGGTCGGCGTGTTCATGCTGCTGCGGCGGATGAGCCTGATGGGCGATGCGATCTCGCACGCGATCCTGCCCGGCGCGGCGCTCGGCTATCTGGCGGCCGGCCTGTCGCTCGGCGCGATGACCCTCGGCGGGGTCGCCGCCGGCGTGCTGGTGGCCCTCGCCGCCGGCCTGGTGGCGCGCCGCTCGGCGCTGCGCGAGGACGCCAGCCTGGCAGCCTTCTATCTGATCTCGCTGGCCATCGGCGTGCTGCTGGTGTCGCTCAAGAGCCGCAACATCGACCTGCTGCACGTGCTGTTCGGCTCGGTGCTGTCGCTCGACCGCGACGCGCTGCTGCTGATCGCCGGCATCGCCACCGCCTCGCTGTTCGGCCTCGCCGCGCTGTACCGTCCGCTGGTGATCGAGTGCGCCGACCCGGACTATCTGCGTCAGGCCGGCGGCCCCGGCGCGCTGGTGCATCTCGGCTTTCTGCTGCTCGCGGTGCTCAATCTGGTGGCCGGCTTTCATGCGCTGGGCACGTTGATGGCGGTGGGCATCATGGTGCTGCCCGCGGCCAGCGCGCGGCTGCTGTGCGAGCGCCTCGACAGCATGCTCGCGCTGGCGGTGGGCAACGCGCTCGCCGGCAGCATCGGCGGCCTGCTGCTGAGCTATCACCTCGACGTGCCGGCCGGGCCGGCGGTGGTGCTCTCCCTCGGCCTGATCTACGTTGTGGTGCTCGCCTTCACCGCGCTGCGCCCCCGCCCCATCCTCACTTCAGAAGTCACCGCATGACCCTCCGCTGGCTTGTCGCGCTGCTGCTGGCGGCGCTCGTCCCCCTCGCGCAGGCCGAACCGGCGCTGCGCGTGCTGACCACCTTCAGCATCCTGCAGGACTTCACCGCGCAGATCGGCGGCGAGCGGGTGGCCGTCTCGACGCTGGTCGGGCCGGATGAAGACGCCCACGCCTTCGACCCGCGCGCCTCCGACATCCGCCGCCTCAAGGACGCCGATCTGGTGATCCGCAACGGCCTCGGCTTCGACCCGTGGATCGCGCGCATGGTCGCCGCGGCCCGTTACGCCGGCCCGGTGGTGGTGGCTTCGCAGGACATCGCGCCGCTGAGCGCTGCGCACGCGGAAGACGACCACGCCAAGGCAGGGCACGCCCATGACCACGACGCAGACGTCGACCCCCACGCCTGGCTCGACGTGCGCAACGCGATGGCCTATGTGCGCACCATCGCCGCCGCCCTCGCCGCCGCCGACCCGGCCGGCACCGAGCACTACCAGCGCAACGCCCTGGCCTACCTCGCCCGCCTCGACGCGCTCGATGCGACGCTCAAGACCACCTTCGCCACGCTGCCCGCGTCGCGACGCACCGTCGTCACCCCGCACGACGCCTTCGGCTACTTCGCCCGCGCCTACGGCCTCACCTTCCTCGCCCCGGCCGGCCTGTCCAACGAGGCCGCGCCCTCGGCCCGCGCGGTCGCCGCGCTGATCGAGCAACTGCGCCGGCTCAAGGTCGACCGCGTGTTCATCGAAACCCTCACCGACGACCGCCTGATCCAGCGCATCGGGCAGGAAACCGGCGCCCGCATCGGCGGCAGCCTGCACGCCGACGCGCTCGCGCGCGACGGGCTGGCCAGCACCTACATCGGCCTGATGACCCACAATCTGCACGCCCTGAGCGCCGACCCGGTACCGGAAACGCGATAGACACCCCCCGGCAGCTTCCGTATCCTGAGCCCATCGCTTGCCATGGGCATACGCCAGTGCCGTGCCCGGCGGCTGTTCTTTCGTCACATCTGGATCACGCTCATGCACCCACTTCGCCTCACCCTCGCCGCCATGGCGCTCGCCAGCACCGTCGCCCACGCCAAACCTCCCGCCGAAGGGGCGGAGATCATCGAACACCTTGAGTTCCTCGGCTACGACGCGTCGATGAACAGCGAGCGGATTGCCGCCAAGCATCCCAAAGAGCTGAATCTGCTGCTCCGCAAGTATCGCGGTGGCATCCTCACTACCTCCTTCTTCGGCGGCTCCGAATACGGCAAGCGTAACCGCACAGAATGGGCGGGCGTACTCAACGACCTGAACGCCAAGGCCGCGGCGGCCCGTTTCTACATCAGCAAAAACGGCAGCATGGTCATCGAGGCCTACTACCCCGGCAGCTACGAGAAGCAGCGCTTCAGTCTGTTTCTGGATGCCTTCAAGCTCGAGCGCGCCAACCTTGCCGCGCACCTGAAAGCGCTCAAGCCCTTCCTCAAGTAAGCGCTTCGCCGGCCCCCCCGCGCGGAACTCCCGCGCCCCGGGCTCACTCTCACAGGCATTGCTCACGCGCCCGGAGGAGAGTCGTGTGCGAAGCCTGATGTCGCGCTGCCTGACACTGCTGTTCGCGCTGTGCGTTGCCGGCCTGCCGGCCGGCACGGCCAGCGCGGCGACGGTGCGGGTGCTGCAGGTCGAGGGCATCATCGGCCCGGCTTCGGCGGATTTCATCGTCGGCGGGCTGACCCCGGCCGAGGGGCTGGCGGCGGTGGTCATCGCGCTCGACACGCCGGGCGGGCTGGACACCTCGATGCGCCAGATCGTCAAGGCCATCCTCGCCTCCAAGGTGCCGGTCATCACCTACGTGCATCCCGAGGGCGCGCGCGCGGCCAGCGCCGGCACCTTCATCCTCTACGCCAGCCACCTTGCCGCGATGACGCCGGCGACCAATCTGGGGGCGGCCTCGCCGGTGGCGATGGGCGGTCTGCCCGGCGGCACCAAGCCGTCCGCCCCGGAGGACAAGGACGCCGCGCCGACGCCCTCGCTCGGCAGCGACACGCTGGCGCGCAAGGCCACCAACGACGCCATCGCCTACATCCGCAGTCTGGCCGAACTGCGCGGGCGCGATGTCGATTTTGCCGAGCGCGCGGTGCGCGAGGCGGCCAGCCTGTCGGCCGAAGCCGCGCTCAAGGCCGGCGTGATCGACGTGCTCGCGCCCAACCTGGCCGACCTGCTGCGCCAGCTCGACGGGCGCGCAGTCGCCCTGCCCGGCGGCCCGCACACCCTCGCCACCGCCGACGCCAGCATCGAGCTGCGCACCCCCGACTGGCGCCACCAGCTGCTGGCCCTGCTGGCCAACCCGCAGCTCGCGGTGGTGCTGATGATGATCGGCTTCTACGGCCTGTTCGTGGAGTTCACCAGCCCCGGCTTCGGCGTGCCCGGTGTGGCCGGCGCGATCTGTCTGCTGCTGGCGCTGTACGCCTTCCAGATGCTGCCGATCAACTGGGCCGGGGTGGCGCTGATCGCGCTCGGCCTGATGCTGATGGTCGCCGAGGTGTTCCTGCCCAGCTTCGGCGTGCTCGGCATCGGCGGCATCGTCGCCTTCGTGCTCGGCGGGCTGTTCCTGCTCGACCGCGAGCTGCCGGGCATGGCGCTGTCGCTGCCCTTTCTGGCCGGCACCGCGGCGGCCGCGGCGGGGCTGATCTTTCTGGCCGGCACGCTGCTCGTCAAGAGCCGCGGCCGCCCGCTCGCCAGCGGCACCCCGACCCTGCTCGGCGCCACCGGCGAGGTCACCGCCTGCGAGGCCGCCACCTGCTGGGCGCGGGTGCACGGCGAGCAGTGGCGCGTGCGCTGCGCCGCACGGCTGGTGCCCGGCATGGCGGTGCGCGTCACCGCCATCGACGGCCTGATCCTCAGCGTTGAACCCATCGACTTCCGGAGCCCGACATGAGCCTCGACACCTTCACCGGCATCGCGCCGGTCATCATCGTCCTGATCCTGCTGATCGCCGCCTCGATCAAGGTATTGCGCGAGTACGAACGCGGCGTGGTGTTCACGCTGGGGCGCTTCACCAGCGTCAAGGGACCGGGCCTGATCATCCTCATCCCCGGCATCCAGCAGATGGTGCGGGTCGACCTGCGGGTGGTGACCATGGACGTGCCCAGCCAGGACGTGATCTCGCGCGACAACGTGTCGGTCAAGGTCAACGCGGTGGTGTATTTCCGGGTGGTCGACCCGCAGAAGGCGATCATCGCGGTCGAGAACTTCCTGATGGCCACCGGCCAGCTCGCCCAGACCACGCTGCGCGCGGTGCTCGGCAAGCACGAGCTGGACGAGATGCTCACCGAGCGCGACCGGCTCAACCTCGACGTGCAGAAAATCCTCGACGCGCAGACCGACGCCTGGGGCATCAAGGTGGCCAACGTCGAGATCAAGCACGTGGACATCGACGAATCGATGATCCGCGCCATCGCCCGCCAGGCCGAAGCCGAGCGCGAGCGGCGCGCCAAGATCATCCACGCCGAGGGCGAAAAGCAGGCCGCGGTGGCGCTGCTCGACGCCGCCCGGATGCTCGCCGAGCAACCCGCCGCAATGCAGTTGCGCTATCTGCAAACGCTCACCCAGATCGCCGGCGACCGCACCTCGACGGTGGTCTTCCCCGTGCCAGGAGAAATGATCGAAGGCCTATTCCGAAAGGGCACATGAGGCGCACCAGACATATTCCACAACCACACCGCAGGGTGCTTTTACCTTTCTGGCTGCGCTGGAATATAACCGTTTTATTACAATCGACTTGGCGCTTTTGATGGGCGCGTCATGTCGAATTTTTTTACATGACATGGATATTAACAATTCGCCAGGCGCACGCGCCGCAAACAGCCGCGCCGAACATGCCAAATAAATCAGACCCTTGCCATCCCGGCAGCGAAAAATCATTCGTCATGGCGCGCATATTGCTTCTTTTTCGACCGATATCATTCCCCTGTCGAAAGGACACCTCGCATGCCTCTGATGACTTCCCGCCGCACGCTCGCGTCAACCGCCGCCCTGCTCATCGGCCTGGGCCTCGCCCCGGCCGCCAATGCCGCGATCAGCTTCGAGTTCAACTACCTCGATGCCGCGGGCTTCGGCTTCAACGACACCACCAACGGCGCCGCGCGCAGGAACGCACTTGAGACCTCGGCCCTGCAATTCTCCAACCTGTTCTCGAGCATCTTCACCGAGAGCGGCACGCTGACCATGGATGTCACCGGCAGCGACGATTCGAGCAGCAGCACCCTGGCCTCGGCCGGCAGCGCGCTGGTCCTGTCGGGCAGCGCTCCGGCTGGCTTCAACATCGGCGAAGTGGTGCGCGCCAAGCTGCAGACCGGCACCGATCTGAACGACGGCGACGCGGACGGCACCGTCAACGTAAACTTCGGCCAGCCTTGGGAGCTCGACCTCACCGCCACGCCAAGCGACTCGCAGTACGACTTCTACTCAACCATGTACCACGAGTTCTTCCACGCGCTCGGCTTTGCCTCGTCGATGAGCCAGGACGGCTCACCGGTGTTCGGCGACAAGAGCGCCGGCAACTGGGTGGCCTTCGACCAGTTCATCGTCGACAAGAACGGCAACCCGGTCATCGACCCGTCCTCCTTCGCCCTGAACCAGTCCACGTGGGATGCCGCCAGCGTCGGCGGCGCCAGCCCGGCAGACGGCCTGTTCTTCAACGGCAGTTTCGCCGTCGCGGCCAATAGCGGCCAGCCGCTCGGCCTGTACTCGCCCAACCCGTGGGAAGGCGGCAGCAGCAGCGCCCACCTGGATGACCAGAACCCCGCCCTGGCCGGCCTGATGATGCTCGCAGCGACGGATACCGGCCCCGGCGCACGGACCCTCAGCGCGGTCGAGATCGGCGTGTTGCGCGACATCGGCTACACCGTGGCCGCGGTGCCGGAACCGGAAAGCTACGCCATGATGCTGGCCGGTCTGGCCATGCTGGGCGCGATCGCCAAGCGGCGGACCCGCTGAGCGCCTTGAGCCACCGCGCCGGCCGGCCCCACCGGCCGGCGCACCCCACCTTCGCCGGGGCGACGCGCGCCCTCGCACTCGCCCTCGGCATGCTCATGACCACCAGCGCCCACCCCGCGACCGCAGAGACCTGGCCGCCAGGCGACTACCCGGTCGATTCGCTGCGCATTGAAGTCACCCGCCAAAGCGTCGGCGCCACCCGCACCCGCCACGTCGTGGCCCTGCTCGGCAGCGGCCGGATCGAAGTGCGTGAAAACACCGCGCTGCAGTCAAGCGCGCCGCTGGCACGCGACGCCTTGAGCGCACTGCTCGACCGTCTGTACCGGCTCCGCTTTTTCACGCTGCCCGACAGCTACCTCACGCGCTACGGCGTCCACATCACCGCCGAGGGCCGCGTCCAGCGGTCGGCCCTGCGCCTGCCCGACCGCGAGACCACGCAGGTATGCGTGCACATTGGCGCAGGGCAGAAATGCAGCGTGTTTGCCGACGACGGTCCGGCCGAGCTGAATGCATTCGCGCGCGACGTGCGCGCGCTCGCACCGTAGCGCCCGGC
Source organism: Rhodocyclaceae bacterium (assembly GCA_020445945.1). Lineage (GTDB taxonomy): Bacteria > Pseudomonadota > Gammaproteobacteria > Burkholderiales > Rhodocyclaceae > Nitrogeniibacter. The sequence goes on from JAGRFQ010000014.1 coordinate 15,354, forward strand.
GCGACACAGGTCACACCGGGCCGCCAGCCGCACCGCCAAGGCCACGGCACTGCCCAGCGCGTCACACTCACGTGCCCGCCCGGGGGCTACAGTCGTTGCGTGTTCATGCCCCCGGACCGCGATGACCCGCCTGTGCTGCCTCCTCTTCGCCCTGCTCACTGCCGCGCCTGCCCTCGCCGGCAATGACAGCCTGTTCCCCGACGAAGCGCCGATGGTGGCCACGCTGCTCGATGACGCCATCGCCGCCGAAGCCATCGGCCAGCGCAAGGCGGCCGAAGCCCGCTACTGTGCCGCCGCACGCCTCGGCAGCGTCGAGGGCCAGTACCGCCTCGGCCGTTTCTATCTGCAGCGTGCGCGCCGCGATCCGGCCATGCGCGCCATCGCCACCACCTTGCTGTCTCAGGCCGCGCAGCGCGGCCACCGCGGCGCGCAACGCCACCTCGTCGGCCATCCCCCCGGCCGCATTGCCACGCCGCCCTGCTTCGCCCGGCCGCTCGATCTCGCCGGCCTCAAGTCCCCTGAACCTGCGATCTCACCGCAGGCGGTGCAGCGCTACATTGCCGGCCTGCCCGCCAGCCGCCGGCCGCATGCCCGGCTGGTGCAGCGGCTGGCGCCGCGTTTCGGGGTCGATCCGCGTCTTGCGCTCGCCATCGTGCGCAATGAATCCGGCTTCGACCCCGAGGCCGTGTCGCCCAAGCGCGCCGTGGGCCTGATGCAGCTCATTCCTGAGACGGCCGAACGCTTCAACGTGGCCGATGCCTTCAACCCCGAGCAGAACGTCCGCGGCGGCCTCGCCTATCTGCGCTGGCTGCTCAGGAAATTCGACGGTGACATCGCCCGCACTGCCGCCGCCTACAACGCCGGCGAAGGCACCGTGATGCGCCATGATGGCGTGCCGCCCTACCCCGAAACCCGCGCCTATGTCGCACGGGTGTTGAGCTTCTACCGTGCCCGCCGCCATGTGCCGCCGGGCGGCGAAGCGGGCTGAGCCTCCGCCGCACGCGCGGGCGCACCATGCGCCGGCTGAGCAGCCCAACGTGTCACAATGTCGCGGTGCGCCAGCCCGGCGCATGGGATCAAACTTGGCGACTGGCAGGCGAAGGGTATGAGCGATCAGGCAGGGGACGGCGTTCGCACGGAGATCGCCCAGATCATCGAAGCGCTCGAGACCGGCAAATACAAGCGGGTGCGCAAGCGCCTGCGCCACATGCATCCGGCCAAGATCGCGAGCCTGATCGAAACCCTGGACGACACGCAGCGCATGGCCGTGTGGCAGCAGGTCGATGCCACGCACGAAGGGCGCATTCTGGCCCACCTCACGCCCGACCTGGCGCGCGTGCTGCACAGCGAATCGCGCGAACCCGTCCCGACCGAAGACGACGCGGCCGCCAACGCCGAACATCACGCCACCACGCAGATGCGCGAGGTGCGCGAAGCGCTGATGCTCGGCAAGCTCAAGCGCGTCGGCAAGATCCTCCACGCCATGCATCCGGCCAAGATCGCCGGGCTGCTCGAATCGCTGCCTCCCAAAGAGCGGGGCGACGCCTGGAGCATGGTCGAGACCGACCGCGCCGGCAAGGTGCTGAGCTATCTGCACGACGAGAGCTGTGCGGCGCTGGCACAGGAGATGGACCCGGAAGACCTGGTGAGCGCGGCGCGACGGCTCGATCTGGACGACCTGGTCGACCTGATCCAGGCCCTGCCCGAGGAGAATGGCCGCCAGCTGCTGCAGGCCACCGACGTGCGCCACCGCGAAAAGCTCGAGTCGATGCTCTCCTACCCGGAGGACTCGGCCGGCGGCCTGATGAACGTCGACCAGATCGCCGTGCGCCCCGACGTCAAGGTCGCCACGGTGCTGAACTACCTGCGCCTGCGCAAGACGCTGCCGGTGCAAACCGACAAGCTCATGGTGGCCGACCGCAAGGGCCACTATCTGGGCGTGCTGCGCCTGAGCACGCTGGTCACCGTGCCGCCCGAGCAGCGCGTCGCCGACGTCATGGACACCGAGATGCCGACCATCCCGGTCGACATGCCCGACGAAGAGGTGGCGCGCATCTTTCAGGACCTCGACCTGCTCTCGGCACCGGTCATCGACACCCACAACAAGCTGCTCGGCCGGATCACGGTTGACGACGTTGTGGACCGCATCCGCGAGAACTCCGACCGCGCGATGATGAACATGGCCGGTCTCGATCAGGAAGCCGACATCTTCGCGCCCGTGCTCACCAGCTCGCGCCGGCGTGCCGTGTGGCTGGGCATCAACCTCGTCACCGCCTTTCTTGCGGCGTGGGTGATCGGCCTGTTCCAGACCACGCTGGAGCGCGTCGTCGCCCTCGCCGTGCTGATGCCCATCGTAGCCAGCATGGGCGGCATCGCCGGCAGCCAGACGCTCACTCTGGTGATCCGCGGCATGGCGCTCGGCCAGGTGGCCGGCGGCAACGCCCGCGCGCTATTGAGCAAGGAAATGGGCATCGCCGCACTCAACGGCGTGCTGTGGGCTGCCGTGGTCGCGGTGCTGGCCGTGGCCTGGTTTGACGACTGGCAGATCGGCGGCGTCATCGGCGCGGCCATCCTCATCAATCTGCTCTTCGCCGCACTCGCCGGCCTCGTCGTCCCGCTGGTGCTCGAGCGCATGGGCATCGACCCCGCACTGGCCGGCGGCGTGATCCTCACCACCGTCACCGACGTGATCGGCTTCTTCGCCTTTCTGGGGCTGGCGACGGTGGTGTTGTAGCAGGGCGCCCCGTCAGTCGGCGGCGCCCGCGCCGCGCAGATTCCCCCGATTCGCCGGCCCGGCGAAGCCACCGTGTGCGGCGAAGCGCCGCGTCGCCTCGCGCAGTGCCGCCGCCATGGCTGGCGCAAACGGGCTGTGGGCACAGCCCTCGATCAGTTGCAGCACGCTGCCGCGGCAGGCGGCGTGCACCGCGCGGGCGTTGTCGGGGTGGCAGATGCGGTCCTGCACGCCGTGGAGGATCGCCACCGGCAGCCCGGCGAGCGCGGCGGCGGCGCGCCACCAGCCGTCTTCCAGAAAGCAGCCATGTTGCAGGTAGTGCGCCTGCACACGGTATTTGTCGATGGCCGCGGCCAGGGCTTCACCGGTCGGTGGCGCAAACGGAGCGGCGGGGCCGTTGTCGAGGGCGTTTTCCCAGGCCATCCAGGCGGTGGTGAGGGCGGCCTGTTCTTTGGGGCGTGCCCCGAGCAGGGCGGCGGGGAGCCAGTTGGCGAGTTTGGATCGTGCGCCGGGCGGGGCGAGGGCGGCGAGGCGGGCGTGGACGGCCGGGGCGTGGCGCTGGCCGTCGTCAAAGAAGCGGCGCAGGTCGTCGGCCGAGGCGAGAAACACGCCGCGCAAAATGGCGCCGAGGCAGGCGCTGCGGTGGGCGGCGGCATAGGCGAGTGCCAGCGTGGCACCCCAGGAGCCGCCGAACACCGCCCAGCGGTCGATGCCCAGATGCTGGCGGATGCGCTCGATGTCGGCCACCAGATGCGCGGTGGTGTTGTGCGCGAGGCCGCCGCGTGGCGTGCTGCGGCCGCAGCCGCGCTGGTCGAACTGGATGATGCGGTAGCGCGCGGCGTCGAAGAACTGGCGGTGCGCCGCGGCCATGCCGCTGCCCGGCCCGCCGTGCAGACAGATCACCGCCAGGCCGTCGGGCGCGCCGCTTTGCTCGACATGCAGGCGGTGGCCGTCGCCGACGTCGAGGGCGAAGACGGACCAGGGATCGGGAGGGGTGACCATGGCCTTCATGCTAGTGCGCGGCGCGGCGCTTGTGTGCACCGATGCGGCGCGGCTCTCATGAAAATCTTTAGGCCCGGGTCCACATTCCACGGATGTGTCGATGGCCGCGGGCCGGCATGCTGGGCTCACGTGGTGCGGCGTCGCCACGCCACGGCCCATCACCTACAGGAGACACATCATGAAATGGGAAACCCCGACCGCTGCCGACTTCCGCTTCGGCTTTGAAATCACGATGTACATCGCCTCACGTTGAGGTCGGTCCGATCCGCAGGCGGTGCTTGCGGATCGGCTGAGCAATCTGATGAAACTACGCGTTCTCGGTGCCGGCGCTGGCGGTGGCTTTCCGCAGTGGAACTGCAACTGCCCCAACTGCGCGGGCCTGCGCAACGGTACGATCCGCGCCACGGCGCGCACGCAGTCGTCGATCATCGTCAGTGGCGACGAGGAACACTGGGCGCTGTTCAACGCCTCGCCCGACATCCTCACCCAGATCCAGCGCTGCCCGGTGCTGCAGCCGGGGCGGGCACTGCGCGACACCGGCATTGCCGCCATCGTGTTGATCGACGCGCAGATCGACCACACCACCGGCCTCTACATGCTGCGCGAACACCGCCAGCCGCATGCGCTGTGGTGCACCCGCCCGGTGCGCGACGACCTGAACAGCGGCAACCCGCTGTTCGGCGTGCTCGAACACTATTGCGGCATCGACTGGCACGAGATCGGCCTCGGGCAGGATTTCGCCATCGATGCCGTCGCCGGCCTGCGCTTCACCCCCCTGCCGCTGACCAGCAACGCGCCGCCCTATTCGCCGCGGCGCGACCGGCCCGAGCCGGGCGACAACATCGGCGTGACCATCACCGACGCCCGCAGCGGCCGCCGGCTGTTCTACGCGCCCGGCCTGGGGCAGATGGAAGAGGCGGTGTGGGCGGCCATGCAGGCGGCCGACGTGGTGCTGGTCGACGGCACGCTGTGGACCGACGACGAGATGATCCGCCTCGGCGCCTCGGCCAAGACCTCGCGCGCCATGGGCCACATGCCGCAGTCCGGCGCCGACGGCATGATCGAGTGGCTCGACCGCCTGCCGGCCAGCACCCGCAAGATCCTCATCCACATCAACAACACCAACCCCATCCTCAACGAAGACAGCGCCGAGCGTGCCGAACTGGCGCGCCACGGTATCGAGGTGGCCTTCGACGGGATGGAGATCGCGCTGTAAGGCGCCGGAGGCGTTCGCATGAAGCACGACGACATCCCCACCCCGCACCTGGCCGCCGTCGCTGGCGAAGCGCCGTGGAGCGCCGAGGCATTCGAAGCCCGGCTGCGCGAGAAGGGCACCAGCTACCACATCTACCACCCCTTCCACGTGATGATGGCCGAGGGAAAGCTCACCCAGCACCAGCTGCAGCGCTGGGTGGCCAACCGCTATCTGTACCAGGTGGCGATCCCGGTCAAGGACGCCAACATCCTCGCCAACTGCCTCGAGCGCGACATCCGCCGCGAGTGGATCCAGCGCATTCTCGACCACGACGGCTACGCCATCGGCGGCGTGCAGGACGACGGCGGCATCGAGGCGTGGATCCGCCTCGGCGAGGCGGTGGGCCTGAGCCGCGACGACGTGGTGTCCGAGCGGCTGGTGTCGCCGGCGGCGCGCTTCGCGGTCGACGCCTATGTCAATTTCGCCCGCCAGCGCCCCTGGCAGGACGCCGTGGCCTCCAGCCTCACCGAGCTGTTCGCCCCGCACATCCACCAGCAGCGCCTCGACACCTGGCCCGACAAATACCCGTGGATCGAAACCGAGGGCCTGCAGTACTTCCGCAACCGCCTCACCCAGGCGCGGCGCGACGTGGCCCACGGCCTGCGCTTCACGCTCGAGTACTTCGGCCAGAACCGCGCCCTGCAGCAACGCGCGCTCGACATCCTGCAGTTCAAGCTCGACGTGTTGTGGTCGCTGGCCGACGCGATCATGCTGCAAAGCTGCGAGATCGAAATCGGCGGGCCGAAGCCATGAGCGCCGACACGCCGATGCTGTCGTCGCGCTTCCGCCTGCAGTGGGAAGCCGCCCAGCAGGCCTGGGTGCTGCTCTACCCGGAAGGGATGGTCAAGCTCAACGCCAGCGCGGCCGAGATCCTCAAGCGCTGCGACGGCAGCCGCGATGTGCCGGCGCTGGTCGCCGATCTCGAAACCGCGTTTGACGCCACCGGGCTGGAGTCGGACGTACGCGCATTCCTCGACATGGCGCGCCAGCAGGCGTGGGTGGCGTGAGCGCGCCCGCCGCCCGCCCCGGCCCGCCGCTGTGGCTGCTCGCCGAACTCACCTACCGCTGCCCGCTGCACTGCGCCTTCTGCTACAACCCGGTGGATTTCGCCCGCACCCGGGCCGAGGATGAACTCGACACCGAAGGCTGGCTGCGCGTGCTGAACGAGGCGCGCGCGCTGGGCAGCGTGCAATGCGGTTTCTCGGGCGGCGAGCCGCTGGTGCNNCGCGACGACCTCGAAGTGCTGGTGGGCGAGGCGCACCGGCTCGGTTACTACACCAATCTGCTGACCTCCGGCGTGGGCCTCACCGAGGACCGTGCCGAGGCGCTCAAGGCGGCCGGGCTGGACCACATCCAGCTCTCCTTCCAGGACACCACGAAGGAACTCAACGACTTCCTCTCGCACACCCGCACCTTCGACCTCAAGCAGCAGGTGGCCGGGCGCATCAAGCGCAACGGCTGGCCGATGGTGATGAACTGCGTGATCCACCGCCTCAACATTGACCACATCGACCAGATCATCGAGATGGCGGTGGCGCTCGGCGCCGAGTATCTGGAGCTTGCCAACAATCAGTATTACTCGTGGGCGCTGCTCAACCGCGACCAGCTGCTGCCCTCGCGCGCGCAGATCGAGCGCGCCGAGCGCATCACCAACGCCTACCGCGCCAAACTCGGCGACACGCTGCGCATCTTCTTCGTGGTGCCCGACTACTACGAGAATCGCCCCAAGAAGTGCATGAACGGCTGGGGCAATGTCTTCCTCACCGTCACCCCCGACGGCACCGCGCTGCCCTGCCACACCGCCAAGATGCTGCCCGGCCTGAGCTTCCCCAACGTGCGCGAGATGGGCGTGGGCGAGATCTGGTACGACTCCGACGGCTTCAATCGCTACCGTGGCGATGGCTGGATGAGCGACACCTGCAAAGCCTGCCCCGAGAAGGAAAAAGACCTCGGCGGCTGCCGCTGCCAGGCCTTCATGCTGGCCGGCGACGCCACCGCGCCCGACCCGGTGTGCGACAAATCCCCGCATCACCAAGTGGTGCTCGACGCCGTCGCGCGCGCCCAGCAGCCGGGCGCCGTCACCACTGCGCCGCTGCTGTTCCGCGACCCCAAAGCCTCGCGCCGGCTCGCCCCCTGACCCACCCGGGCGCGGGCCCGCCCATTGCCGCCGCCACGAAAGGCCCGGACAATGCGGGCATGGATCCCCTCGCACTGCTCATCGCGGCCGCGCTCGCCGCCTTCACCCTGAAGACCATCGACCAGCGCCGGCGCATTGCGCTGCTCGGCACCCACCTGCAGCATTTCAGCCTCGAAAAGCAGATGGAAACGCTCAGCGACGGCTATCTGCGCGCGCTCGGCACCGACGACCCCGAACGCCGCGCGCAGGTCTGGGCGCTGATGGCACGCACCGAACACGCGCTCAGCGACCAGCTCACCCGGCTGGCCCGCGAGATGGCCGGGCTGGACGCCGACGCGGTGCAGGTCAGCAAGCTGCCGATTGCCTTTCCCTACGCCGACCGCGTGTTGCCCGGCACCGCCTTCGACCTGCGCGCCGCGCTCGACATCCACGCCCGGGGCATCGCCTGCGCGATTGCCGACGACCCCGCGCGCGACGCCCGCGCCAAGGCCTTCACGGTGCTCGCCGAGATGTATCTGTTCCAGCACACCTGCCACTGGTTCTGCCGCTCGAAAGCGGTCGCCTCGGCGCGGCTGATGGCACGCCACAAGACCGCCTACGCGCAGGTGCTTGCCGCCGTCACGCCCGACACCCGCCGCGCCTACCGCGCGCTGGTCGGCGCCTGACGGGCACACCCCCGGCAACGGAATTATTCCCCCCGGACACGGTCCACCCCAGACTACAACCGTGATCGCCCGGCACCCGCCAAGGGCGGGCACCTGCCGGGCAAGGAGGCGCACCATGACACTCAACGATCTCCCCCGCATGTTCTTCTCCGAATCGCGCGGCTGGCAGGACATCGACCGGCGCCACCCCAGCGTGCGCACCATGCTGCTGGCCGTCGTCGGACCGCTGTCGCTGCTCCCGCCGCTGATGTACGCCTACGCCAGCATGGCGCACCCCGGCGCGGTGTTTCCGCACCTCGAGCCCGCGCTGACCGGCGCCGAGGCGCTCACTGTCGGCGTCGTGTTCTTTGCGATCGAGGTGGCGATGGTGTTCCTGATGGCCGACGTCATCCGCCAGATCGCGCGCGCCATGTCCGCCCAACCCACCTATGCGCAGAGCTTCGCGCTGGCCGCCATCGCCCCGGTACCGTTGTGGCTCACCGCGCTGGTGCTGTTCGTGCCCAGCCTGTGGGTCAACGCCGCCATGCTCGCCGTGGCCTGGGTCGGCTCCGCTGCACTCATCCGCCACGGCGTACACACCCTGATTCACGTCGACGATACCGCCCAGGCGCACCGCATCGCCAATCGGGTGACCTTTGCCGGCGTGGCCGCGTGGGTCGGGCTGGTGGTGCTGATGGCGCTCGTCCTCAGCATCATCCTCGGCTGGCGCTAAGCCGGCCCGCCGCCGCGCCGGCCCCACCGCGGGTCGACGCGGCCGCACGAGAGCCGCTAAGGTAGGGCCGATCGCGGACATTTCGTCACGCGCGCGCATCGGCGGGCGGCATGAGCACACGGCATCGGCTACGCAACTTCTTCCTCAATCTCTGGGCCGAACAGCCGCTGTGGCATTTTCTGGCGCTGATCGTGCTGCTCACCGCCGCCGTGGTCAGCGGCTTCGCGCTGCTCTACCACAGCGCCGGCGCACTCGAAAACCTCAGCTGGCGGAATCTGCCGGGGCTGTCCGAGCGGCCCTTCCTGCCCTGCCTCGAGCGCGCCTTCCTCGAATTCGTGACCCTCTCCGGCGGCAACGCGCAGTGCACCGTGGCGGTGGCCTGGCTCGACAAAACCATCGCCGCCGCGCAAATCCTCAGCGGCCTGTTCTTCTTCGCCGCCATCGTCGCCTTCGTCACCGCCGTGGTGCTGCGCCCCAAGCAGGTCTTCGAACTCAAGCACTGCCTCAACCTGCGCCGCAGCGAAGGGCGCTACGATCTCTTGCTCAGCGTCTACAACGCCTCGCCGGTCACGCTCAACCAGTTGCATGTGCGGATCATTGCCCGCGCGCGGATCGACGACACCACGCTGCGCAACATCGTCCTGCGCGACGACAGCCCCCGCCAGCCGCTTGCCGAACCGTACATTCCGCTGCGCATCCGCACCGCGCTGGACGCGCATCGCATCGCCATCAACGCGGTCGACGCCGCCGGCTTCGTCACCGCCGCCAGCCACCTTGGCCCGACCGACGCACAGCCGCTGGCGGTCGAGGAGCTGTACGTCGAAATCAACGCCGTGATGCTCGGCATCGAACAGCCGGCGCACGTCGCGCGCCGCTACCGGCTCGACCAGCACGGCCTGTTCCACGGCCGCCACCACGGCATCGACGCCGACTACCGCTACGCCCGCAGCAAGGGCCTGTTCGCGCGCCTGTCGCCACCCGACGCGGTGCGCACCCACTTTCACCTCAACGACCCGCCGCTGGCCACCCCGCGCGAAAAGACCTACGTCTTCGGCTACGGCTCGCTCGTCGACCCCGCCTCCTTCAGCCGCACCATCGGCCGCAGCAACTGGCTCGCCGAGGACTACGCCCTCGCCACCCTGAATGGCCACAAGCGCACCTGGGGCATCGCCATGGACAACCGCCTCAGCCTCCCCGGCTACAAACGCTACGTGGCCGCCGACGCGCCCGACACCTATCCCGAGGTTTACGTCTGCTTTCTCGACGTCGCCCCCGACCCCGCCCATTGCGTCATCGGCGCCATGACCGCCGTCAGCGCCGACGAGTTCGCGCGCCTCAAAGTCCGCGAACGCAACTACCGCGCCGTCGACGTCACCGACGCCATCGCACACCCGCCGCTCGACGGCCGCGTCTTCACCTTCATGGGCCTGCCGGAAGCCCGGGCCCGTTATCGGGCCGGCCGCGACGCCAACACCCTCGCCATCAGCAGCGGCTACCTTGCGATGGTCGAGAACGCCTACCGCGCACGCGGCAAAACCGCCTTCGACAACTTCCAGCACGCCACCGAAACCCCCGACGGCATCCAGCACCTGGCGCTCAAGGTCGTGCCCGTCGCGGCTGACTGACGCCACCGCCCCGCACCATTTGTAAGCATTTGCACCGCAACCGCAGCGACGAAAACACCACCGCCCGACGCCACAGCCCAGCGCAACGCCACTGCACACACCGCCGCCGCACCCACCGACCACCGGCACCGCGCACGGCCGCGATGCACGCGCTTACATTTCCGCCGATCCAATGACGCCGGGATTTCACTACCGTAGGCAGCGCGAACAACAACAAGCGCCTTTGCGCGCAATCTCGGTTCGCGATTCTCATCAATGGATAGAGGGAGATTTTCAATGCTACGTCGTTACACGATGATCGCCGCACTCGCCGCCTGCGGCGCCACCAGCGCCATGGCCAGCGGAGACCACGGCACCGCCGAAGAAGCCAAAGCCATGCTCGAAAAAGTCGTCGCCGCCGTGCAGACCGACGAAGCCGCCGCGCTCAGCGCATTCACCAAGGGCGAAGACGGCTTCAAGGACCGCGACCTGTACCCCTACTGCGGCGGCGCAGACGGCAACTTCACCGCCCACCCCAGCCTCGTCGGCAAAAGCCTGAAAGACCTCAAGGACAAAGCCGGCAAACCGCTCGGCGAAGAAATCTACGCCACCGCCAAGGAAGGCGAAATCGGCGAAGTGGCATACATGTGGCCGCGCCCGGGCGCAACCGAACCGGTCGGCAAAGTGGTCTACGTCACCAAGATCGGCGACCAGGTGTGCGCCGTCGGCTACTACAAGTAAGCCGCGCACCGGAAGCGCGCCAGACATGACCGCCCGGTGCGCTTCCGGGTATCAGAGAAGCCCCGCCATCGCGGGGCTTTTTTACGCGCCGGCGCGTCACCCGGACGCAGCGCAAGCCGGCAACGCCGATCAAAGGCGAAACCAGCCCGCGTTGTAAGTTCAGCCCCATTGTGGCGGTCTAATCCGCAAGGAGACCTCACATGCACAAGACCTGCCCCACCATCAAACGACTCGCCCTCAGCCTCACCCTCGCCGCGTGCCTCGCGCCACTCGGTCAGGCACACGCCAAAGACGTCCAAAGCCTGATCGTCGCCGGGGGGTGCTTCTGGTGTGTCGAGTCCGACTTTGAATCCGTCCCCGGCGTGATCGAAGCCGTCTCCGGCTACACCGGCGGCCACACCCAGAACCCCACTTACCGTGATGTCACTGGCGGCAACACCGGCCACTACGAAGCGGTCAGGATCAGCTACGACGCCGACGTCGTCAGCTACGACAAGCTCATCCACCTCTTCTTCCGATCCATCGACCCCCTGGATGCCGGCGGCCAGTTCTGCGACCGCGGCAGCAGCTACCGCACCGCCATCTTCGTCGACACCGCCAAGCAGCGCGCCGTCGCCCAGGCCGCGCTCGACGCCGCCCAGAAGCAGCTCGGCAAACCCATCGTCACCCCCATCCTCGACGCCAAGCCCTTCACCGTTGCCGAGGACTACCATCAGGACTACTACAAGGGCAGCGGCTGGGTGTTCACCCGCGGCGGTCCCAAGTCACAGGTGGACGCCTACAAGTTCTACCGCGAGGGCTGCGGACGTGATGCGCGCGTGCGCCAGCTGTGGGGCACGGATGCGCCGTTCGTGCATCAGTAGGGGTGTGGTCGTAACGATGAACGTAGCTCGGCGGATGCTCTTCGGCTAGTGGGGCATCGTTTTCCGGCCTACGCAGGCTCAATCAAGGTCCGCCGTTCCATGTTGCATGCGTTGTGCAATTGCTTTGTTAACAAGCCCCTCAACCGTGTCCGTCATGTTGATGAGTTTCACTCGCTGCATGAATTGGATAGGACCAAGTTGAAGGAAAAGTTTTCCAAACACCTCATCCGCGAAGCTGCTGGAAACTACCGGTGCGCCGTCAAAATCAATGCCGATTCCATTGTGTTCGCAGATATTTATTATATTTAGTAATTTTTGCCTGAGTGGCTTCCCAGCGACGCGGCTTCCAAACGCGTGACATTCGTCAATCAGTTTAAATTGAATCTGCTCTCCCTCATTCCCCTCATACATTGTCTCGACATAGTCTGTAGGTCTATAGGCACGCCCACCGAATCTCAGCGCATCTTCCAGTAGGCTGGGGTCCGAAAAATCAATTGTCGCTACTACTAGAGTTCCAGCGTACGGAATATTTTGATTTCTTATGGATAGTCCCTGTTTTGGGTTGGCTTCTAGGCGCGCGTGCCCTGAGTCTACTTGGAAATGACCGTTTGATTTTGTGCAGACTCGGTATGTGCCAAAAAGTCCATTTCCTTGTCCTATATTGCTGTCTCTGGTGACGCCCTCTCTGATTGCTTGATCAAGCGCTTCTGTATCTGATCTGATCTCTGGCCTCCCCGTCCGCAAGGTTTCCGGGATGCCAACTCCCGCATCGGCGACAACAAACTGAACGCTCTTTGAGTTCTTTTGAAATGTCGATACCTGAACTAAGCCTCCGATGGAGGATTGTGAATGGACAAGTACATTGTCTGTTATTTCATTGACAGCCCATTCAAATGATGCAAGATTGGATCGTTGCAGATCGGGGAGCGCACCCAGAATTACGTTAACTATCTTGTTGACCGCGTTCTGTTGTTCGTCCGGGTTTGCGTATCTGGTGGCAGGAATTCGAGTGTGGCCTCGGAAGTGAGATATGTCGAATTTGTGAGGGTCGAGAAAATATCCCCAATTCGTATTTCGAAAGAGATTGGAAAGTCTGGTGTTTCTTGGAGGAATCAAAGATATGTCAATCCCTGCTTCTCTGTATGCAAGCACTTGGGCGCATACTGATAACATTGAATTTTGGAAGGCAGAAGTGCACTCTGACATATCTAATACTAGATCGTTGAATCCGGCGTTTTCGATGCATTGATGGATTTGTGCTAATAAAAAATGGAAATCATTGAGGTCGCCAATAACTCGAATTACATTGCCGCTTCTGTCAATGTGGCTCATTTTCTAAAATCCAGTGTCTTGCATTTTCGATGAAAAAATCCCCTCACCCCTTCACACACACCGCCTGCCGTAACCGATACACCACCTCCACCAACCCCACCTGGGCTTTCATCACGGCGTCGATATCCTTATACGCCATCGGGATTTCGTCAATCACTCCCGCATCCTTTCGGCATTCGACGCCTTGGGTCGCGCGCACCTGGTCGTCGACGGTGAATTGCTTGCGCGCCGCCGTGCGGCTCATGACGCGGCCGGCGCCGTGGCTGCAGGAGCAGAAGCTCTCCGGGTTGCCCTTGCCGCGCACGATGTAGCTGGCGGCGCCCATGGAGCCGGGGATGATGCCGAGCTGGCCGGCCTGGGCGGAGACGGCGCCTTTGCGGGTGATGAAGACGTCGCGGCCGAAGTGGGTCTCTTTTTGCACGTAGTTGTGGTGGCTGTTCACCGCTTGCTGGTCGGTGGTGAAGGGTTTGGGGATGACTTGGGCGGCGGCGTCTAGGACGTGGCGCATCATCAGTTCGCGGTTGGTTCGGGCGTAGTCCTGCGCCCAGCCGACGGCCTCGACATAGTCGGCGAAGTGCCGGGCGCCTTCGGTGAAGTAGGCCAGGTCGCGGTCGGGCAGGCTGGCGATGTGTGATCGCATGTCGGCCTGAGCCAGTTCGATGTAGTGGCGGCCGATGGCGTTGCCGACGCCGCGCGAGCCGGAGTGGAGCATGAACCACACTTGCCCGGCCTCATCCAGGCAGACCTCGATGAAGTGGTTGCCGGTGCCAAGCGTGCCGAGGTGGGCGTGGTTGTTGGTCTTCTCCAGCCGGGGCGCCCGCTCGACAAGGCGGCGGAAGCCGGGCAGCAGGCGTTTCCAGGCGGCGTCCACGCTGGCGGGCGGTTTGCCCCAGCTGCCGTGGTCGCGTTTGCCGCGGGTCATGTCGCGGCCGTGGGGCACGGCCTTTTCGATGGCGCTGCGCAGGCCATGCAGCTTGTCGGGCAGGTCGGCGGCGGTGAGGGTGGTGCGCACGGCCATCATGCCGCAGCCGATGTCCACGCCCACGGCGGCGGGGATGATGGCGCCGAGGGTGGGGATAACGCTGCCGATGGTCGAGCCCTTGCCCAGGTGCACATCGGGCATTACCGCCAGGTGCTTGTAGATGATGGGCAGGCGGGCGGTGTTGAGCAGTTGCTGGCGGGCGGCGGCTTCCACCGGCACGCCGTGGGTCCACAGCTTGATCGGCGCGGCGCCGGGGGAGGTGAGGGTGTCGTGGTCGCTCATGGGTGCGCTCGTGCGGCAGAGGTTTTACCCGACTTTACACCGGCCGAACTGGACTTTACGTGCACGTCAGGCAATATCAGCGTTCGTTAATGTTTGGCTGCCATTCATGTCTCAGATGCTTGTCCCCGACCCGCCGCACAGCCGCTGGATCCGACGCGCCAGCGTGGCGCTCGGTGCGCTCGTGCTGGTCGGCTGTGCCACCGTGGGGCCGGATTTCCAGCGCCCGGTCGCCGCCGCCCCCGCCACCTGGCAGGCGGCCCAGCCGCACGGCGGCACGCCGGCCGCGCTGGCGGACTGGTGGGCGCAGTTCAACGACCCGGTGCTCGCCGGCCTGATCGCCGATGCCGACGCCGCCAGCCCGACCCTGCTGGCCGCCGCCGGCCGGATTGCCGAGGCCCGCGCCGGCCTCACCGTGAGCGAGGCCAACCGCCTGCCCACCGTCGACGGCAGTGCCAGCGCCATGCGCAGCGGCACCGGGCGCGACACGCCGGTGGCCGCGCGCACGACCGGCAGCGTGGCGGTGGATTCGGCCTGGGAGATCGACCTGTTCGGCCGCGTCCAGCGCAGCACCGAGGCGGCTGGGGCACGGCTCGCCGCGCGCCAGTTCGAATGGCACGAGGCGCGCGTGTCGCTGGCGGCCGAGGTGGCCAGTGGCTATGTGAGCTACCGTGCCTGTCGCCAGTTGCAGACCGCACGTGCCGACGACGTGCTCTCGCGCATCGAGACCGACCGCCTCACCCGGGTGGCGGTGGATGCCGGCTTTACCGCGCCCGCCGACGCCGAACTGGCCCGTGCCAGCCTGGCCGACGCCCGGGCCGATCTGGAAGACCAGCGCGCCCAGTGCGAGGTCACCATCAAGTCGCTGGTGGCGCTGACCGGCGTGGCTGAGCCGGCGCTGCGCGAGCGCCTCGGCGAGGGGGTGTCGCCGCTGCCGGTGCCGGCTGCCTTCGTGGTTGACGCCGTACCGCTCACCGTGCTCAGCCAGCGCCCCGATATCGCCGCCGCCGAGCAGGCGCTGGCCGCGGCGATTGCCGACATCGGCGTGGCCGAGGCCAACCGCTATCCGCGCCTGAGCCTGTCGGGCAATGTGTCGCTAGCCAGCGTGCTGACCGGCGCCAGCAGCACCAGTCTGCCGTGGTCGATCGGCCCGGCGCTGTCGCTGCCGATCTTTAACGGTGGCGCCCGTGCGGCCGAGGTGAAGGCCGCCGAGGCCCGCCGGGTGCAGCAGCAGGCGGCTTACGAGGCGGCCGTGCGCGCCGCGGTGCGCGAGGTGGAGCAGGCGCTGGTCACGCTCGACAGCGCCCAGCGCC
The DNA here is from genome assembly GCA_020445945.1 of Rhodocyclaceae bacterium. Lineage (GTDB taxonomy): Bacteria > Pseudomonadota > Gammaproteobacteria > Burkholderiales > Rhodocyclaceae > Nitrogeniibacter. Next base: position 30,970 of record JAGRFQ010000014.1, read on the forward strand.
GCGAGGCCGATGCGCGCACCGCCATGGAAGGCTACGCCCGCTTTCTGGCCGCCACCGAAACCCACTGGCTGGCCGGCGGCGTGAGCCTGCTCTCGCTCGAAGACGCGCGACGCAGCGCCACCACCGCCCAGCGCAAGCTCATCGCCCTCCGGCGCGACCGCGTGCTGGACTGGATTTCACTCTACAAAGCCGTAGGCGGGGGCTGGACAGCCCACGCCGGAGACCGCTCATGAAACGCGTACATCAACTCACCGCATTCGCCATCGCAGCCGCCCTGGCACTCGGCGGGGCCTACCAATTCGTGCGTCAGCCGGCTGAGGCCGCAGTCGAGAAACCCGCTGCCCGCGCCGCCATGGCGGTCAGCGTGACCGGCGTGGCGCAGGTCGGCTGGTCGCGCCAGATCAGCGCCAGCGGCAGCGTGGCACCGTGGCAGGAGGCGGTGATTGCCGCCGAAACCGGCGGCCTGCGCATCGTCAAGGTGGCGGCCGACGTGGGCGATGTGGTCAAGCGCGGGCAGACCCTGGTCGAACTGTCGCGCGACACGGTGGCGGCCAGCGAGGCCCAGCAGCGCGCCATGGTGGCGCAGGCGCGTGCCGCACTGGACGAGGCCCGCGGCAATGCCGACCGGGCGCGCAAGGTGAGCGGCAGCGGGGCGCTGTCGGCCCAGCAGGTGCAGCAGTACCTGGTGGCCGAGCAAAGCGCCAAGGCCAACCTGGCAGCGGCGCAGGCGGCGCTCAAGAGCGAGCAGATCCGTCTTGGCCAGACCCGCATCGTGGCGCCGGATGACGGCATCATCAGCCGCCGCAGCGCCACGCTGGGCAGCGTGGTGCAATCGGGCACCGAGCTGTTCGGCATGGTGCGCCAGGGGCGGCTGGAATGGCGGGCCGAGCTGTCGGCCGAGCAGCTGGCGGCGGTGGCGCCGGGGCAGGCGGCCCGCTTGCGCCTGGCCGATGGCAGCGTGGCCAGCGGCACGGTGCGCATGCTGGCGCCCACGCTGGATGCGAGCAGCCGCAAGGCGCTGGTGTATGTCGACCTGCCCGCCGGCAGCGCGGCGCGCGCCGGCATGTTCGCCAGCGGCGAGATCCTCACCGGCGAGGCGCCGGCCACGGTCTTGCCGGCGGCCGCGGTGATCCTGCGCGACGGGCACAGCTATGTCTTCGAGGTGACGCCCGAGGGCAGCGTGGTGCAGCACCGGGTGGACACCGGCCGGCGGCGCGAGGCGCAGGTCGAGGTGCTCACCGCGCTGGCTCCCGAGGCGCGCATCGTGGCCAGCGGCGGCGCCTTCCTGAACGACGGCGATCTGGTGCGCGTCGAGGCGGCGCCGGAGGGGGCACGATGAACGTCTCGGCCTGGTCCATCCGCAATCCGGTGCCGGCGCTGCTGCTGTTTGCGCTGCTCACCCTGCTCGGCCTGGGCGCCTTCCGCGCGCTGGGCATCCAGAATTTTCCCGACATCGAACTGCCGACCATCACCGTCTCGGCCACCTACGAGGGCGTGGCACCCACCCAGCTCGAAACCGAGGTGGCGCGCAAGATCGAGGACCAGGTCGCCACGCTGGGCGGCATCGAGCACATCACCACCACGCTGACCGATGGCTCGGCCAAGATCAGCGTGCAGTTCGAGCTGGAGAAGGACACCGAGGTGGCGCTCAACGAGGTGCGCAACGCGGTCGACACCGTGCGCGCCGACCTGCCCGCCGACATGCGCGACCCGGTGGTGTCCAAGGTCACCACCTCGGGCAGCGCGATCCTCACCTACGCGGTGCGCTCGGATCGCCTCGACGAGGAGGCGCTGTCGTGGTTTGTGGACAACGATGTGTCCAAGGCGCTGCTGGCGGTCAAGGGCGTGGGGGCGGTGTCGCGCGTGGGCGGGGTGGACCGCGAGGTGCAGGTCGACCTGCTGCCCGAGCGCATGGCGGCGCTGGGGGTGACGGCGGCCGACGTGTCGAGCCGGCTGCGCCAGGTGCAGGTGGATGCCTCGGGCGGGCGCGGCGACATCGGCGGCACCATCCAGTCGGTGCGCACGCTGGGCGCGGTGGCCACGGTGGCCGACATTGCCGCGCTGGAGATCCCGCTCGCCGGCAGCCGGCGGGTGCGTATCGACGAGGTGGCCACGGTGCGCGACGGCATCGCCGAGCGCAGCAGCATCACCCTGCTCGACGGCCAGCCGGTGGTGAGTTTTGAAGTCACCCGCATCAAGGGCGCCAGCGAAGTGGCGGTGGCCGACGCGGTGCGCGCGGCCGTGAGCGTCATGCAGGCCAACAACCCGCAGCTGCGCATCGAGGAGGCCTTCAACACCGTGGCGCCGGTGGAAGACAACTTCGAAGGCTCGATGGCGCTGTTGTACGAAGGCGCGCTGCTGGCGGTGCTGGTGGTGTGGTGGTTCCTGCGCGACTGGCGGGCCACGCTGGTGTCGGCGGCCGCGCTGCCGCTGTCGATCATCCCCACCTTCCTGGCCATGCAGTACCTCGGCTTCAGCCTCAACACGCTCACCCTGCTGGCGCTCGCGCTGGTGGTGGGCATCCTGGTCGATGACGCGATCGTCGAGATCGAGAACATCGTGCGCCACCTGCGCATGGGTAAAACGCCGATCCAGGCCGCCACCGAGGCCGCCGACGAGATCGGCCTGGCGGTGATCGCCACCACCTTCACGCTGGTGGCGGTGTTCCTGCCCACCGCCTTCATGGGCGGGGTGCCGGGCAAGTTCTTCAAGCAGTTCGGCATCACCGCCGCGGTGGCGGTGGTGGCGTCCTTGCTGGTGGCGCGCCTGCTCACGCCGATGATGGCCGCCTACTTCCTGAAAGCGCACGACAGCGACCCCGGCGACAGCCGCCTGATGACACGCTACCTCGGCTGGGCCGACTGGTGCCTCCGGCATCGCAAGACCACCACCGTGGCGGCGCTGCTGTTCTTTGCCGGCTCCCTGCTGTTGGTGCCGCTGCTGCCTACCGGCTTTGTGCCGGCGGCCGACCGCGCGCAGACCAAGGTCAGCATCGAGATGCAGCCGGGCAGCCCGCTGGAGACCACCTACGCCGTGGCCGAGCAGGCCCGCCGCCTGCTGGTCGAGATGCCCGAGGTGACTGGGGTGTTCACCGCCGTGGGCAGCGGCACCAGCGGTGGCAGCGGGCCGATGGGCAGCACCCGTACCAGCGATGTGCGCAAGGCCACGCTGACGGTGAACCTGGTGTCGCGCCATGAGCGCGCCAAGCAGAGCGCGGTCGAGGCCGAGATCCGCCAGCGCATGGCCGTGCTGCCCGGCGCGCGGGTGTCGGTGGGCGCCGGCAACACCGGCGAGAACCTCAAGGTGGTGCTCGCCGGCGAAGACGCCGACGCACTGCGCCTGGCCAGCGCCGCGGTCACGCGCGACCTGCGCACGCTGAGCGGCATCGGCAACGTCACCTCGGGCGCCAGCCTGCAACGGCCGGAAATCCATGTGACGCCCGACTTTGCCCGCGCGGCCGACCTCGGCGTCACCGCCACCGCCATGGCCAGCGCCATCCGCGTGGCCACGGCCGGCGACTTCGACGCCAACCTGCCCAAGCTCAACCTGCCGCAGCGGCAGATTCCGATCCGCGTGCGGCTGGACGCATCGGTGCGCCACGACCTCGACGCCGTGCGCCAGCTGCGCGTGGCCGCCAACAGCGGCGAGGTGCCGCTGGAGGCCGTGGCCGAGCTGCGCATGGGCAGCGGCCCGGCGCAGATCGACCGCTACGACCGCCAGCGCAATGTGAGCATCGATGTCGAACTCGGCAGCCGTCAGCTGGGCGAGGCCGTGGCCCTGGTCGACCAGCTGCCCGCCGTCAAGAACCTGCCGCCGGGCATCAGCCGCCCGGCCTCGGGCGACGCCGAACGCATGGCGGAACTATTCGGCAGCTTCGGCTCGGCCATGCTCATCGGCGTGCTGTGCATCTACGTGGTGCTGGTGCTGCTGTTCCACGACTTCCTGCAACCGGCCACCATCCTCGCCGCGCTGCCGCTGTCGGTGGGCGGCGCCTTCCTGGCGCTGCTGCTGACCCACAGCAGCTTCTCCATGCCCTCGGTGATCGGCCTGCTGATGCTGATGGGCATCGTCACCAAGAACTCGATCCTGCTCGTCGAATACGCCGTGATGGCGCGGCGCGAACACGGCATGGCCCGCTTCGCCGCGCTGATCGACGCCTGCCACAAGCGCGCCCGCCCGATCCTGATGACCACCATCGCCATGGGCGCCGGCATGTTCCCCATTGCGCTGGGCCTCGGCGCCGAGCCGAGCTTCCGCGCGCCGATGGCCATCGCCGTGATCGGCGGCCTGATCACCTCGACGCTGCTCAGCCTGCTGGTGATCCCGGTGGTGTTCACCTATGTGGACGACCTGCTGCAGTGGCTCAAGCGGCTCGCCGCGCGCCTGCACCGCGCCAATCACGGGGCGGCCGGCGCGGCGTCCTGAGCGGGGGCGATGCGGCGCTGCACGAGGGAATCTCACTGCCAGTACCGGGAAAACGGCCCGAATGCGGGGTAAATCCGCTGCCGGATGCTGACTAGACTGAAGGTACGACCTGTATCTACCCAGGAGACCGTCATGCAGATCGGCATCCCCAAAGAGATCAAGACACAGGAAAACCGGGTCGGGCTGACGCCGCAGGCCGTGGCCCAGTTGGTGCGCAGCGGCCATACAGTGCGTGTCGAAGCCGGCGCCGGCGTGGGCAGCGGCTATGCCGACGCCGAATACCAGGCGGCGGGCGCGCAGATTGGGTCGGTCGACGCCGTGTGGCAGGCGGCGCTGGTGGTCAAGGTCAAGGAGCCGCAGCCGGTCGAGATCGCCCGCCTCAGGCCCGGCCAGACCCTGTTCTGCTATCTCCACCTGGCGCCCGATGCGCCGCAGACCGCCGGCCTGCTGGCCAGCGGCTGCACGGCGATCGCCTTCGAGACCGTCGAGGATGGCCACCGCCGCTTGCCGCTGCTGGCACCGATGAGCGAGGTGGCCGGCTGCCTGGCGCCGCAGGTCGGGGCCATGGCCCTGCATGCCTGGCGGGGCGGGCGCGGCGTGCTGCTCGGCGGCGTGCCCGGCGTGGCGCCGGCCGATGTGCTGGTGCTCGGCGGCGGCGTGGTCGGCACGCATGCGGCCAGGGTGGCGCTGGGCATGGGCGCCGACGTGACCCTGCTCGACCGCGACCTGAACCGGCTCAAGGCGCTCGATGTGCAGTTCGGCGGGCGGGTGAAAACCGCGCATGCCGGCATGCTGCACACGCTCATCCGCCAGAGCGACATGATCATCGGCGCGGTGCTGATTCCCGGCGCCAAGGCCCCCCACCTGATTCGCCGCGCGGACCTCGCCGAGCTACGCACCGGCTGCGTGCTGGTGGACGTGGCCATCGACCAGGGCCTGGCGAAAGGGCTCAATGTGCACGCCGGCGGGTTGTACGAACCGAACGTGGCCGCGGTGCAGGGCAAACCGCTGGCGGCGCTGGCCGACGCGCTGGCCTGAGGCGCGTTCACCGGCTTGCCAGCTGCGCCCGCACCAGATCGCCCAGCGCGGCCACGGCGCGTTCGGACGCTGCCGACCACGGGTGGCCGGTGTTGAGGCGGATGCACTGGTTGAAGCCGCGGGTGGCCGAAAAGATCGGGCCGGGGGCGATGCTGATGCCGCGCGCCAGCGCCTGGCGGTGCAGGGCGAGGGCGTCGGCACCGGGCGGCAGGACGATCCACACAAAATAACCGCCGCGCGGGCTGGCCAGCTGCACGCCGGGCGGAAAATGCCGCTCGATGGAGGCAATGGCCTGCGCGGTCTGGCTGGCCAGGGCCTGGCGCAGGCGGCGCAGGTGGTGGTCGTAGCCGCCGTGGTGCAGGTACTCGGCCAGTGCGGCCTGCAGGGGCACGGCGGTGCCGAGGCTGGTCGACAGCTTGAGCCGCTGCACGGTGCGCGCATGCCGGCCCGCGGCCACCCAGCCGACGCGGTAGCCCGGCGCCAGGCATTTGGCGAAGGACGACACATGCAACACCTGCCCGGCGCTGTCGAGCGACTTGGCCGGTAGCGGGCGCGGCTCGTTGAAGTGCAGCTCCGCGTAGGCGTCGTCCTCGATCAGCGGCACGTCGTGTCGCGCCAGCAGGCTCACCAGCTCGCGCCGGCGCTCATCCGGCACGCAGGCGCCGAGCGGGTTCTGGTGGTTGAGCATGAACAGGCAGGCGCGGATCGGGTGGCGGTCCAGCGCCTCGGCCAGCGCACCCACGTCCACCCCGTCGCGCGGGTGGGTGGGGATCTCGATCACGCGCAGGCCAAGCCGCTCGATGGCCTGCAGACCGCCGTAGAAGGCGGGCGATTCGATGGCCACCAGGTCGCCCGGGCGGGTCACCGCCTGCAGGCACAGGTTGATCGCCTCCATGGCGCCCGAGGTGATGACGATCTCCTCCGGCGACAGCGACACCCCGGCCGACAGGTAGCGCAGCGCGATCTGGCGGCGCAGCTCGTCGTTGCCCGGCGCCAGATCGGTGACGCTGCGCCACGGGTCAAGCCGCCGCGCGCTCACCGCCAGCGCGCGCGCCACGCGGTCGAGCGGGAACAGCTCGGGGCTGGGAAAGCCCGAGCCCAGCGGCACCACCTCGCGGTCCTTGGCGGACTCGAGGATGTCGAAGATGAAGTCGCTCACCGTCAGCGCGGTGGCGTCGGTGCCCGGCCGGCTGACCGGCGGCTCGGCCAGCCTCTGGCCGAGGCGGGCGCGCACGTAGTAGCCCGAGCGCGGGCGCGCCTCGATCAGGCCGCGGCTCTCGAGCAGGGCGTAGGCCTGCAGCACGGTGGACGGGCTGGCGTCGTGGCTGCGACAGGCGTGGCGCACCGAGGGCACGCGCTCGCCGGGGCGCAGCGTGCCTTCGGCAATGCGCCGGGCCAGGTCGTCGGCCAGTTGCTGGTAGCGGGTCATCGTGTCTCCCCGGGGCGCGGCACCATGATGCGCATCAAGCGCGCCCCCATTTTCTGTGCTGCCGGGTGGTCCGGCGAACTGTCCCTGCCCGTGGCGCATGGGCTGTGCGCTAATGGTGGTTGTGTGTTTCCTGCCAGGCCATCGCCATGCAACTGACCCTCGACGCCGTCCCCCACTCGCCGCCTGCGCGCAGTCCGGTGCCCGGCAACCGCGGCATCTGGGTGGGCATTTTCTGCGAGCTGACCGAGTTCGCCTTGATGTTCCTCGCCTATGCCTATTTTCGCCTCACCTTCCCCGAGGACTTCCACCGCGGCCCCGGCCTGCTCAACACCACCGCCGGCGTCGCCAACACCCTGGTGATGCTCACCAGCAGCTACTGCGCCATGCGCGCCATGATCGCCATCCGCCGCGATCAGGCGCGTGCCTGCCTGCGCTGGCTGGCGGCCACGCTGGGGTTGGGCGTGACCTTCCTGCTGGTGAAGGCCTGGGAGTTCAACTGGAACCTGGCGCACGGCGTGGTCGGCACCGGCAACAGCTTCATCGCCATGTACTACTACCTCACGCTCAACCACCTGGTGCATGTGGTGTGGGGCTGCCTCGGGCTGATCTGGGCGCTGCTGCGCACCTGGGCCGGCGCCTACAGCCCGGCCGACCATGAAGGCGTGGAGGCAGCGACGCTGTACTGGCACGCCACCGATCTGGCGTGGATCGTGATTTTCCCGCTCATGTACGTGCTGCGCTGACGGAGGCCGCCCCATGTCTGCCGAAACCTTTGCCACCCGCATCTGGCTCCTCCTCGTGGGCCTGACCCTGCTCAGTGCCGCGCTGGCCGATGGTGCCGCGCCCGGCGTGCTCACCGCCCTGGTGGCGCTGGCCGTCGTCGGCATCAAGGGCGCGCTGGTGATCCGCCACTTCATGGGGCTGGACGGCCGCTTTCCGCGTCTGCGCCGGCTCATGAACGGCTACGTCGTGCTGGTGCCGGCGCTGCTCTTTGTGCTGGGCAGCGTGCTCGCGCAGTAGGCCGGCCGCCGGCCTTGGCGGGTTGAAACCCGCCCTACGATGCTGTTGGCGATGTGCCGAAAACTGTAACCCATGAAAATCGTGCTTTCTGGAACTGTACCGTAATTCTCGGCGCTGGTTTACTCGCCTCACCCCGTCGGCGCCGCGCCGTGGTGCCGGGGGCGACCGAGGACCGCCATGACCGTCGCCACCATCACCTTTCATCGCAAGCGCCCGCAACAGATCCATCCGCGCGAGACCGCCGGCCGCTACAACCGCCTGCGCTGGGCCATGGTGTGGCTCAGCCAGGCGATCTTCTACGGCGCCTGCTGGCTGCGCTGGGACGACCGGCAGGCGGTGCTGTTCGACATTGCCGGGCGCAAGGCCTACCTGTTCGGCCTGGTGCTGTGGCCGCAGGATGCGCTGCTTTTGGCCTGGACGCTGGTGCTGGCGGCGACGGCGCTGTTCTTCGTCACCGCGCTGGCGGGGCGGGTGTTTTGCGGCTTTGCCTGTCCGCAGACGGTGTATACCGCCATCTTCCGCTGGATCGAGGCGCGCCTCGAGGGCGACCACCTGGCCCGCACGCGGCTCGATGCGGCGCCTTGGGGGCTGCCCAAGCTGGCGCGGCGTGGCGGCAAGTGGCTGCTGTGGGCGCTGGTGGCCGGGTGGACCGGCATCACCTTCGCGGGCTACTTCACGCCGCTGCAACCCTTGCTGGCCGACCTGGCGGCGGGCGCACCGGGGCCGTGGGCCGGTGCGTGGATCGTCGGCTACGCGCTGTTCACCTTCGTGCTGGCGGGTTTCGCGCGCGAGATGGTGTGCCTGCACATGTGCCCGTATGCGCGCTTCCAGGGGGTGATGTTCGACGCCGACACGCTCACCATCGGCTACGACCGCCCGCGCGGCGAACCGCGCCGGCCGCGGGGCGCGCGCCAGGCCGGCCCGGCCGGCGACTGTGTGGCCTGCAACCAGTGCGTGCAGGTGTGCCCGACCGGTATCGATATCCGCGACGGGCTGCAATACCAGTGCATCAACTGCGGCCTGTGCGCCGACGCCTGCGACACGGTGATGACCCATGTTGGCGCGCCCACCGGCTTGATCCGCATGATGTCGGCGCAGCCGGAGGGGGATGCCGGCATCGGCTACTGGCGAGAAATCGGCCGGCGCCTGCGCACGCCGCGCGCGCTGGCCTATCTGGCGGTGATGGCGGCGGTGAGCCTGGCCATGGCCTGGCAACTGGCCACACGGGTGCCGCTGCAACTCGATGTGCTGCGCGATCGCCAGTCGCTGGCGCGCGAGGCGGCCGACGGCCGTATCGAGAACAGCTACACCCTGCGCCTGCTGAACATGCGTGAAACCGCGCGGGAGGTGGCCATCGAGGTGCGCGACCTGCCCGGCGGCGTGCTGATCGGCCCGGCCGTGCAGGCCGTCGAGGCCGGCCGGGTGAGCACGGTGTCGATTACCGTGGCTGCACCCGCCAGCGAGCACCGCCAGCAGCCGCTGCGCCTGCAGCTGCGGGCGCTGGACGACTCGGGCGACCACGCCGAGGCAGCCAGCGTGTTTTTTCAACGCGCTGAACGCGGCGCCGCGAAATCATGGCCGGATTGATTCATCTCAATCCGGATAAACGCAAATAGGAATAATTTTCAATACGAAGGGTGCGGCGCAACATCCCCCCTCGCACACCGTATTCAAAAAGGGCCATTTGCGATGATGCTCAAACACCTGCAGGTTGGCGACCGCGCGGCGGTAACCGGCTTCAACACGGCCGGCAAGGCCTACCGGCGCAAGCTGCTGTCGATGGGACTGACCCCCGGGGTGGAGATCGCGGTCATGCGCGTCGCGCCGATGGGCGATCCGGTCGAGATCCGCGTACGCGGCTCGGCGCTGTCGCTGCGCAAGGACGAGGCGGACGCACTGCACGTGGAGAAGCTGGCATGAGCGCGCACTTCACGGTCGCCCTGGTGGGCAACCCCAACTGCGGCAAGACCACGGTGTTCAACGCGCTCACCGGTTCGCGCCAGCACGTCGGCAACTGGCCCGGGGTGACCGTCGAGCGCAAGAGCGGCACCTATCGCCACGCCGGCGCGGCGGTGGACGTGGTCGATCTGCCGGGCACCTACTCGCTCGACGTGGTCGACGGCGAAATTTCGCTCGACGAGAAGCTGGCGCGCGACTACGTGCACGCCAATGCGGCGACGCTGATCGTGAACGTGGTCGACGCGTCGAATCTGGAGCGCAATCTCTACCTCACCATCGAGCTGGCCGAAATGGGGCTGCCGCTGCTGCTGGTGCTCAACATGATGGACGTGGCCGCCGGCAAGGGCCTGCAGGTCGACCCTGTGGCGCTGTCGCACGCGCTCGGCTGCCCGGTGGTGGCGATGAGCGCGTCGACCGGCAAGGGCATCGAGGCGCTGCGCGAGGCGGTTGCGGCGGCGCGGCACGCACTGCCCCGCGCGCAGGCCGGGGTGCGCTACGGCGCCACGCTGGGCGCGGCCATCGACACCCTCTCGCCGACGCTGGGCGCGGCCGCCGAACGCGCCGGGGTCAGCGCCCGCTGGCTGGCGGTGCGCGCACTCGAAGGCGACGATCTGGCGCACGCCGCGGCCGGCCCGCAGGTGTCGGCCGAAGCGGCACGGCTGGCGGCCACGCTCAGCGACGACGTCGACATCCTGGTCGCCGACGCGCGCTACGCGCTGGCCAACCGCATCGCCGCCGGCGCGGTGCGCACCGACGGCGTGCTCGGTCGCGACACCACCGAACGCATCGACCGCGTGGTGCTGCATCGCGCCCTCGGCCTGCCGGTGTTCTTCGCGGTGATGTACCTGATGTTCATGTTCACGATCAACATCGGCGGCGCCTTCATCGACTTCTTCGACCAGTTCACTGGCACGCTGCTGGTCGACGGTGCCGGCCGCGCGCTGGCCGCGGCGGGGGTGCCGCAATGGCTCACTGTGCTGCTCGCGCAGGGCATCGGCGGCGGGGTGCAGGTGGTCGCCACCTTCATCCCCATCATCGGCTGCCTGTACCTGTTCCTGTCCTTCGTCGAAGACTCCGGCTACATGGCGCGCGCGGCCTTCGTGATGGACCGCGCGATGCGCGCCATCGGCCTGCCGGGGAAGTCTTTCGTGCCGCTGATCGTCGGCTTCGGCTGCAACGTGCCGGCGGTGATGTCCACGCGCACGCTGGAGCGCCGCCGCGACCGCCTGCTCACCATCGCGATGGTGCCCTTCATGTCCTGCGGCGCGCGCCTGCCGGTGTATGTGCTGTTCGCCGCAGCCTTCTTCCCGCACGGGGCGCAGAACGTGGTCTTCGCGCTTTATCTGACCGGCATCGCCGCGGCGGTGATGACCGGGCTGATTCTCAAGCGCACCCTGCTCGGCGGCGAGAGCGCGCCCTACATCATGGAGCTGCCGCCGTATCACCTGCCGACCCTGCGCGGCGTGCTGACCCACACCTGGAGCCGGCTCAAGAGTTTTGTCGTCGGCGCGGGGCGCATCATCGTGCCGATGGTGCTGGTCATCAACGTGCTCAACAGTGTCGGCACCGACGGCAGCTTCAGCAACGAGAACACCGACCGCTCGGTGCTCGCCGCGGTGGGGCGAAGCATCGCGCCGGCCTTCTCGCCGATGGGGCTGGACGCCGACAACTGGCCGGCCGCGGTGGGCATCGTCACCGGCGTGCTGGCCAAGGAGGCGGTGGTCGGTACGCTGGATGCGGCTTACTCGGCGCTGGCCGCAACCGACGCCGGCGACGCCGCGCCGGATGCCGAACTGACCGTCCTCGAGGGCCTGCAGGCCGCGTTTGCCAGCGTTCCGGTCAAGCTCCGCGAGGCGCTCGGCAGCTGGGCCGACCCGCTCGGCCTGTCGGTCGGCGACCTGAGCGACAGCGCCGCCAGCGCCGAGGCGCAGTCGGTCTCCAGCGGCACCTTCGGGGCCATGGCTGCGCGCTTCGACGGCGCCGCCGGCGCCTTCGCCTTCCTGCTCTTCATTCTGCTCTACATGCCGTGCTCGGCCACCGTCGCGGCGATTGCGCAGGAGGCCGGCGCGCGCTGGGCGGTGTTCGTGAGCGCGTGGACCAGCGGGCTGGCCTACGGCCTCGCCACGCTGGCCTACCAGGCCAGCACGCTGGGCCGCCACCCGACCGAATCATTGCTCTGGATGGGGCTGGTCGCCGCGGCGATCGTCACCGTGCTGCTCGCCCTGCGCTATCAGGGCGCGCGCCTCGCCCCCGTCCCGCAAACCGCCTGAGGCCGCCTCATGATCCTGTACCGACTGAGCACCTACCTGCGCACCCACGAGCGCGCCACCGTGGCCGATCTGGCGCTGGCGCTGGAGAGCACGCCCGAGGCGCTGCGCGCGATGCTCGCGACACTCGAACGCAAGGGCCGCGTGACACGCCTGGCGCCGCCGCGACCGGCCTGCGGCACCACATGCTGCAAATGCGACGCGGCGGCGGTCGAGACCTATGCCTGGCGCACCCCGGCGCTCACGGCCGCGCCACCGACCCCGCACCGCGGATCGCGGCCTCGGCCGGACTGAGCGGCGCGTCCCCGGTCGGCTGGGCCGCGCTCGCGCAGGCCGCCTCGACCGATTCGATGAACTCCTCGCCCCAGCGCTGCACGTCGTTGTGGCACACGATGCCGAACTGCTCGCGCAGCCGCGCCTGGGTATCGCCGCCGCTGGCTGCCATGTTCAGGGCGAGATAGATTTTGGCTTCCATGTCCGCGGGGTCGTGCGGGTTGGTGAGCAGCACGCCGTGCAGCTCGGCCGCGGCGCCGGTGAATTCCGACAGCACCAGCACGCCGCGCCCCTCGGTCAGGCCCTGGGTGGCGACATACTCCTTGGCGACCAGATTGAGGCCGTCGCGCAAGGGCGTAATCCACATCACGTCGGCCATCGCGTAGTAGCTCACCACCTCCTCGAAGGGCAGGGGGCGGAAGAAGAACTGCAGGGGCGTCCAGCCCACCGTGGAGAAGCGCCCGTTGATGCGCCCCACCACCTGCTCGATCTGGGTCTGCAGCTCACGGTAGATGGTCATCTCGCTGGCCGCCGGCACACACACCGTGATCAGCGTGACCTTGCCGTGAAACTCGGGGTTGTTGTCGAGCAGGCGCTCGAAGGCTTCGAGCTTCTGCAAGGTGCCCTTGGTGTAGTCGAGACGCTCGACCGACAGCACCATGCGCAAGCCGCTGAGCTCCTCGCGCAGGGCGGCCATGCGCTGCCGGGTGGCCGGATCGGCCAGAATCCCCTCGATCCGCCCGACGTCGATGCCCACCGGATGCGCGCCGAGTCCGATGCGCCGGCCATGTACCTCGATCGCCGCGGTGTACTCTTCGACCCCCACCGCGCAGCCGTAGGTGCGGTAACGCGGCGCGCTGGCCTTGCGTTCGACCACGCGCAGCGGCACCACGCCTTGCGCCACGTCGATAAAGTTCTCGACCTGGCGCGGGATGTGAAAACCGACGTAGTCGCACTGCAGCAGGCTGCCGACGATGTCGCGCCGCCACGGCAGCACGTTGAACACATCGGCCGAGGGGAAGTAGGTGTGGTGGAAGAAGGCGATGCGCAGATCGGGGCGCAGCTCGCGCAGGAAGGTCGGCACCATCCACAGGTTGTAGTCGTGAAGCCACACCAGCGCCCCCTCGGCGGCCTCCTCGGCGGTGCGCTCGGCGAACAGGCGATTGACCTTGAGATACACCAGCCAGTGGTCCTCGGAGAACTGCGCACGCTCCCAGAAGGTGTGCAGCGTGGGCCAGAAGGCCTCCTTCGAGAAGCGCTTGTAGAACACGTCCGCGTCGTGCTTGGTCAGCGCCACGCGCGCCGCCACCAACCCCGGATAGCGCTTGCGGTCGACCACCGTGTGGGTCTCGAAGCGCTGGCCCTGGCCCGGTTCGTGAATCGACCACGCCACCCATGAGCCGCGCTGCCCACCGCCGAAAAAGGACAGCAGCGTGGGCATGATGCCGTTGGGTGAGCGCGGCCGCCGGCGCAGCAGCTGGCCGTTTTCCCACGCCTCCTCGTAGGGCAGGCGGTGGTACACCATCACCAGATCGGCACGGCCCTGCGCCTCCGGGCCCGGCGCTGCGTCGACCAGGCCGCCATCCACCGGGAAGCCGAAATGGCTCAGCGCTTCGAGGATTCCGCCGCACCCGGAATGACGGGCGTGCAGCACCCGCGCCCGGTCGCTGGTTGCCGCCAGCAGGCCCGGCTCGGACTCGCCGACGCACACCCCGCGAAAGTCCTGCTCGTACATCGCCAGATCGTTGAGCGTGTCGCCGGCGACCAGCACCTCGTCGTGACCGACGCCGAGGTAATCGACCAGCTTGACCAGGGTGCTACCCTTGTTGACCCCGCGCGGCAGGATGTCGAGATACATGTCGGCCGAAAACAGCAGGTCGCAATCGAGCGATTCGGCCGCTTCGACCAGCGCCGGCGACACCGCATCGGCGCTGCAGAAGTAGGAACAGCGACGCTGCTGCGGCACCTCCTGGCGCTCCAGCCCGGGGATGCCGGCGAGGCGCTCGCCCACCACGTGCTCGCCCGGCCACAGCGCATCGATGCCGCTCTGGATGTCGGCCAGCGGCTGCATCGTGGCGCCGTCGACCACGGTGCCGCCCACATCGCAGATGATGTAATCGGGCTGGGGAATGGTCGGGTCGTCGAGCAGCGGCATCACCACCTCCAGCCCGCGGCCGGTCACGAACACCAGCGTGATGCCGGGGTCGGCGCTGATCAGCCGGTACAGGCGGTAACGGTTTTCAATGTCGCCGGCGAGAAAAGTCCCGTCCAGATCGGTCGCAATCAGCATGGCTGTGTTCCTTCATCAGATTCGGAATGCGAACGCCGCGCGTCCGCCGCTTCGGACTGGCGCTCGTGTTCGGACCAGGGCTGGTCGGCGGCCATCATTTCCAGCACCGCCGCCGAGGTACGCACCATCGGCACAAAATGCGCCGGCGCCTCGACAACGCGGTCGACACTACGCCGCACCTGCCACAGCGCAAACAGCACCAGCGCCACGTGCGCGGCCAGCCACTGCCCCGGCAACGCGGCCGGCCCGGCCGCCTCCATGAGCGCCCCGGCCAGCAGCGGACCACAGGCCGCTGCCGCACCGTGGACCAGCAGCAAGGCCGTGTTGCCGCCCAGAATATCGGCATGCGGCAGGTGGTCGACCAGATGCGCCACGGCAATCGGGTAGATCGAAAACGCGGCCCCGCCAAACACGAAGGCGGCCCCCAGCAGCGGCCAGTAGGCGGCGCCGGCCAGGCCCACCGCGATCGCGGCCAGACCGGCCAGCAATGCGACGGCAATCAGCGTCCGGCGCCGGTCGCCGCCATCGGAGAAGTGACCGATCGGCCACTGCAGCGCCACACCGCCGAGGATCGTGGCGGTCATGAAATCGGCGACCACGCCCGGCTCGACGCCCAGACGCCGGGCGTAGACCGCGCCCATCCCCCAGAACCCGCCCATCGCCACGCCCGACCCGACCGCCGCCGCCAGTGCCGCCGGCGCAGCCCGCCAGTAGCGGTGCAAGGCCAGCGGCGGCGCGTCGGGCACGTCGGGCGGCGACAGACGCGTCGCCGTCACCGGCAGCGCGGCCAGACACACGCACAGCGCAGCCACCACGAACAGCACGAAACCGGCCGGCTGATCCAGCCCCAGCAACTGCTGGCCCAGCGCCAGCGCACCGAGGTTGCACACCATGTAGGCCGCAAACACCTGGCCCCGCTGCGCCGACGCGGCGTGGCTGTTGAGCCAGCTCTCGACGACGATGTAGATGCCCACCAGCGCCACCCCGGTGAGCGCCCGCAACACCAGCCATGTCATCGGCGTGATGAGCAGCACATGGCTCAGCACGCAGGCGGTCGCAACCGCGGTGAAAAACGCGAAGGCGCGAATATGCCCCATCCGCTGTATCAACCGCGGGCACAGGAAGGTGCCGATCAGGAAGCCGACGAAATAGCTCGAGCCCAACATCCCGAGCTGACTATCGCTGAACCCCTCGAGCGCGCCGCGCAACGCCAGCAAGGTGTTGAGCAAGCCCACGCCCAGCAGGAGCAGCGCTATACCGCTGAGCAAGGCAGCGATGCGAAGGAGCATTGGAAACATGAAGGCCCTGGAGGGCTCGCACCACGGCGGCAGCGTCGTGCGCGGGGAATCGGAACGCCCGTCCGGTATCCGCGAATCGGAAAATGACCACGCCGCGCGCAGCCACACCTGCGGTTCGCGCATGCCAGACAGGCCAGCCCACGATGCCGGCAACGCCAGCGGGAACGAGCACGCGAATTTATTTTGTACAAACATTCTACGGCATGTGGTGCACAGCACAACCCGAAGCGCGCGCATCCGTGTGCCGCCGGGCGGCATGCGGCGGGGTCGTCGCACCGCTGTCATACCGCCGGGATAGATTGCGCAGCTCATTCACCCTGAGGAGCGCCCCATGCTTGCCCACCACCAGATCCATCAGCAACACCTCGACACCATCGACCATTTTCACGCCTGCGGCGAGTTGGCGGTCGAGACCGTCGGCCAATTCACCGCGCTGTCCCTGCGCCACCTGCGCGACACGGCGCAGACCCACGCCGCGCGGGCACTGGCGTTTACCGATGGCGACGCGCAGGGTCCGGTCGACCTTGACCATGCGCTGGCCACGTTTGCCGAATCCATGCAACTGATGAGCGAGCGCTACACGCGCTGGGTTGCACTCGCCGAAGCGCAGCTGCGCCTGACCCAGCGCGCCGCGCACGCGCACCTCGACGAGCTGCAGCGCTGGACCCCGGCCGGCGCCGCGTTGGCAATCGACGCGGCAGAGCTGATGACCGATGCGGCGGAGTCATCCGCCGAGTTGCTGGCCGAAGGCAGCATGGCCCTGAGCCGCTCGGTCGAAGCGGCCGCCAGCGCGCCACGCACGCGCCGCCCGGGCAGCCGCAGCAAAGCAGCCTGAGCCGCCTGCGCCAGCGACGGTCCACAAGAAAACCGGCAGGGCCGTGAGGCGCTGCCGGTTTGTTTGCTGCCTGACGCAACGCGTGCGTCAGTGGGCTCGGGCGATCAGTACTTGTATGCCGATTCGCCGTGCGCGGTGATGTCGAGGCCTTCGCGCTCTTCGTCTTCCGGCACCCGCAGGCCGACCAGGATATCGACCAGCTTGTAGGCCACCAGCGAGACCACGCCGGACCACACCACGGTCAGGATCACACTGTAGGTCTGGATCCACACCTGGCTGGCGATCGAGAAGTCTTCGCCGCCCGTGCCGCCCAGCGACGGGGCGGTGAACACGCCGGTGAGGATGGCGCCGAGGATACCGCCGACACCATGCACGCCGAACACGTCGAGCGAGTCGTCCGCGCCGAGGATGCGCTTGAGGCCATTGACGCCCCACAGGCAGATCGCGCCGGCGAGCAGGCCGAGAACGATGGCACCCATCGGGCCGACCGAACCGCAGGCCGGGGTGATCGCAACCAGACCGGCAACCGCACCCGAGGCAGCACCCAGCATCGAGGGCTTGCCCTTGAAGGCGGCTTCGGCGGCGACCCAGGAGAGGGTTGCGGCAGCGGTCGCGGCCAGCGTGTTGATGAAGGCCAGCGCGGCGCCCGAGGTGGCTTCCAGGTTGGAACCGGCGTTGAAGCCGAACCAGCCGACCCACAGCATCGAGGCACCGACCATGGTCAGTGTCAGCGAATGCGGGGCCATCGACTCACGCCCGTAACCGACCCGCTTGCCAACCATGTAGGCACCGACCAGACCGGCAATACCGGCGTTGATGTGCACCACCGTGCCGCCGGCGAAGTCGAGCGCGCCGTCATCGAGCAGGTGACCGCCCGGACCCCACACCATGTGGCAGACCGGCAGGTAGCTGAAGGTGAACCAGATCACCGTGAACAGCAGCACCGCGGAGAACTTGATGCGCTCGGCGAAGGAACCGACGACCAGCGCGCAGGTGATGCCGGCGAAGGTGGCCTGGAAGGCAACGAACAGCAGCTCCGGCAGCTTCACGTTGTCGGTGAAGGTGTCGGCCAGCGAGTCGATACTGATGCCGGAGAGGAAAATCTTGTCGAAGCCGCCGATGAAGGCGCTCGATTCGGTGAAGGCCAGGCTGTAGCCATACATTGCCCACAGCACCACACCCAGCGAGAACACCACCATCACCTGCATCAGCACCGACAGCATGTTCTTGGCGCGGACCAGGCCGCCGTAGAACAGGGCCAGGCCGGGAACGGCCATGAAGACCACCAGCAGGGTTGCCGTCATCAACCACGCCACGTCGCCCTTGTCGACGATGACGGCGGCGTCCTGTGCAAATGCCGGCGCAGCAAAAAAGGCCAGCGCGCCCACGAGGGCGGAAAGTAGATATTTCATTGTTGGGCTCCTCACAGTGCGTCCGCGCCGGTCTCGCCGGTACGAATCCGGATGGCCTGAGCGAGATCGAACACAAAGATCTTGCCGTCGCCGATCTTGCCGGTGCTGCCCGACTTTTCGACCGCCTCGATGGCCTGATCGAGAATGGTTGCCGGAATGGCGGCTTCAAGCTTCACTTTGGGCAGGAAATCAACTACGTATTCCGCACCGCGATACAACTCGGTGTGCCCCTTCTGGCGCCCGAAACCTTTCACTTCGGTCACCGTGATGCCCTGCACGCCAATAGCCGACAATGCTTCGCGCACTTCGTCCAGCTTGAAGGGCTTGATGATGGCGATCAGATATTTCATGACTGCTCCCTGAATTGAAACTCGTCGACGGGGCTTGCGCCCCGCCGGATACGTCTGCTCTTAGAAGGACTTCGAAACCGACACGATCACGCGCTCATCGGCGTTGTCGTCGTTGTCGACATCGGTGTCGACGAAGTCGAGACCGAAGCTGAAGCCGGCGTATTCCTTGCTGACGCCCACTTTCCAGTCGTTGTAGCCGGTACCGTTCTCGATGTCCTGACGGCCGAAGTGAGCGCTCACCCCGAAGCCGTTGCCCAGGTCATAGTCAGCCGACAGGTCGTAGTACTGGCTGCCGTCGGAGTTGGGCGCGCCGAACAGGTCGGTGAAGGCGTAGGAGTACTTGAAGGAAATGAACTTCCAGCTCACCCCGATATAGGCTTCGGTGGTGTCGGCATCGTCACCGGCAGAGGTCTTGCCACCCGGGTAGAAGTACTGCAGCACACCGACGTCGTAGCCGAAGTCGCCAATCGAGTTGGCATAGCCGCCATAGACGTCGACTTCCAGGCCGCCCTTGGACAGCCAATCGATGCTCGAACCCCACACGCCAACGTACAGGCCGCTGTCGTGGGCGTAGTCAAAACCGCCCTGCAGCGCCATGTTTTCGTTGGTCTGGGAATAACCGCGGTACTGGTAATCGGACACGAAGCCGACGTTGGCCGACATTTCGTCAGCCAGGGCGGCGCCACTCATTGCGGTGATACAAGCAGCGGCAACGGCCGCCTTGAGGATGGATTTCGACATGGTTGGGGACTCCAATGAAAAGAAAATCATGTGGAGACGCCATAACAGGAACTGTGCCAGATTTTTTATCTTTCAAAAACAATCAGTTACATCGAAGCCTTCGCCAGTGTTGCAGCGCAGCGCACCGATAAAACCCACTGCACCAAGTTGGAGCACCAAGTTGGTGCATAAAATCCGTGACGCCGGCATATCGCCGCCCGATCCGCCCGGCCGTGCTCGCCGCATGCCATCGCCGCGGACGCACGCAGCGCGCGTTTTTGGGCGAAAATACGCCCATCCCGTTTGAACCCCGCAGGAGTGCGTTGATGAATCCGCCCAATATCCTCGACCAGATCAGCACCAAACTCTCCGAAGTCGCGGCCCAGTCGCCGGCCCGCGACATCGAAAAGAACGTCCGCGCCCTGGCCACCAGCGCCTTTGCCAAACTCGATCTGGTCACCCGCGAAGAATTCGACGTGCAGCGCGCGCTGCTCGAGCGCACCCAAGCCCAGCTGGCGCGCCTCGAACAACGCGTCGCCGAACTCGAAGCCGCGCTCGCCGCCGGGGACTGAGCGCGCAGCCAAGTCCGCGCATGACGCCCCCCCGCGACCTCCCGACGCGGCGCCTGGCGGTCGCGCCGATGCTCGACTGGACCGACCGCTTCTACCGCTACTTCGCGCGCCAGCTCACGCGCCGGACCTGGTTGTATACCGAAATGGTGACCACCGGCGCGCTGCTCCACGGCGACGCCGCGCGCCACCTGCGCTTCGACCCCTGCGAACATCCGCTGGCGCTGCAGCTCGGCGGCAGCGAGCCGGCCGCGCTGGCGCAATGCGCGCGGCTGGCCACCGAGTGGGGCTACGACGAGATCAACCTCAACGTCGGCTGCCCCTCCGAGCGGGTCCAGTCCGGTGCCTTCGGGGCCTGCCTGATGGCCGAGCCCGCGCTCGTCGCCGACTGCCTCAAGGCAATGCAGGACGTGACCGACCGCGCGGTGACGGTCAAGCACCGGATCGGCATCGACACGCGGGAGGATTACGCCTTCGTGCGCGATTTCGTCGGCACGGTGCACCAGCGCAGCGGCTGCCAGGTGTTCGTGGTACATGCCCGCAACGCGATCCTCAAGGGCTTGTCGCCGAAGGAAAACCGCGAAATCCCGCCGCTCAAATACGCCTACGTCAGCCGCCTCAAGGCCGACTTTCCGCAGCTTGAAATCCTCATCAACGGCGGCTTTCGCACGTGGCGCGACGTGGAAGCCCAGTGGCCGGAGGTGGACGGGGTGATGATCGGCCGCGAGGCCTATCACAACCCGTGGCTGCTCGCCGAAGCCGACCCGCGCGGCTGGGGCTGCCCCGCGCCGGCGCCGGGCCGTCGCGCCGTTGCGGAAGCGATGGCCGCCTTCGCCGAACGCCAGATTGCCGAGGGCGCGCCACTCAAAGCCATCACCCGCCACATTCTCGGCCTCTATCACGGCCAGCCCGGCGCACGCCAGTGGCGGCGCATGCTCTCCGACCCGGCCCGCCTGCGCAGCAACAACCCCCGCCTGATCCTCGACGCTTCCGACGCGGTCGAACTGCGCACCGCGGCCTGAACGGCGCAGCGGGGGGCGCACCGCCGGCGGGATTCTGCACGCCTTTATTGCAATCGAGAATCGTTCGCATTACTATTCCCATTTTTTAGACTGTGTTCACACGCTTCGGCCAGCCAGCCACCGCAAGCCAGCCCATGCAGTACGCACACCAGAAAGGGAGCCTGGAATGAACAAGAGGGTATTGGCGGTCGCGCTGGCGGCAATCGGTTTGCCGGCAAGTGCGCTGGCCGGCGGGCTGGAAGAACGGCTGGCGGCGATGGAGGCACGCATGGCGCAACTGGAGGCGCGGGTGGTCGACCAGTCGCGAGAGCTCGAAGCGAAGAACGCGCGCATCGCCCAGCTCGAAAGCGGCGCCGCGGCATCGGCCGCCCCCGCGGCGGACGGCGGTGCGTGGTTTCAGCGCGTCAATGTCGGCGGCCTGATCCAGATCGACGCCAACCACGTCTCTCCCGCCTCCGGCCCCGACACCAGCGACATCACCGCCCACAAGCTGGAGCTGATGCTCGACGCCCAGATCAACGACTGGGTCGCCGCCGCGGTGATGCTCAAGTACGAAGAGGAAACCGACAACGACGGCAAGGTCGAGATCGAGGACGTGAAGCTCACGCTGGCCGACCCGGCCGGGCCGTGGTTCGTCAACGCCGGCCAGTTCGTGCTGCCCTTCGGCGTGTTCGCACCTTCATGCTCGCCGATCCGATCACCAAGGAGCTGGGCGAGACCCTCGACAGCGCGGTCGAAGTCGGCGTGCATGCCGGCGCGTTCACCGTTTCGGCCTATGCCTTCCAGGGCGATCGCGAGACCACCGTCTCCAACTTCGGCCTGTCGGCGGGGGTCGAGACCGAAGCCAACGGCGTGACGCTGGCCGCGCAGCTCGGCTACCTCAACGACATGGCCGAGACCAACGCCATCGTCGACGGCGCCTGGGTGGGCGCCAGCGATCCCAAGGTGGGCGCCTGGATTGCCAGCGCCGCGCTCGGCTTCGGCGACTTCCACCTGATTGCCGAATACCTGACCGCCACCGACGAGTTCGCCAGCGCCGGCAACGACAAGCCCTCGGTCTACAACCTCGAAGCGGCTTACGACTTCGCCGCGCTGGGCCAGCCGGCCACCGTCGCGCTCGGTTTCCAGGGCTCGCACGATGCGCAGAACTCGGTCTGGGAACTGCCGGAGAAACGCGTGCTCGGCACGGTGTCGACCGAAATCGCCGAAGGCACCCGCGTCGGCCTGGAAGTCAAGCGCGATACCGACTACGCCGGCGACAAGGAAACCACCGTCACCGGCCGTCTGTCGGTCGAATTCTGATCCGGAGGCTCCCCATGAAGCACACTATCTTGATCGCCGCCGCGAGCCTGCTGCTCCCCGTGTCCGCCGTGGCCGCACCGACTCCCGCCGCGGTGATGCAGCACTACGCCGACATCGCCCACGCCACCTACAGCGACGCGCTGAGCACCGCCAAAACCCTGCAATCGGCGGTCGACCAGCTCATCGCCACGCCCTCCGAGGCCACGCTGGCCACCGCGCGCACTGCGTGGGTCGTGGCGCGCAGCCCCTACCAGCAGACCGAAGCCTTCCGCTTCGGCAACGCCATCGTCGATGACTGGGAGGGCAAGGTGAACGCCTGGCCCCTCGACGAGGGGCTGATCGACTACGTCGACCCCGGCTACGGCAGCGAGTCCGACCAGAACCCGTATTACGCCGCCAACGTCATCGCCAACCCGACGCTGACCCTGTCGGGCCGGCGCATCGACGCCAGCCGCATCGACAAGGCCCTGCTCGGCAGCACGCTGCACGAAGTGGACGAGATCGAATCGAACGTCGCCACCGGCTATCACGCCATCGAATTCCTGCTGTGGGGGCAGGACCTCAACGGCACCGGCCCCGGCGCCGGCGCACGGCCCGCCAGCGACTACGACCGCGCGCACTGCACCGGCGGCAACTGCGATCGCCGCGCGGCCTATCTCAAGGCCGCCACCGATCTGCTGGTCGACGAGCTGGGCTGGATGGTCGCCCAGTGGGCCCCCGGCGGCGAAGCCCGCGCGGCGGTCACCGGCGGCGCTCCCGACGCCGCGCTGGCCACCATCTTCACCGGCATGGGCAGCCTGTCCTACGGCGAGCTGGCCGGCGAGCGGATGAAGCTCGGCCTGATGCTGCACGACCCGGAGGAAGAGCACGACTGCTTCAGCGACAACACCGCGCGCTCGCACTTCGACGACGCGCTGGGCATCCGGAATGTGTACACCGGCACCTACACCCGCATCGACGGCACCCGCCTGAGCGGCCCGAGCCTGGCCGAACTGGTCGCCGCCCAGGACCCGGCCACCGACGCCGCGCTGCGCGGCAGCCTCGACCAGACGCTGGCGCGGATGCAGGCGCTGGTCGACAGCACCCGCAACGGCGAGGCCTACGACCAGTTGATCGGCGAGGGCAACGCCGCCGGCAACGCCAAGGTGCAGGCCGCCATCGACGCGCTGCTGGCGCAGACCCGGGCGATCGAAAGCGCGGTCGGCGCGCTGGGGCTGGAGCGCATCGCCTTCGAGGGCTCCGACAGCCTCGACAACCCCCGCGCGGTCGGCCAGTAAGGCCCGCGCGGCGCGCTCTGCGATGGCCGGCCCGCGGGCTGGCCATCGCCGTTTTCAACTTGCTTTGAATCTCACCATCATGCGCAGACTCCCGATCCTCCTCCTCGCCACCCTGCTCGCCACCGTCGCCGGCCACGCCAGCGCCACCGACTTCAGCCAGCCCGAGCCGGGCGAAGCGCTGCCCGGCGGCGCCGCCACCCATCACAAGAAGATCAACGCCAACGCCTTCTCGCACGCTTCGGCCAACATGAGCTTCGAGCGCGAGATGAACTTCAAGATCGGCAACGGCTTCTTCCGCCGCCTGTGGGTCAGCGCGCCGGCCTCGACCCAGGCCGCCGACGGCCTCGGCCCGCTCTACAACGCGCGCTCCTGTCAGCGCTGTCACCTCAAGGACGGCCGCGGCCACCCGCCCGCCGGCGCGGACGACAACGCGGTGTCGATGTTCCTGCGCATCGACATCCCGCCGCAAAACGACGAACAGCGCCGCCTGCTCGCCGCGCACCGCGTCAACAACATCCCCGACCCGACCTACGGCACCCAGTTGCAGGACTTCGCCATCGCCGGCCACAAGGCCGAATACCGCCTCGCCATCGACTACACCGAAGTGCCGGTGACCCTCGCCGACGGCAGCGTGGTGTCGCTGCGCGCGCCCCGCTACCGCGCCGACGACCTCGGCTACGGCCCGCTCCACCCGCAGGCCCGCCTGTCGCCGCGGGTCGCGCCGCAAATGATCGGCCTCGGCCTGCTCGAAGCCATCGACGAGGCCGACCTGCTCGCCCGCGCCGACCCCGACGACGCCGACGGCGACGGCATCTCCGGCCGGCCCAACCGGGTGTGGAGCAGCGAATTCGGCCGCGTCATGCCCGGCCGCTTCGGCCACAAGGCCGGCGCGCCGAGCGTGAACGAGCAATCGCAGGGCGCGTTTGCCGGCGACATCGGCATCTCCGGCCCGCTCAACCCCGCCGGCTGGGGCGAATGCACCGCCGCGCAAGCCGCCTGCCGCGCCGCGCCAAACGGCAACAGCCCGCAGTACGACCATCTCGAAGCCGGCCGTCAGGTCACCGAACTGGTGGTGTTCTACTCGCGCAACCTCGCCGTGCCGGCCCGCCGCAAGCACGACGACCCGACCGTGCTCGCCGGCAAGCGCATCTTCTACACCCTCGGCTGCACCGGCTGCCACACCCCCAGCTACCGCACCCGCACGGACGGCGTCGCGCCCGAACAGGCCGACCAGTTGATCTGGCCCTACACCGACCTGCTCCTCCACGACATGGGCGAGGGCCTCGCCGACCACCGCCCCGAAGGCGTCGCCAACGGCCGCGAATGGCGGACCGCACCGTTGTGGGGCATCGGCCTGACGCCGGTGGTCAACGGCCACAGCCAGTACTTGCACGACGGACGCGCGCGCAGCCTGCTCGAAGCCGTCCTGTGGCACGGCGGCGAAGCCCAGCCGCAACGCGACGCCGTGGTCGGGCTCTCCGCCGCCGACCGCGCCGCGCTGCTGCGTTTTCTGGAGAGCCTGTGATGCGCCGCCTCGCCCGGCTCATCCACCTCGCCGCGCTGCTGTGCGCCGGCCCGCTGTTCGCCGCCGACGCCCCCAATCAGGCCCTCACCGTCGACCACATCCAGCCCGCCTATGCCCGGCTGGCCGCGGCCAGCGCCGCGCTGCGCGCCCGGGTCGACGCCTTCTGCGCCGCCCCCGGTGGCGACGCGCTGAACGCCGTCCAGCACACCCACGCCCCGGCGTTCCTCGCCTGGCAGGGGGTGCAGCACATCCGCGTCGGCCCGGTGCAACTGTTCATGCGCGAATTCCGCTTCCAGCTCTGGCCGGACAAACGCGGCAGCGTCGGCCGCCACCTGCAGCGCCTCATCGCCGAGGCCGACCCGGCCGCGCTGGCGCCCCAGCGTTTCGCCACCGGCAGCGTCGCGGTGCAGGGCTTCAGCGCCTTCGAGCAGCTCATTCACGACCCCGCCATGGCGCGCTTCGACGATCCCGGCTTCGCCCCGCGCTGCCGCGTGCTGCGTGCCATCGCCGCCAATCTGGACAGCATGGCCGCCGAGCTCGACCGCGCCTGGCGCATCCCCGAAGCCAGCGCCGCGCTGGCCGGCGACGGCACCGCCGCGCTGGTGGCGGTGCACACCCAGCTCGAACGCATCCTCACCCAGAAGCTCGACCTGCCGCTGGGCAGCGACCTGGCCCACGCCCGCGGCCGGCGCGCCGAAGCCTGGCGCAGTGGCCTGTCGCGCGCGGCGATCGGCGAAAACCTCGCCGCCGTGGCCACGGTGTATCGCCTCGGCCTGCGCCCGCGCCTCGGCGACGCCGCGCTGGGGCGCGAGATCGAGGCCGCCTTCGCCGCCGCGCACACCGCGCTCGACGCCCTCGCCATGCCGCTGCCCGCCGCCGTCGCCGACCCCGCCGCGCGCGCGCAGGTCGAAGCCTTGCGCGCCGCGGTGTCGCAGCTCAAGGCGCTGGTCAGCCAGCGCCTCGCCCCCGCGCTGGGGCTGTCGCTCGGATTCAACAGCCTCGATGGCGATTGACCGCCGCCGCTTCCTGCACGCGCTCGGTGGCGCCGCGCTGCTCGGCCCCACGCGGCTGATCGCCGGCGCGCGCGGCACGCGCCTGCTCAGTTGCCGCAGCGACGATGCCGGCCGCCACTTCGCCACCCTGTTGTCGAGCGAAGGCGCGGTGCTGTTCGATGTCGCGCTGCCCGCCCGCGGCCACGCCATCGCGCTCGCCCCCGACGCCACGCTGGCCGCCGTCGCCGCGCGCCGGCCGGGCGCATTCGTGTGGCTGCTCGATCTGGCCCGCGGCCATGTCGTCGCCCGCCTCGTTGCTCCCGCCGAGCGCCACTTCTACGGCCACAGCGCGTTCAGCGCCGACGGGCGCTATCTGTACACCACCGAAAACGACTTCGCCGCCGGGCGCGGCGTCATCGGCATCTACGACCGCCTCGCCGGCTGGCGCAAGACCGGCGAGTTCGACAGCCACGGCGTCGGCCCGCACGAGCTCGCGCTGCTCGCCGATCGCGCCACGCTGGCGGTCGCCAATGGCGGCCTGCGCACCCACCCCGACACCCCGCGCGCCAAGCTCAACCGCGCCACCATGGCGCCCAATCTCGCGTATATCGACGCCGCCAGCGGCCGCCTGATCGAACGCGTCGAGCCGCCCGCGCGCTGGCACCAGCTCAGCATCCGCCACCTCGCGCCCGGCCCCGCCGACCAGCTCGCCCTCGCCATGCAATACGAAGGCCCGCCCGACGACGACCCGCCGCTGATCGCCCTCCACCGCCGCGGCCAGCCGCTGCGCCTGCTGCGCGCTCCCGACGCGATCCAGCAGCGCATGCGCCACTACTGCGGCAGCGTCGCCTTCAACGCCAAGGGCAGCGAATTCGCGGTCTCCTCGCCGCGCGGCGGCCTGGTCACCCGCTGGTCGGCCGACGGCGCCTACCTCGGCCACCACGACCAGCCCGACGCCTGCGGCATCGCCGCCGCCGACGCGGGATTCTGGATCAGCGACGGCACCGGCCACCTCGCGCAGACGCCGTCGCACCGCCCGCCGACACACTTCGGCGCGACGCACTGGGACAATCACCTGCTTCGGGTGACCGGATAGCCCCACCGCGCCCGTCCCCGGGGGCCCTCTCAAGGCCGTCAGCAAACTTTACAGTTGCCCAGAAAACGCACCGTACGCACCGGACGAACGCCATGCAACATACTGTTCTACAACGATTTATCTGTGCTCCACCGGCGCTGGCGCGGGCCTTGCTTGATAAGACCATCGTCGAACGCATAGCCGTTCGACGCATCTGCCAATCATGTATTTTGCCGATTCCGGCTTAAGCTCAGGAGCACCCCATTCATGACTCACTACAAACGCCTGACCCTGGCCACCGCTGTTGCGCTCGCCACCGCCAGCGCTCACGCCGCCCCCGTGTTCTGGACCGACTGGACCGGTGGCGACCTCGACGCTGGCAGCGGGTTTCAGGCCCAGGGAACAATAACCACGTCGACCTCATCGGTTACCGTGACTTACACCAATGCAAATGGCATCGGCTTCTATCAGCCCAGCGGCGGCACGGATTACTGGGTAAACCGCAACTCGGGTCGCGACGATAGCATTTCGCCCTATACCAGCGCCCAGGTCGACAACAGCCCCACGGGCACCGACATCATTGCCCTGCGCTACGCTGGCACCCAGACCCTGCAGTTCTCACAATCGATCGCCAACCCGGTCTTTGGCTTTGTCAGCCTGAACGGCAACGGCTACGCCTTCGATCAGGATTTCGAGATCGTCAGCGCGGGTGGCGCCGATGGCAACGCCTGCGGCTATTGGGGCTGCGGCACGTCTTACAAGAACGTGGTCGACCTTGGCGGCGGTGTATTTGAATATCAGCTGCTGGGAACCGGCGAGCCCCACGGCACCCTGCGCTTCACCGGCGCGTTCGACACCGTCAGCTGGCGCAGCCTGAGCAGCGAAAACTGGAACGGCTTCACGGTCGGCGTTCAGGGCACGGCGATCGAAGTGTTTCCGCCGAACCCGAGCGCACTGCCCGAACCGACAACGCTTGCCTTGTTGGGGCTGAGCCTTGCCGGACTGGGCTTCACACGCCGCCGCGCCTGATCGCTTGCGCTCGATCCAGCAACGGCGGCTTCGGCCGCCGTTTTTTTACGCCAAAGTCAGTCGCCAACAATGCTTGAGACATAGCGCGAAATCCCCGCTAGACTCACCCGTCATGAGTCTCGCCATCATTCACACCCGCGCGCTCGACGGCATGGACGCGCCGCCGGTGGTCGTCGAAGTGCATCTGGCCAACGGGCTGCCGGCCTTTTCGCTGGTCGGTTTGCCGGATGCGGAGGTGCGCGAGGCGCGCGACCGGGTGCGCGCGGCGATCCAGACCAGTCAGTTCGAGTTTCCGGCGCGGCGCATCACGGTCAATCTCGCGCCGGCCGATCTGCCCAAGGAGAGCGGGCGCTTCGATCTGCCGATCGCGCTGGGGATTCTGGCGGCCTCCGATCAGCTCGAGGCGAGCGCGCTGGAGGGCTACGAGTTTGCCGGCGAGCTGTCGCTGACCGGCGCGCTGCGGCCGGTGCGCGGGGCGCTGGCGATGGCGCTGCAGAGCCGCGCGGCCGGGCGCACGCTGATCGTGCCCACCGCGAGCGCGCCGGAGGCAGCGCTGGTGCGCGGGGCGCGGGTGCATCCGGCGGATGCCTTGCTGGCGGTGTGCGCGCATCTGAACGGGCACGAAAGTCTGCCGCTCGCGGTGGCGCCGGCCGGGTGCGCCTCCGCGCCGCCGGGCCCCGATCTGGCCGATGTGAAGGGGCAGCTCGAAGCGCGCCGGGCGCTGGAGATTGTCGCCAGCGGTGGCCATTCGCTGCTGATGTTCGGCCCGCCGGGCACCGGCAAGTCGATGCTCGCGCAGCGTCTGCCGGGCATCTTGCCGCCGATGGACGAGGCCGAGGCGCTGGCGTCGGCCGGCGTGCATTCGCTGCTCGGGCGTTTTGATGCCGCGTGCTGGGGGCAGCGGGCGTTTCGCAGCCCGCACCATTCGGCCTCGGCGCCGGCGATCGTCGGCGGCGGCACCTTGCCGCGGCCGGGCGAGATCAGCCTCGCGCATCACGGGGTGCTGTTTCTCGACGAGTTGCCGGAGTTCGACCGGCGGGTGCTGGAGGCGCTGCGCGAGCCGCTGGAGACCGGCCACGTGGATGTGGCCCGGGCGAGCCGGCGGGCGCGTTTTCCGGCCCGCTTCCAGCTCGTCGCGGCGATGAATCCGTGCCCCTGCGGGCATCGCGGCGATCCGCGCCGGGCGTGCCGGTGCACGCCGGATCAGGTGGCGCGCTATCACGCCAGGCTCTCCGGCCCGCTGCTCGACCGCATCGACGTGATGCTCGAAGTGCCGGCGCTGACGGCCGACGAGTTGCACAGTGCCACCCCCGGCGAGGCCAGCGCGGCGGTGCGCCGGCGGGTGCTCGCCGCGCGCGAGTGCCAGCAGGCGCGCCAGCAGTGCGCCAATGCGCAACTGGCCGGCCGGGCGCTGACCCGTCACTGCCCACTCGACGATGCGGCGCGGGCGCTGCTCGGGCGCGCCATCGAGCGCCTCGGCCTGTCGGCGCGCGGGCACGACCGGATTCTGCGGGTGGCGCGCAGCATCGCCGATCTGGCCGGCGCGGCGGTGATCGACCGCGTGCATCTGGCCGAGGCGATCCAGTACCGCCGCGCGCTGGCCACGCGCTGAGGCGACAGGCCGGCTACACTCGCCCTTTCCCTTCCTTTTTTCCGCCTCCCATGCCGGCAACGCATCGCTTCCTGGCCGCCATTCTGGCGGCGCTGGCGGCCATCGGACCGTTCTCGATCGACACCTACCTGCCCGCCTTTCACGACATCGGCGCCGGGCTGGCGGCGCACGCCTACGACGTTCAGCTCACGCTCACCTTCTACATGGGGCCGTTTGCCTTCATGGTGCTGTGGCACGGTGCGCTGGCCGACCGTTTTGGCCGGCGCAATGTGATTCTGGTGGCGATGGCGGTGTTCGCGCTGGCCTCGCTGGGCTGCGCGCTGGCGCCGTCGATCCACTGGCTGTGGCTCGGCCGTGCGCTGCAGGGGATGAGCGCGGGGGCGGGGATGGTGGTTGGTCGGGCGGTGGTGCGCGACGTGTTCGACGGCGCGCAGGCACAGCGCGTGATGTCGCAGGTGATGATGATGTTCGCCATCGCGCCGGCGATTGCACCGATCATCGGCGGCTGGATTCTAGCGCTGGCCTCGTGGCGCGCGATCTTCGTGTTCCTGGCCCTGTTCGGCCTCGCGCTGCTGGTCATCAGCGCCCGCCAGCTGCCCGAGACCCTGCCGCCGGACAAGCGCCAGAGCCTGCATCCGGCCGCGCTGGCGCGTGCCTATCTGGCGGTCGTGCGCGACCCGGTGTTCCTGTGCGTGACCGCGGCGGTGGCCTTCAACTTCAACGGCTTCTTCATCTACGTGCTGTCGGCGCCGACCTTTCTGGTGACCCATCTCGGGCTGTCGCCGCAGGCCTTCGGCTGGCTGTTCATTCCGGCGATGGTGGGGATGATGAGCGGCGCCTGGCTGTCGGGCCGGCTGGCCGGCGCGTGGCGCCCCGGGCGCACCATCGCCGCCGGCTTTGTGGTGATGGCGCTGGCCGCCGCGCTCAACCTCGTCATCCACCA
The DNA here is from genome assembly GCA_020445945.1 of Rhodocyclaceae bacterium. Classification (GTDB taxonomy): domain Bacteria; phylum Pseudomonadota; class Gammaproteobacteria; order Burkholderiales; family Rhodocyclaceae; genus Nitrogeniibacter. The sequence continues at coordinate 61,632 of JAGRFQ010000014.1, forward strand.
GCTCGGCGCGCCGGGTCTGCCGGCGTCGGTGGTGCCGATTCCGCTGTACACCTTCGGCATGGCGCTGGCGATGCCCAGCCTGAGCCTGATCGCGCTGGACCGCTTTCCGGCGCGGCGCGGGCTCGCCGCCAGCTGCCAGAGCTTCATGCAGATGGCGCTCAACGCCTTCACCGCAGCGATCACCGCACCGCTGCTGTGGGCCAGCGTGGCGCACATGAGCTTCGGCATGGCGGGCTATCTTGCGCTGGGCGCGGTGGCGTTCACGCTGGCCCACCGTCTGGCCCGGCGGGGCGCTGTCACGCCGCAGTAACACGCACCGACCATCCTTGCACCTTGATGCGCGCGCGATTGTGCGCACCGGCGCGCCGGAAAACCAGAACCGACAAGGATGCGATCATGACCTTGAAACCCCTCGCCATCGCCGCGCTGGCTACCGCCAGCCTGTGCGCCGGCCACGCCGCGGCCGCCAGCGCGGTCGTCCCGCCCAGCCTCGGGTGGTCGCAGTTGTGGACCACCAGCCACAGCGGCGATGCCGAGATCGTCGATTTCGACAGCACCACCAACACGCTGTGGGTCACCGGTGCGAGCGGCATCGACGTGCTCAGCCTGAGCACCGGCGGGCTGCAGACGCACCTCGATCTGAGCAGCTTCGGCAGTGTCAACAGCGTGAGCATTTTCAATGGCCTGGCCGCGGTTGCGGTGGCCGCGCCGACGATCACCGATCCGGGCACGGTGCGCTTCTACAACACCACGACGTTTGCCGTCGATGGCGTGGTCAACGTCGGCGCGCTGCCCGACATGGTGACCTTCACCGCCGACGGCGCGCGCGTGCTGGTGGCCAACGAGGGCGAGGCCAAGGACGGCGTCGACCCGCTGGGCAGCGTGTCGATCATCGACGTGGCCACGCGCAACGCGGCCAGCCCGACGGTCGCCACTGCCGGCTTCGGCGGCGTGAGTCTGCCGGCCGGGGTGCGCTCGACCACGCTGGCCGACATCGAGCCCGAATACATCGCGGTGGCGCCGGACGGCCATACCGCCTTCGTTGCGCTGCAGGAGGCCAACGCCATCGCCACGCTGGACCTGAACACCAACAGCTTCACTTCGGTGGCGGCGCTGGGTACCAAGGATTTTTCGCAGCCCGGCAACGCCATCGACCCCAACGACAGGGACGGCAGCATTGCGCTGCGCAGCGTGAATGCCCGCGGCTTGTACCAGCCCGACGGCATTGCCAGCTACGCCGCCAACGGCCAGACCTACATCGTCAGCGCCAACGAGGGCGATGCCCGCGCCGACGAGAGCGACGAAGCACGTGCCGGCACGCTCGGCGTGAGCGGCGATCTGGCGCGTCTGACCCTCTCCACGCTCGACTCCAGCGCCAGCGATCTGGTGGCCTTCGGCGCGCGCTCGTTCTCGATCTGGGACGCCAACGGCAACCCGGTGTTCGACTCCGGCAACCAGCTTGAAATGGAAGCCATCGCGCGCGGCATCTACGACGACGGCCGCAGCGACAACAAGGGCGTGGAGCCCGAAGGCGTGAGCCTGATGGAGATCGCTGGCCGCACCATCGCCTTCATCGGCCTCGAACGCACCACCCGCAGCGCGATCGCGATGTACGACGTGACCGACCCGGCCAATGCCAGCTTCATCGACATGATCGTCGGCACGAGCGACATCGCCCCCGAAGGGCTCAAGGCCTTCGCGGTGGGTAGCGAACTGTTCCTCGCCGTATCCAACGAGCAATCCGCCACCACCACGCTGTATGCGCTGGCGCCGGTGCCGGAGCCCGAAACCTGGGCGCTGATGCTCGCCGGCCTGGGCCTGCTCGGCCGCGCCGCGCGACGCCGCCGCTGACTCGGCCTGCCGGCAGTCATTCCAACGCGGCGCGCGCCGCGTTTTTTTTGTTCGGGCGCGATGCATCACGCTGGTGCATCAGCACCGCGCTTGCCCGGCATGAGCACCGCCAGCGTACCGTCAGCCGCCGCGATTGGCCGCACCAGCGGCGGCGGATGCAGGTATGATTTTTGCCTTTCCTCTCGCGGACACGCCATGTGGCGTAATCGCACCCTCACGTTTTACAGGACAGAACATGCGCTCTATCAACTTCATCGGCGGCGAGAAAGGCGGCGTCGGCAAATCCGTGGTGGCCCGCGCGCTGGCACAGTACTTCATCGACCACGGCCGGCCGTTCACCGGCTTCGACACCGACCGCTCGCACACCTCGTTCCTGCGCTTCTATGCCGACTACGCCGCGCCGGTGGTGGTCGACAACTACGAAGGGCTCGACCTCGTCGCCAGCGTGTTTGAAGACAGCGGCGACGAAGACGAAGGCCCGCACAGCGTGATCGTCGATCTCGCCGCCCAGACTGCCCAACCGGTCGCGCGCTGGATCGGCGACGCCGACGTGATGGCGCTGATGGAAGAAATGAACGTGGCGGTCAACTTCTGGCACGTTGCCGACGCCGGGGCCGACTCGGTGGCGCTGCTGCAAAACCTGGTCGACACCTATCGCGCCGGCCCGAACTACTTCGTGGTCAAGAACCGCGGCCGCGGCAGCGACTTCTCGCAGCTCGACGCCTCCACCGCGCTCGCCGATGCCGTCGCGCTGGGCGCCCGCGTGATCACCCTGCCCGAACTCCACGAGACCAGCATGCGCAAGATCGACCGCGCCAACGCCAGTTTCTGGGCCGCGGCCAACGTCCGCACCGGCCCCAGCGCGCTTGGCATGATGGAGCGCCAGCGCGTCAAGACCTGGCTGAAGGCCGTGTATGGCGCCTTCGATACGCTGCCGGTGTAGGCCCGCTGCGGGTCGCCACCGCGCAGGCCTCATTCGCCAAGGTAGGCCGCGCGCACGCTGGGATCGGCGAGCAAGGCCCGACCGCTGCCGGAGAGCGTGATCCGGCCCGATTCCATGACGTAGCCACGGCTCGCAAACGCGAGCGCGAGGTGGGCGTTCTGCTCGACCAGCAACACCGTCACGCCATCGTCCCGGACCGTCTGCACGACCTCGAAGATCTTTTCGACCACTTGCGGTGCGAGGCCCATCGACGGCTCGTCGAGCAGCAGCAGCCGGGGGCGCGAGAGCAATGCGCGGCCGATCGCGAGCATTTGCTGTTCGCCGCCCGAGAGCGTGCCGGCAACCTGCGCGAGACGCTCGCGGATGCGCGGGAGCAGGGTGTAGACGCGGTCGAGATCGGTCTCGATCGCGTCGGCATCATCGCGCGCGTAGGCACCCATGCGCAGATTCTCCTCGACCGTCAGGCGGGTGAAGATGCCGCGTCCCTCGGGCACCAGCGCGATACCGCGCCGCACCCGCCGATGCGCGGGCAGCGCGCCGATATCGTCGCCCGCGTAGGCGATGCGTCCGCCGGCGAGCGGCAACATGCCGGCGATGGCGTTGAGGGTGGTGGTCTTGCCGGCACCGTTGGCGCCGATGAGACACACCATTTCGCCGGCGTAGAGTTCGAGGCTGACGCCTTTGAGCGCCTGGATGCCGCCGTAGGCAACGCGGATGTCGTCGACCTGCAGCAGCGGCGCGGCGGGGTTAGTGTGCATCGCCGCCCCCGCCGAGATAGGCGCTGATCACGGCCGGGTCTTGCTGCACCACCGCGGGCACGTCTTCGGCGATCTTGCGGCCGAAGTCGAGCACCGCGACGCGGTCGCACAGCCCCATCACCAGTTTGACGTCGTGCTCGATGAGCAGCACCGTCACACCGTCGTGGCGGATCTGCTCGATCAGCGTCTTGAGATGGCCGGTTTCGGTGGCGTTCATGCCCGCGGCCGGTTCGTCCAGCGCCAGCAGCTGCGGCTCGGCAGCCAGCGCGCGGGCGATTTCGAGGCGCCGCTGGTCGCCGTAGGAGAGCTTGGTACACAGGGTGTCGGCAAAGCGCGCGATGCCGACGTAGGCCAGCAGCGCGAAGGCGCGCTCGGTGGTCAGGCGCTCTTCTTCGCGGGTGCGGCGGTTCTGGCTGAGGATGCCCCACACTCCGGCGCGGGTGCGGATGTGGTGGCCGGCCATCACGTTTTCGAGGGCCGTCATCTTGCCGAACAGGCGGATGTTCTGGAAGGTCCGTGCGATGCCGGCCGCGACCACGCGGTGCGGCTGGCCGGTGGGCAGGGCGCTGCCGTTGAACACGAATTCGCCCGCATCCGGCGTGTAGGCGCCGGTGAGCACGTTGAAGAAGGTCGTCTTGCCGGCGCCGTTGGGGCCGATCAGGCCATACACCTCACCGCGGTTGATGGTCAGCGACACGTCATCCAGCGCGGTGAGGCCGCCAAAACGTTTGCCGATGCCGCGCGCCTCGAGCAGCGAAATCATCGCGTTTCGCCGCCGAGCAGCTCGGGCCGCGCGTAGCGCGCCCGCGCCGGAATGAGGCCGCCGGGGCGCCACAGCATCATGAAGATCATGGCCAGCGAGAGCAGCAGCATGCGCAGCACTTCGGGATCGAGGACGACGCGGTGAAACAGCGCCTCCTGCACCGGGAGCGCGAGATAACGCAGCAGCTCGGGCAGCGCGGTGAGAATCAGCGCACCGACGACGGCGCCGACAATGTTGCCCATGCCGCCGAAGACCACCATCGTCAGCACCGCGATGGATTCCATCAGCGAGAAGGATTCGGGCGACACGAAGCCCTGAAAGGCGCCGAACAGCCCGCCCGCCACGCCGCCGAAGGTGGCGCCCAGCGCGAAGGCCAGCAGCTTCATGTTGCGCACGTTGATGCCGATCGCCTTGGCCGCCAGCTCGTCGTCGCGCATCGCCGCCCAGGCGCGGCCGATGCGCGAGATCTGCAGGCGCCGGATGAAGACGATCGAGCCGGCCACGCACAGCAGGAAGACGTAGTAATACAGGTACAGCGAATGCACCTTGAAATCGCCCAGGCGCAGCGTGCCGGCCAGATCCCAGCCGAACAGGCTGAGCGAGTCGAGCGCGTTGATGCCCTGCGGCCCGTTGGTGATGTTGACCGGGTGGTTGAGGTTGTTGAGGAAGATGCGCACGATCTCGCCGAAGCCGAGGGTGACGATGGCGAGATAGTCGCCGCGCAGGCGCAGCACCGGCGTGCCGAGGATGATCCCCGCCAGCGCGGCAAAGCCCGCGCCCAGCGGCAGCACCAGCCAGAACGGCAGGTGCACGCCGAAGTGCGGCGAGGCGAGAAAGGCCCAGGTGTAGGCGCCGACGGCGTAGAACGCGATGTAGCCCAGATCGAGCAGCCCGGCGAAACCGACCACCAGATTGAGCCCCAGCGCGAGCAGCATGTAGAGCAGCGCAAAGTCGAGAATGCGCACCCAGCTGCGGCCGAAATAGGCGGCGATCAGCGGCGCCGCCAGCGCCAGCACGATCACCAGCCAGCCGGCCGCGCGCGGGTGGCGCTTGCCAAGCCAGGGGACGGCGTGGGCGAGCGCGTCCATCGCTCAGGCGCGGTCCGACACGCGCTCACCGAGCAGGCCGGTGGGGCGGAAGATGAGGACCACGCCGAGAATCACGAAGGCGAAGATGTCCTGATAGCTGGAGTTGAGAAGCCCGAAGCTGAGTTCCTCGATGTAGCCCGCGCCAATCGCCTCGACCAGCCCCAGCACGATGCCGCCGAGCATTGCCCCGGCCAGATTGCCGATGCCGCCGAGCACCGCCGCGGTAAAGGCCTTGAGGCCGGGCATGAAGCCCATCGCGTAGTGCGCGATGCCGTAGTTGCTGGCGAACATCACCCCCGCCACCGCGGCCAGGCCGGCGCCGATGATGAAGGTCAGCGCGATGATGGCATTGGCGTCCACGCCCATCAGCGCCGCCACGCGCGGGTTCTCGGCGGTCGCGCGCATCGCCCGGCCGAGCCGGCTGCGGTTCACCAGCAGCACCAGCGCGGCCATCAACAACGCCGAGATGACGACGATCGCGATCTGCACCGGCGTCACAAACACGCCGGCCACCGGCTCCAGCGGCTCGGTGGAGATCAGCGCCGGAAAGGTGTGGTAGTTGCGCCCCCAGACGATCATCGCCAGCGTCTGCAGCAGAAAAGACAGGCCGATGGCGGTAATCAGCGGCGCCAGCCGCGGCGCCCCGCGCAGGCGGCGATAGGCGAGGCGCTCCATCAGGTAACCGAGCGCCATGCACACCGGCACCGCCACCCCCACCGCCACCGCCAGCATCAGCAACGGCGGCAGCCCGGGCGCCACCTCCATCAGCAGCAGCACGGTCTGCAGCGCCGTGAGCGCGCCGACCATCAGCACCTCGCCGTGGGCGAAATTGATCAGCCCGAGAATGCCGTAGACCATCGTGTAGCCCAGCGCCACCAGCGCATACACGCTGCCCACGACCAGGCCATTGACGATCTGCTGGAGCAAGGTTTCCATGGGCGCGCTCAGGGTCTCGGTTCGGGCATCGGCATGGACGCAAGAGTAACCAAAGCGCAGCGCAGCGCCAATGGCGCGTCGCCTCTCAGCAGCGTTTCCTGATCCGGATCAGAACCCGCGCGGGCCGGCCCGGTTAGGCTGCGACACATCGATTCGACCCCCGGAGCGCCCCCATGTCCGCAGCCCACGTCCTGCTCATCCTGACCCTGCTGGCCGACGGCCAGATGTCGGCCGCGTTTGTGAACACGCCGTCGGCCGAACAGTGCGCGGCGCGCGGCGAGGCGATCGGCGCGGTACTGCGCAAGGGCGGGGCGAACGTCCAGCAGATGCGCTGCATCCCCTCGGCGCTGCGTTTCGCCCGCTTCTCCCACGCCGACGCCCAGACGGCCCCCCGGCACACGTATACGCTGAGTTACTCCGATACGACGCTGGAGCTCCAGCCCCGGGCGGACCTCGCCACCTGCCAGGCCCTGCTCGAACAGGCCGGCGCGCTGCCAGCCGCCGACACCCTCTGCGTCACCTCCACCCAGACGCTCGACCCGTCGTGACCGCCCGGCGCGCTGCGGGGTGAACGCAAACGGCGACCCGCAGGCCGCCGTTGTTTTGCGCGCTGCGCCGCCCGTTCAGGCTTCGTCGAACACCGCGGAGGTGTAGACCTCCTGCACGTCGTCGAGCGCGTCGAGCGCGTCGAGCAGCTTTTGCATCTTGGCGGCGTCATCCTCGCCCAGCTCGGTCTCGTTCTGCGGCTTCATGGTCACCTCGCCGAACTCGGCGGTGAAGCCGGCGGCTTCGAGCGCCTCCTTGACCGCGTGGAACTGGCCCGGATCGGTGATGACTTCGAGCGAGTCGTCGTCGTTGGCGATCACGTCCTCGGCGCCGGCGTCGAGCGCCGCTTCCATCAGCGCGTCTTCATCGGTGCCGGGGGCAAACATCAACTGGCCGACATGGTCGAACTGGAAGGCGACGCAGCCGTCGGTGCCCAGGTTGCCACCGTGCTTGCTGAAGGCGTGGCGCACGTCGGCCACGGTGCGGGTCTTGTTGTCGGTGAGGCAATCGACGATTACCGCCGCGCCGGCGATGCCGTAGCCCTCGTAACGCGCTTCTTCATAGTTGGCGCCGTCGAGCTGGCCGGTGCCGCGCTTGATGGCGTTCTCGATGTTGTCCTTGGGCATGGATTCGGCCTTGGCCTTTTCCATGGCCAGGCGCAGCCGCGGATTGGCCGACGGATCGCCTCCGCCCATTTTGGCCGCCACCGTCACTTCCTTGATCAGCTTGCTGAAAATCTTGCCCCGCTTGGCGTCCTGGCGCCCTTTGCGGTGCTGAATGTTGGCCCATTTGGAATGACCCGCCATAACCGCCCCCCGACTCGTGCTGCTGCCCGACCTCGCCGGTTTCGGGCAATTGAAAAGTGTCACATTATACGGACTTGCGCCCGCCGCGCTTGCGCCAACCGCCCGGTCGGGCGTCGAGTCTGCTAGATTCAGGGGGTTGCCATGCCAGCCGAATTGGCGGCCACACTTGGAGAGCCTCGATGACTGCCCTGCGAACCGCCTTTCTGCTGTGCCTGCTGGCGCTGTTTGCCCTGCCCGCCAGCGCTCAGGACCTCACCTTCAGCGGCTGCACCGACGCCGCCGGCCGCAAAGTGCCCACCCGGCTCGACACCGAATCGCCGCTGCTGGTGACGACCCTGATGGAAAACGGCCGCCCGACCATCGTCTACAACCCGCGTGCCCTGCCGGATCTGACCGACGCGGCACGCGCCTTTCTGTATGCCCACGAATGCGCCCGCCACAACCTCGGCCAGGCACGCTATGTGCGCACCGAGGCCAGCGCGCAGGCGGCCGATTGCTGGGGGCTGGCCACGCTGCAGCGCTCCGGCATGCTGCGCGAGGACGACGCGGTCAGCGCGCTGCAATCGTCGCTGGTGTTCACCCCGCAGCAATGGCTGCGCGTGCCCGGCCCGGCGCGCGGTTTTGCGCTCGCCAGTTGCCCCACCGCGCGCGTCGCCACCCCCAGCAATCCGCGCTGGAACCAGTGCGTCCATCGCTGCGGCGACCGGCTGTTCCACTGCGGCCGCAGCCAGAGCTGCCAAAGCACTTACGACGCCTGCCAGGCCGCTTGCCCACGCTGATTTGACTCACCCCGCTCCCCGGAGAACACCATGACCGCCCCGCTCGTCATCGCCCGCTCGGAAGGCCGCGACATCACCCTGCTGCCCCGGCTGGCCAACCGCCACGGGCTGATCACCGGCGCCACCGGCACCGGCAAGACCGTCACCCTGCAGAAACTCGCCGAATCCTTCGCCGCCGCCGGCGTGCCGGTGTTCATGGCCGATGTGAAGGGCGACCTGTCGGGCATCGGCGTCGAAGGCGTCGGCTCCGACAAGCTGATGAAGCGCCTCAACGCAATCGGCATCGACAGCTTCACCCCGGTCGCCAACACCACGGTGTTCTGGGACGTGTTCGGCGAATCCGGCCATCCGGTGCGCGCCACCGTCTCCGACATGGGTCCGCTGCTCATCGGCCGCCTGCTCAACCTCAACGACACCCAGGCCGGGGTGCTGCAGATCGTGTTCCGGGTGGCCGACGACAACGGCCTGCTGCTGCTCGACCTCAAGGATCTGCGCGCGATGGTGCAGTTCGTCGGCGACAACGCCAAGGAGATCAAAACCCAATACGGCAATGTGTCGACCGCCTCGATCGGCGCCATCCAGCGCGGCCTGCTGAGCATCGAGGAACAGGGCGCGGACCGCTTTTTCGGCGAGCCGATGCTCGACATCGCCGACCTGATGCAGACCGACGCCCAGGGCCGCGGGGTCGTCAACGTGCTCGCCGCCGACCAGCTCTACAACAACCCCAAGCTGTACTCCACCTTCCTTCTGTGGCTGCTCGCCGAGCTGTTCGAGCAACTGCCCGAAGTGGGCGACCCGGACAAGCCCAAGATCGTGTTCTTCTTCGACGAAGCCCACCTGCTGTTCAATGACGCCCCCAAGGCCTTGCTGGAGAAGGTCGAGCAGGTGGTGCGGCTGATCCGCTCCAAGGGCGTGGGCGTGTACTTCGTCACCCAGAACCCGCTCGACGTGCCCGACAGCGTGCTCGGCCAGCTCGGCAACCGCGTCCAGCACGCGCTGCGCGCCTTCACCCCGCGCGACCAGAAGGCGGTCAAGACCGCCGCCGAGACGATGCGCGCCAACCCCGCCTTCGACGCCGCCACCGCCATCACCGAGCTGGGCGTGGGCGAAGCGCTGATCTCCTTCCTCGACGAAAAGGGCCGCCCGCAGATCACCGAGCGCAGCTTCGTCATCGCGCCGGGCTCGCGCCTCGGCCCGATGGAGGCCGCCGAGCGCGACCGGGCGGTGCGCGGTTCGCTGCTGTACGGCCACTACGAAAAAGCGCTCGACCGCGAATCGGCCTTCGAAAAGCTGCAGGCCGGCTTCGGCAAGGCGCCCGAGGCCGCGCCGGAACAAGCCGCCCCGGCGGCCGCCACGGAAGATGGCGGCGGGCTGCTCGGCGGACTGGGCGGCATGCTCGGCGGCATGCTGGGCGGCGGCGGCCGGTCGCGACGCTCCGACAACATCCTCGAATCGGCCGCCAAGAGCGCCGCGCGCAGCATCGGCACCCAGGTCGGCCGGGCCATCATCCGCGGCGTGCTCGGCTCCATCCTCGGCGGCAGCAGCCGGCGCTGAGCTGCGACCATTTGCCGCACCCGAGGCAGGCCGGTGGCCTACCTTTTTTTGTCCACCGCCGGCGTGACGGCATTAGAATATTAGTTTTATCTAATGGAATTGCCATGCGTCTCGCACTTCTCTGCTCCAGCCTGCTCATCGCCGCCAGCGCCCACGCGCAGGACATCGACGCCCTCACCAAGGACACCCGCGAAAAGGCCCTGCCGGTGCTGCCCAAAGTCGTCAAGATGATGCAGGACACCGTCGCCGCCGAAGGCGTGGCCGGTGCCATTCCGATCTGCAAGGACAAGGCCCCGGCGCTGCTCAAGCAACGCGCCGAAGAACTCGGCTGGCAGATGCGCCGGGTCAGCCTGAAGACCCGCAACCCCGAGCGCGGCACGCCCGACGCCTGGGAGCGCAAGCACCTGGAAGCCTTCGACCAGCGCGCTGCCGCGGGTGAAGGCGCCGCCGCGCTGGAAGTGGGCGAGGTCGTCACCCGCGCCGACGGCACCCAGGCCTTCCGCTACATGCGCGCGATTCCGGTCGGCGAGGTGTGTCTCGGCTGTCACGGCGACGCCGACAAGATCGGCGCCGAACTCAAGGCCGAGCTGGCCAAGAGTTATCCCCAGGATCGCGCCACCGGCTACCGCCAGGGCCAGATCCGCGGCGCGATGACGGTCGAACGCCCGCTGTAACGCCGCACGGCGTATGCTTGGCCCGCGGCGCCGCCGGCGCGGCGGAGCATGCGAATGGCCGACGAGTATTACTTCGAAGAGGGCTGCTACATCACCGAGCTGCACAACCGGGCGGACGATCCGGCGGTATCGGTCGCCCGCGCGCGCGTACCGCCGGGGGTGACCACCCGCTGGCACACGCTGGGCGGGATCACCGAGCGCTACGTGATCGAAGCGGGGCACGGCGAGGTGTCGGTCGGCGACGCACCGGCGCGCGTGGTGAGCGCCGGCGATCAGGTCGTCATCGCCCCGGGCGTGCGCCAGCGCATCTGCAACCGCGGCGCGACGGACCTGGTCTTTCTCGCCATCTGCACCCCGCGCTTCGTGCCCGAAGCCTACGCCGACGTGGATCCCGCCCCGCGCGTGTGACGCGCCAGATGGTCGAGCAGCCGGCGTGCGGGGTCGGGTAGCGCGGCGGGGTCGCGCACGCACAGGCGCAGATCGCGCCGCGCCCAGTCGTCTTCCAGCGCCAGCATCACCACCCGCTGCGGCCGCAGCGCACGCTGCACCGTCGAGTGCGGCACCAGGCCGTAGCCGACCCCCGCCGACACCATCCCGAGCACCGCCTCGAAACTGTGCACCTGAATGCGCACATCGAGGTGACGCCCCAGCTCGGCCGCCTTGCCCATGATGAAGGTGTGCACCCCGGTGCCGGCATGCAGGGTCACGAAAGGCGCATCCACCACCTCGCCGAAACGCACCCGGGCGCGCCGACCCAGCGCATCGCCCGGCGGCACCACCAGCACCAGCCGGTCATGGCGATAGGCCTGCACGTGCAGCTCGCCCGTGCTCACGTCACCGGCCACCACACCGATCTGCGCCTCGCCGGCCGCCACCGCCTTGACGATGTCCGGGCTCCCCGCCTCCTTGAAGGTCACGCGCAGTTGCGGCTCGCCGCGCAGGAATTCGGCCAGATCGTCGGGCAGGAACACGTTGGTGGCGTTGGTGTTCGCCCATACCGAAACGTGACCCCGCGCACCGCTGGCGTGGGGGGCCAGATCGGCGTGCATCTGTTCGAGCCGGGCGAGGGTCTGGCGGGCCCCGTCGAGCATCACCTCGCCGGCACGCGTGAGGCGCACGCCGCGCGCTTCGCGATGCAGAAAAGCCACGCTGAACGCGGCTTCCAGCCGGGCGATGCGATGGCTGGCCGACGACGCCGCGAGGTGGCAGCGCTGCGCGCCACGCGACAGGTTGCCGGCATCGGCCACCGCCACAAAGAGCTTCAGATCGGTCAGGTCATACCGCATGAGGTTTCGTTATTGACGAACACAGAGCTGGTATCTTAGCAATTGTGGTGCGGGCGCAGGGCCGTTAGATTGATCGCAGCCTTCACCGGAGTCGATCATGCGCACAGCCCACCTCACCGCCCCCGCCGACGCAGCGTACCCGCTCGGCCTCGCCTTGGCGCTGGCCGCCGCGGTCGGTTTTTCGTTCAAGGCGATCCTGGTCAAGCTGGCCTACGCGCACGGCGTCGACGCCGAAACCCTGCTCGCGCTGCGCATGGGCTACAGCCTGCCGGTGTTTGTGGCGATGGGCCTGCGCGCCCGCGGCAACGCGGCAAACCCGCTGACCGGCACCGACGCGCTGCACCTGTTCGGTCTCGGCGTGCTCGGCTACTACCTCGCCAGCTATCTCGATTTTCTCGGCCTCGACTACATCAGCGCCGGGCTGGAGCGGCTGATCCTGTTTTCCTATCCGAGTCTGGTGATCGTGCTCTCGGCGCTGTTTCTCGGCACAGCGCTGACCCGGCGCACCGGCGCGGCCCTGCTGCTGTGCTACGCCGGCATCGCGCTGGCGCTGGCGCACGACGTGCACGCCGCGGGCGACGCCCACGCGGTGCTCACCGGCAGCGCGCTGGTGTTCGCCAGCGCGCTCAGCTACGCGCTGTATCTGATGGGCAACGGGTTGGTCGTCGGCCGGCTCGGCACGGCGCGGGTCACCGCATGGGCGTCGACCGCCGCCTGCCTGATGGCGATCGGCCAGTTCGTGCTGCTGCGCCCGCTCAGCGCGCTCGACCAGCCGTGGCAGGTGCACGCGCTGGCGCTTGCGATGGCGGTGTTTTCAACGGTGCTGCCGGTCTGGTGCCTGTCGGAGGCGATCCGCCGGATCGGCGCCGGGCCGGTGGCGCTCACCGGCAGCCTCGGCCCGATCGTCACCCTCGCGCTCGGCGCGCTGCTGCTCGACGAGCCGCTCGGCCTTGCCCAGCTCGGCGGCGCGGCGCTGGTGATTGGCGGGGTGACGGTGATGGCGCGCGGGCGGCGTTAGGGAGCTTTTCGGCCGCCGTGCAGTCTCATGGAAGTCACTACGCCGGAGCGCCAATCATGAGCCCACAGACCGTTGAGACCTTGATGGAAGACATCGAGCGCGAAGACCCGCTCGATTTCGGCCTGCTGTCCATCGACGAGCATGACGCCCGCCGACTCATGGCGAGCCATTTCTGCACCGTCAACCAGGCGCTCGAAGCGCATGGTCTTGGGGTGGAGGAGCGCCTCGAAATCATGGCCGCGATCGCCGCGCACACCATGGTCGAGAACATGTTGCTCAACGTCGACCGCCTGCGCGACGGCCCCGCCAGCGCGGAATTTCGCGACTGGCTGGGGCGCCACGGCATCGGCTGAGCGCTCAGCGCTTGCGCCGGGCCGGCTTGCGCTGGCGCAGCGCGCAGTCGATCGCCCGCCGCGCCCACGGCGCCATCGCCGCGGGGCTGTCGAGCGCCTCTTCGGGCGCGCTCCAGTAGCCCATCGAAAAGGTCTTGCCGTCTTTCTGGGTGTAGACAAAGCGGCTGCAGCCGGCGTCGATGAACGCCTGCTCGCTGTCGGCGTCGGCCTTCAGGTAGAGGCAGTCCCAGGCTTCGAGCGCAAAGAACACCTCATCCAGATAGAAGCCCCAGCCGCCGAACATCGGCTTGACCCGGATCGCCCCCAGCGGCGCGAACAACTCCAGCGCGTGGGTGACGATTTCAGGGGGCGGTTTGCGCGGCATGCGAGCCTACAACCCCAGCCGCTCGACGATGGCGCGGGTCGGGCCGGCCTGGTTCATGCAGTAGAAGTGCAAGCCCGGCGCGCCTTCGGCCTGCAGGCGGGCGCACAACTCGGTGACCACGTCCAGCCCGAAGGCCTTGATCGCGTCGCCATCGTCGCCGAAAGATTCGAACTTGCGCCGCATCCAGCGCGGGATCTCGGCGCCGCAGGCGTCGGAGAAGCGGGCCAGTTTGCTGAAGCTGACGATGGGCATGATGCCGGGCACGATGGGGATGTCGATGCCCAGCGTGGCGCATTCGTCGCGAAAGTGCAGATAGGCGTCGAGGTTGTAGAAATATTGCGTGATCGCCGAGTTGGCGCCGGCGTCGACCTTGCGCTTGAAGGCTTGCAGGTCGGCCTGCGGGCTGCGCGCCTGGGGGTGGTATTCGGGGTAGGCGGCCACTTCGATGGAGAACCAGTCGCCGGTCTCGGCGCGGATGAACTCGACCAGTTCGTTGGCGTAGCGCAGTTCACCGGGGTTGACCACGCCGGAAGGCAGGTCGCCGCGCAGGGCGACGATGCGTCGGATGCCGGCGTCCCGATAGCGCTGGAGGATGGCGCGGATGCCGTCGCGGGTGGCGCCGATGCACGACAGGTGCGGCGCGGCGGGCAGCCCTTCGGACTGGATTTCGAACACGGTCTCGAAGGTGCGCTCCTGGGTGGAGCCGCCGGCGCCGAAGGTGACCGAAAAGAATTCCGGCCCGAGCTGGGCGAGCTGGGCCCGCGTGGCGCGCAGTTTGTCGACCCCGGCGGGGGTCTGGGGCGGGAAGAATTCGATCGAGAAATGTTGTTTACTGTTCATTTTCAGGGTGTTCCGTGGACCGCGCGCCGTCCTTGACGGCATGAATGAAAAACTCCCGATTGCCGTCGCTGCCGGTGATCGGGCTGTCGAAATAGTCGCATGCATGCAGCCCGGCGGCGCGGACCGCGTGGCGGATGCGGGCTTCGACCTCGGCGTAGCGGGCTGCGTCGCGCACGATGCCGCCTTTGGCGAGGCCGCGCGGGCCGACTTCGAACTGCGGTTTGACCAGCGAGATGACGACGCCCCCGGCGCGCAGCAGCGTCGGCCAGCGCGGCAGCAGCAGGGTCAGCGAGATAAAGCTGGCGTCGCACACGATGAGGTCGAAACCGCCGGCGGGCCAGGCGTCGGCAAGGTCGGCGGCGGACAGGTCGCGCGCGTTGAGGCCTTCGAAAGTGCGCACCTGTGGGTGGCCCTGCAGGCGCGGGTGAAGCTGGTCGTGGCCGACTTCGACGCCGACCACCCGCGCGGCGCCGGCCTGAAGCAGGCAGTCGGTGAAGCCGCCGGTGGACTGGCCGATGTCGAGCACCGTCAGCCCCCGCACCGCCAGGCGGCAATGCGCCAGCGCGCCGGCCAGCTTGAGCCCGCCGCGCGAGACGTAGCGGTCGTCCGGATCGGGGATCACGTCGAGCACGACGCTCGCCGCCAGTTCCTGCGCGGCCTTGGTGACCGGTTTGCCGTCGGCGCGCACCCGCCCGGCGGCGATCATGCGCTGCGCGGCGGTGCGCGAGGGGGCGGCCTCGCGCGCGACCAGCAGGCTGTCGGCGCGCTGCAGCCCGTGGCGCTCGACGGCCGCCGCGGCGGCGCGCCCGGGCGTGGGGGCGGGCCGGGCGGTGCGACGGTGGAAGGATTTCACCGCCGCGCTCCGGCGAACCCCGCGCTCACGTGACTTTCACCAGCTCGACCGGATGCTCGTAGACGTCCTTGCGCTTGTCGTAGAGCGGGATGGTGGTGCCCTTGATCCGGTTGCTTTCAAGGTCGTGGAGGTCGACTTCGGCAACGACGATCTGCTCGATGTTGGGCGTGCCTTCGGCGGCGATGCCATCGCGCGCGAAGGGAAAATCGGATGGCGTGATGATGCTGGCCTGGCCGTAGTGCATGCCGAGCCCTTCGACCGGGAGGTTGCCGACGGTGCTGGTCATGACCACGAACACCTGGTTTTCGATGGCGCGCGCGTGGCAGCAGTAGCGCACTCGCAGGAAACCCTGACGGTCGTCGGTACACGAGGGCACGAAGAGGATGTCGGCGCCGGCCTCGCACACCATGCGTGCGAGCTCGGGGAACTCGATGTCGTAGCAGATCAGGATCGCGATCTTGCCGAAGGGGGTGTCGAACAGGCGCAGCTGGTCGCCCGCATCGGTGTTCCACTTTTCGCGCTCCCAGCGGGTGCGGTGGATCTTGTCCTGGGCGTAGATCTGGCCGTCGGGCGCGAAGTAGTAGGCGGTGTTGAGCAGCCGGCCGTCTTCCTGCAGCGTCGGGTGGCTGCCGCCGATGAGGTGCACGTTCCACTGCGCGGCAAGCTCCTGCATCAAGTCCTTGTAGCGCTTGGTGTAATCGTTCATGTTGCGCACGGCTTCACGCACGTCGGTAGTGTCCATGAAGGACAGCAGCTGGGTGGTGAGGATCTCGGGCAGCAGCACGAACTGGGGCTTGTAGTCACCGGCCGCCTTCATGATGAAGCGCACCTGGTTTTCGAAGCCCGACCAGTCGTGGATCTGACGCAACAGGTACTGAACGGCGGCAATGCGGACAATCACAGGACAATCTCCTCGGGGACGACGGTAGGCGACTCGGGGTCGTAGTCGGGGTTGATCCAGACAATGACCGAGGCGTTGCCGCAGGATTCGGCGTCTTCCGGAATGTAGTTCTCGATCACGCCGCAGTAGCTGAAGTCTTCCTTCAGCTGGAAACTGAGGACGGGGTCCTTCAAGTCGCCCCACACCACCTTCTGGGCGTAGTACTCGGCGTCCATTTCGTCGGCGTAGCGGTGGTAGCCGGGCAAGCGCCCGCAGGCGATGATGCGCTTGAGGTTCATGCGCCGGCACAAGGTGCGCCGCCCTTCGTAGAGCAGATGGCCGACGCCGGCGCCGCGCAGCGCGGGGTCGACAAACACCTCGGCACCGTACAGCGTCTTGCCTTCGGGGTTGTGATTCTCGAAGGTGCCGGCACCGGTAATTTCTTTCCAGCTATGCGACTCCGACCAGTCGTCCCAGAGCACGATCAGCGAACTGGCACAGCCGACCAGACCATCGTCGTTTTCAGCCACGATCTGCCCCTGCGGGAAGACGTCGAGCTGCTCGCGCAGCTTGCGCTGACTCCACGGCGGGATGTCGGGATAGACGCGCGCCTGCAACGCGATGAGTTCCGGAATGTCTTCCGGTCGCGTCGTGCGCACCCGAGGGCGCTTCATGCTTGCTCCTGTTTTCGTTTGTGCCGGCACGTCGCCCACCCTGCGGCGACGTGCCGAACTCGGTCAATAACGGTAATGATCAGGTTTGTACGGCCCTTCTTTGGGCACACCGATATAGGCCGCTTGCTCGTCGGTCAGTTCGGTCATGCTCACATTGAGCTTCGCGAGCTGCAGGCGGGCGACCTTTTCATCGAGATGCTTGGGCAGGGTGTACACGCCGACAGGATACTCCGCCGTGCGCGTGAACAGCTCGATCTGGGCGATGGTCTGGTTGGCGAAGGAGCTGGACATCACGTAGCTCGGGTGGCCGGTGCCGCAGCCCAGATTCACCAGGCGGCCCTTGGCGAGCAGGATGATGCGCTTGCCATCCGGGAAGATCACATGGTCCACCTGCGGCTTGATCTCCTCCCACTCGTATTTTTCGAGCGCGGCGACTTCGATCTCGTTGTCGAAGTGGCCGATGTTGCACACGATGGCCTGATCCTTCATCGCCGCCATGTGGTCATGCGTAATCACATGGAAGTTGCCGGTGGTGGTGACGAAGATGTCGGCCACCGCGGCGGCCTGTTCCATGGTGACCACGCGGTAGCCTTCCATGGCGGCCTGCAGCGCGCAGATCGGGTCGATCTCGGTAATCCAGACGGTCGCGCCGAGGCCGCGCAGCGATTGTGACGAGCCTTTCCC
>JAGRFQ010000082.1:0-5130 GCA_020445945.1 Rhodocyclaceae bacterium
GAGGGGCGCGGCGCCACCGGCTTCATCCACCGCACGCTGGTGCCCTATATTCCGACTGCCGGCGAGCTCAAGACCAAGCCGACCCAGCACTCGGTGAAGGAGCTGCGCCAGATCGTCATCCAGCCCGACATCCTGCTGTGCCGCGCCGACCGCTCCATTCCGGCCGACGAGCGGCGCAAGATCGCGCTGTTCTGCAACGTCATGCCCGAGGCCGTCATCGAGGCCCTCGATGCTTCGTCGATCTACAAGATCCCGGGCCTGCTGCACGACCAGATGCTCGACGAGATCGTGTGTCACAAGCTCGGCATCCTCGCCAGGGCGGCCGACCTGTCGGTGTGGCAACGCCTGATCTACGCGCTCGAAAACCCTGAGCACGAACTCGACATCGCCTTCGTCGGCAAGTATGTCGATCTCACCGAGTCGTACAAATCGCTGATCGAAGCGGTGAGCCACGCCGGCCTGCACACCCGTAGCAAGGTCAACATTCACTTCTTCGATTCCGAAGACATCGAGCGCACAGGCTGCGGTGCACTGCAAAAAATGGACGCCATTCTGGTGCCCGGCGGCTTCGGCAAGCGCGGCACGGAGGGCAAGATCAAGGCCATCCAGTACGCCCGCGAAAACAAGGTGCCGTATCTGGGCATCTGCCTGGGCATGCAGCTGGCGGTGGTCGAATTCGCGCGCAACGTGGCTGGAATGGCGGGCGCGCACAGCACCGAGTTCGACGAGCACAGCAAATTCCCGGTGATCGGCCTGATCACCGAGTGGCACGACCGCAGCGGCCAGATCGAACGCCGCGACGGCAGCTCCGATCTGGGTGGCACGATGCGTCTCGGCGGCCAGACCTGTCTGCTGAGCGAAGGCTCACTGGCGCGCAAGGTGTACGAACTGCCCGAAATCGTCGAACGCCACCGCCACCGCTACGAAGTGAACAACACCTTGCTCGGCAAGCTCGAAGCCGCCGGGCTGCGCGTTTCGGGCCGCGCCAGCGGCACCGACCTGTGCGAGATGGTCGAATTGCCCGATCATCCGTGGTTTGTCGGTTGCCAGTTCCATCCCGAATTCACCTCCAACCCGCGTCATGGCCATCCGCTGTTCACGGCCTACGTCAAAGCCGCCATCGCGGCGCGCGAAGCCAAGGAGACGCCTTGTGAAACTGTGTAACTTCGATGTCGGCCTCGATCAGCCGTTTTTCCTGATCGCCGGTCCGTGCGTGATCGAGTCGCAACAAATGGCGCTCGACACCGCCAGCGAGCTCAAGGCCATCTGTGCCGAGCTTGGCATTCCCTTCATCTACAAGTCGTCCTACGACAAGGCCAACCGCAGCTCGGGCAGCTCCTACCGCGGACTCGGCATGGCCAAGGGGCTCGAGATTCTCGCCCACGTGCGCGAAACGGTCGGCGTGCCGGTGCTCACCGACGTGCATTCGATCGACGAGATCGGCCCGGTCGCGGCGGCCGTCGACGTGCTGCAGACGCCGGCCTTCCTGTGCCGCCAGACCGATTTCATCGAAGCCGTGGCGCGTTGCGGCAAACCGGTCAATATCAAGAAGGGCCAGTTCCTCGCGCCCGGCGACATGAAGAACGTGGTCGACAAGGCCAAGGCCGCCAACGGTGGCGCGGACACGATCATGGTGTGCGAGCGCGGCGCCTCATTCGGTTACAACAACCTGGTCTCCGACATGCGCTCGCTGGCGATCATGCGCGAGACCGGCTGCCCGGTGGTCTACGACGCCACCCACTCGGTGCAACTACCGGGCGGGCAGGGCGCCGTCTCCGGTGGGCAGCGCGAGTTTGTCCCGGTGCTCGCCCGCGCGGCGCTGGCCGCCGGGGTGGCGGGGGTTTTCATGGAAACCCACCCGACCCCCGAGACGGCGCTGTCCGACGGCCCCAACGCATGGCCGCTGCCCAAGATGAAAGCCTTGCTGGCCACGATGCGCGACCTCGACCGTCTGGTCAAACAGGCCGGATTGCTGGAGACCGCGGGCGCCTGACACGACACCCCCATTTTTGATTTTTTTGATTGGATCTGAACAGGAACTCCTATGAGTGCGATTATTGACGTCATCGCCCGCGAAGTGCTCGACTCGCGCGGCAACCCCACGGTCGAGGCCGATGTGCTGCTGGAATCCGGCGTAATGGGCCGTGCCGCCGTGCCCTCGGGCGCGTCCACCGGCGCCCGCGAAGCCATCGAATTGCGCGACGGCGACGACGCCCGCTATCTCGGCAAGGGGGTGCTGCGCGCGGTCGAGAACGTCAATACCGAAATCGCCGAAGCCTTGATCGGGCTCGACGCCGAAGAGCAGTCCTTCATCGACCGCACCCTGATCGACCTCGACGGCACCGAGAACAAGTCGCGCCTTGGCGCCAACGCCACCCTGGCGGTGTCGATGGCCGTGGCCCGCGCCGCCGCCGAAGAGGCCGGCCTGCCGCTATACCGCTATTTCGGCGGCTCCAGCCCGATGACCATGCCGGTGCCGATGATGAACGTCATCAACGGTGGCGCACACGCCAACAACTCGCTCGACATTCAGGAATGCATGATCATGCCGGTGTCGATGGGCAGCTTCCGCGAAGCGCTGCGCTGCGGCGCCGAGATTTTTCATCACCTGAAAAAGCTCACCGACAAGAAAGGCTATCCGACCACGGTGGGCGACGAGGGCGGTTTTGCACCCAACGTGGGCGGCACCGAAGAGGCGCTGAACATGATTCAGGAAGCCATTTCCAACGCCGGCTACGAGCCGGGGAGCGACGTGGTGCTGGCGCTCGATTGCGCCTCCAGCGAGTTCTACAAGGACGGCCAGTACGTGCTTGCCGGCGAAGGGCTGACGCTGTCGGCGGAAGGCTTTACCGACTATCTGGCCACGCTGGTCGACCGCTTCCCGATCGTGTCCATCGAAGATGGCATGGCCGAGGACGACTGGGCCGGCTGGAAGCTGCTGACCGAGCGCCTGGGCAAGAAGGTGCAGCTGGTGGGCGACGACCTGTTCGTGACCAACACCAAGATCCTGGAGCAGGGCATCGAGCAGGGCGTGGCCAACTCGATCCTCATCAAGATCAACCAGATCGGCACCCTGTCTGAAACCTTCGCCGCGGTCGAAATGGCCAAGCGCGCGGGTTACACCGCGGTGATCTCGCATCGCTCTGGCGAGACCGACGACGCCACCATCGCCGACATCGCGGTGGGCTTGAACGCCATGCAGATCAAGACCGGTTCGCTGTCGCGCTCGGACCGTATCTCCAAGTACAACCAGCTGCTGCGCATCGAAGAAGATCTCGGCGACACCGCCAGCTACCCGGGCATTCGCGCCTTCTACAACCTGCGCCGCCGCTGAGCGCGGTTTGCGTGGCACGGGCGAACTGCTAGAGTTGGCGCATCAACCATGACACCCGGGCAGGCCTGCGTCTGCCCGGCACACCACTGATCCATGCGCTGGCCCGTGCTCCTCATTCTCCTGCTGGTAGCCGTGCTGCAATACCCACTGTGGCTGGGCAAGGGCGGCTGGTTCCGCGTCTGGGAAGCCGACCGTGAACTGGCGGAACAAAAGGCGCTCAACCACACGCTTGAACAAAGAAATGCCGGCCTGGACGCGGAGATCCGCGACCTCAAGACCGGCAACGAGGCCATCGAAGAGCGGGCCCGTTTCGAGCTTGGCCTGACCAAACCCGACGAGATATTCGTTCAGGTACCGCAGCCGCACTGAAACGCGGCCACCGCGGCAACCCGGCTGTGCGGCTTACAGGATCTCGTTGATTTCGTTGCGCCGCGTCAACTCGTCTTCAAACGCCTCCAGCTCGGCACCCAGCGCGTCGCGGGCCGACACCATGCCCACCGGGCGGCCGGCTTCGACGACCGGCACGTGGCGGTAGCCCCCTTCAAACATCATGTGCAAGGCGTGACCAAGCGGGCGGTCGGGGGTGATGGTCATCGGGTCCGGCGTCATCACCTCGTCAAGGCGCACGTTGTCCGGCTGCGTGCCGGCCGCCAGAACACGTTTGAGCGCGTCGCGCTCGGTAAAGATCCCGACCAGCTTTTCTCCGGTCACGACCAGAATGGCGCCTACGCCAGCGGCGCTCATTTTTTTGGCGGCTTCGCGAATCGACAGTTTGGTATCGGCAAAAATCAGCGTTTGCCCCTTGATTACATCGGCAATCTTTCTATTCCGCATACGGTGTCTCCATCGGGTGGACTGTTATAAAAAATCATATTTCGGGCTGTAGTGTACGCCCCCCGTCGAAACGGGTCGAAAAATACCGGCTCGCCAAGCGTTCGATGCGCACCGCGCCCCGGCTGTTGGGAGCATGGATGAACTTCCCCTCGCCCAGATAGATGCCCATATGCGAATGGGGGCGGTTCAGGGTGTTGAAAAACACCAGATCGCCAGGCTGGAGGTCGTCGCGCTCGACGCTGCGTGTCTGGGCGGCAATCCGCGCCGCGTTGTGGGGCAGGCGCTTGCCGCTGACCTGCTCCACGATATAGCTGACCATGCCGCTGCAGTCGAGTCCGGCCTCGGGGTTGCGCCCGCCGAACTGGTAGCCGGTGCCAAGCAAACCGTAGGCATACAGCACGACTTGCTCGGCGTGCCGGGGATCGTCGAACCGAATGGGGTCGCGGACAGCGGACTCAGCCACGGCTGGCGGCGTGTAGCGAACCACGGGCGGCACGGAGCCGCACCCGGCAAGCGCGGTGATGATGCCGCCGATGCTCCACCATGTACGCGTATTCATCCGTCTCCTGCCTTGCCCGGCCGATGCCTGCAGCTTAGTGGATGTGCTCTCAGGCGTCCAGACGGAAGGTGACCGGCCCGTGGTTGGTCAGGCTCACATGCATCTCGGCGCCAAAGCGCCCGCAGGCGACCGGGGCATGAGCCGCGCGGGCGTGCGCGCAGAGGGCATCGAACAGCGTTTTGGCCAATGCCGGCGGCGCGGCAGTGCTGAAGCCGGGGCGGGTACCCTTTCGGGTATCCGCTGCCAGCGTGAATTGCGGCACCAGCAGCAAGCCGCCGCCGGTATCGCGCAGCGAACGGTTCATGCGGTCCTGCGCATCCTGAAACACGCGATAGCTCAGCAAGCGCTCAAGCATGCGCGCTACGGTGGCAGGCGTGTCGGCCGGCTCGACGCCGATCAGCGC
>JAGRFQ010000082.1:5185-6346 GCA_020445945.1 Rhodocyclaceae bacterium
ACGCGCTGAATCAGGGCGATCATGCGCGCTGGCGCAACTGCGCGCACAGGGACGGCGCATTCGTGCCCGTGCGTGCCAGGCGCAGCACGCCGTCTTCCAGCACGAGGCTGAGATCGGCGCCATGGAAACGGCCGTCGGCGTCGGACTGCAGCATGAACACACCGGCGTCGGTGCGCAGGCGGGCGTGCGCGTCGGTTACGTCCAGCCGCAGCCGTTCGCCGCTGGCGCAGACAAACTCGTTGCTGTCGCGCGATGTGGATTCGGCCGACAAGGCCAGCGCGGCGCTGGCGCAGATCAGGGCAAGCATGCCGGACACGGGGATCGCAAAACGGGGCAGGTGCATGGTCGATTCAGTCAGTATCAGTCAATGAGTTCAATGGTGCCGTTGGCATGGACGGTGACGCTGGCATCGCCGGCTTCGATCGGCGCCGGCGACGCGGCAACCATCTCGGCGGCCATCGCGCGCGCGCGATACATCGGCGCCGGCTGGCCTTGGGTGTTGATGCTCAGGTGTTTGATGCGATAACCCTTGCCGAGCGCATCGGCGATCAGGGCCGCGCGCTGGCGGAAGGCGGCGATGGCCTCGACCGCCGCGGCGTCACTGGCCTTGGCGAGCGTTTCTGGCGCGGGCTGGAGCTGCAGATTGGCGATGGCAAGCGTGCGCTGGAACACGCCGGCCAGCGTCGACAGGGCGGCGATGTCGTCGCTCTCGAGGCGCAGAGTGCTGCGCATGCGCCACGCCGAAATCGTGCGTGCATTGTTAGCATAGACCGGCCAGGTCGACGTGCCGCCGGTTTTGACGCGCACGGCCGGATGCGCCTGCGCCGTTTCCAGCGCCGCGGCGATGCTGCGGTTCACCTGGGCGGCCACGTCGGCCGCTTCGGCGCCGGAATACTCGACGTAGGCTTCCGCGGTGGCCAGATCGTTTGGTGCGCGGGCGTGACCTTCAGCCGACAGATCGACGGTCGGTGCGGGTTCGGCCAAGGCAGCCGCGGCCGGGGCAAGCGCGACGACAAGGGCGCACACTGCGCTACGCAACATTGGCTTGGCAAGCATCCTCAACTCCACCGTTTGCTCAGGGGTCTTCCTTATACCGGATGGCTCCGCAAACGGCGAGAGTGGGCATGTAAGGTGATGTGAATCCTGGCCCGTGACGACTCC
>JAGRFQ010000082.1:6430-14125 GCA_020445945.1 Rhodocyclaceae bacterium
ACCGGTGCGGTATATGTCGCCCTCTCGGCGAGCGGCTTCGGGGCGATGGCGATCTTCGCCAAATTCGCCTACCAGGCGGGCGCAGATGTCGTCGCCATCGGGCTGCTGCGCTTTGCGCTCGCCGCGGCACTGATGACCGGGCTCATGCTGGTACGCCCCCGGCGTTGGCCACGGGGGCGCAATCTGGCGCTACTGGCGCTCATGGGCGGGGTCGGTTACGTTGCCCAGTCCTACAGTTTCTTCTCCGCGCTCAACTACGCTTCGGCAGCGCTGGTGGCGCTGCTGCTGTATCTCCACCCCTTCATGGTCACCGTTGCCGGCGCACTGCTGATGGGGCAGCGCCTGACCCGGGTGCGCATCGCCTGCGTGAGTGCCGCCTTGGTCGGCACGGCGCTGATCATCGGCGCCGACGTCTCCGGCCAGCCAGCGGGGATCGCGCTCGGCGTACTCGCGGCAGTGATCTACGCAGCGTATCTGCTGGTCGGCAGCCGGGTGCTGGCAAGCGAGGACACGCTCGCAGCGGCAAGCGTGGTAATGCTCTCGGCCGCGGCGGGTTATGCATTGGTGGCACTGATCGAGGCGCCGGCGTTTCCACAATCGATCGGCGGGTGGGTCGCCGTTGGCAGCATTGCGGTGCTGTCGACCAGCGTGGCCATGGTGTTGCTGTTTGCCGGTATCAAACGTCTCGGCGCAGCCGATGCGGCCACCTTGTCGACGCTCGAGCCGCTGGTGACGGCCGTGCTCGCCGCCTTCTTGCTTGGCGAACAAATCACGCTGCTGCAAGGCCTGGGCGGAGCAATCATCCTGCTGGCGGGGATTGCGCTGGTACGTTTTGGCGAGCGGGACGCAAATGACGCAGCACAATAAAAAGGCGCGCAACCGAAGTGCGCGCCAAGGAGACAATGCTTAGAGGAGTGTGGGCATGCGCTGGGCACCCCACACGCACAGACTCTACGGAATTGCGGCGGTGCAGAATTTGATCTGGATTAAGGCTGCGATTTTTTGGCCAAATAACCGTTGCCGGACGGGGTGTCGAGGCGGCGCGCGCCGAGCGCATGCTCGTTGAGGTGGCGCACGTAGTTGTCGGCGTTGGCGATCAGGGCGGCCACTTCCTCGTCGGTGAGCTGGCGAATGATGCGCCCCGGCGTACCAACCACCAGCGAACGGTCGGGGATCTCGCGGCCTTCGGGAATCAGCGCGTTGGCGCCGATCAGACAGTGCCGGCCGATATTGGCGTTGTTGAGCACGATCGCGTTGATGCCGATCAGGGAACCTTCGCCGATACGGCAACCGTGGAGCATCGCCATGTGGCCGATCGTGACGTTGGCGCCCAGCGTCAGCGGCACACCGTCGTCGGTATGCAGGACCGAGCCGTCCTGCACGTTGGAGTTGTCGCCGATGGTGATCGGGTCGTTGTCGCCGCGCAGCACGGTGTTGTACCAGATGCTGACATTCTTCCCCAGGACGACGTTCCCCAACACCGTCGCGTTGTCCGCAACCCAGCTGCCCTCTCCGAGCACCGGCACGCGGCTATCGAGCGCGTAGACTCCCATCCTGCTGTCCTCTCTGTTGACCAAGCGTCTGTGCGCTTATCGGCCGTCCAACGGCGAAAAACGGCAATCATATCAACGATATGGTGCGGCGCAAACAAAAAATCGGCGTTTTTTCGCGCGCTCGGCACGCGCCGGCGAGGGCAGTGATAGCATCACGGTTTCCCGAATCCAGCCGAAATCCGCATCAATGCTCAGCTATCGCCACGCCTACCACGCCGGCAACCATGCCGATGTTCTCAAGCATGTGATGCTGATTCAGGTGCTCGATCACTTCAACCGTAAACCCGCGCCGTACTGGTATATCGACACCCATGCCGGCCCCGGATGCTACGCGCTGGACAGCGGCCTGGCGGCGCGACACAGCGAATCCGCGAGCGGCATCGAGCGCCTTGACGGCGCCACCGGCATGCCGCCGGCAGTGGCACGTTACGCGAGCGTCGTCGGCATGGACGAGGGGCCGCGCATCTATCCCGGCTCCCCGGAGATCGCCCAACGCCTGACCCGCCGCGAAGACGCGCTGCGCCTGTTCGAGCGCCACCCCACCGACGCACGCGCGCTGGCCGCGCACTTCGACGGCGCGGGACGGCGCGTGAAGGTCTCCGCCAGCGACGGCTTTGCAGCGCTCAAGGCACTGCTTCCGCCGCCCACCCGGCGCGCGGTGGTGCTCATCGACCCGCCTTACGAGCTCAAGCAGGACTACGCCATGCTGATCGACGCCCTCGATGGCGCACTCAAGCGCTTTGCCACCGGCTGTTACCTGGTGTGGTACCCGCTGCTGGCGCGCCCGGAATCGCAGCGCCTGCCGCGGCAGTTGGTGCACGCGGCGAGTGCCGCGCAGTCGTGGCTGCACGTGCGCCTGCATGTCAGCGCGCCGGCCGCCGACGGACTGGGCATGACCGGCAGCGGCATGTTCGTCTTCAACCCGCCGTGGACGCTGCGCGCGTCGATGCAGGCGAGCCTGCCGTGGCTGGTCGAGCGTCTCGGGCAGGACACCCACGCGCATTTTGAAATAGACGGCCACCAACCATGAACACGCCCGCTGACGACCCCCTGATCCGCCTGCGCAACGCCCTGCGCGACTTCGCCGACGCACGCGACTGGGGCCAGTATCACACGCCCAAGAATCTCGCCATGGCGCTGATCGGCGAAGCCGCCGAAGTGGTCGAGCATTTTCAGTGGTGCAGCCCCGAAGCCTCGCAGACGCTGCCGCCGGCAGACCGCGACGCGGTGGCCCTCGAGCTGGCCGACGTGTTGCTCTATCTGGTGCGTCTGGCCGACGTGATGGAGATCGACCTCGCCGACGCGGCAACGCGCAAGATGGCGCTCAACGCGCGCCGCTATCCGGCCGATCTCGCGCGCGGCCGGGCCGACAAATACGACCGCCTGCAGGCGCCGGGCGATGACTGATGGCACCATTCGCGCAAGGGCCTGGGGTCTCACGCGATTCAGGGCCGCAGTCGCGGCTAGATCGACACCACCTCGTCAAGCGTGATGTCCACGATCAGGTCGTTCGACAAGGCTTCGAGATCGCGCTGCAATGCCGCGGCGTCGAGATCGCGGTCGGCCTGCAGACTGGCGCGGGCATGAAACAGGATTTCGCCCGACATCGGCGCGCTGGAGGTGGCGGTATTGAGCTCCGCCACGTTCACCGCGTACCGCGCCAGCACCTGCGACACTTCGCGCACGATGCCAACGCGGTCGTGGCCGACCACCGTGAGGTGCAGATTGCGCGCACTGTCTGGCGCGCCGGCTTCTCCGGCGAGGGTAACCGTTACCTTGAGTGCGTCGAGTTCGCCAAGCGCGGCGATCAATGCCTCCGCGCTGGCGGCGGGCACATCGACGCGCAAGATACCGGCAAACTTGCCGGCCAGTTGGGCCATCGACGATTCAAGCCAGTTGCCGCCCTGGTCGCTGATGGTGGTCGACAGCAACTCGACCAGGCCGGGCCGGTCGTCGCCAATGGCGGTCAGAACGAGACTTCGCATGAGGAATGACTCCTTGCCGGTAGATAGGCAAATTGTAGGTCAAAGCCGCGCGGCAGGCGGCGCGAAGATGCGCGCGGTGGCCGCATGATTACGCTCTACGACATTGTGCCCGTGCTCGTCCTCGGTGGCGTGGCGTGGTTCTGGATGGACACGCTCAAGGCCCGCGAAGTGGCGCTGCATGCGGCGCGAGCGGCGTGTACGCGGATCGGGCTGCAGTTGCTCGACGAGACCGTGGCCGCCGAACGCACGCGGCTGGCCCGCAACGACAACGGGCAGATCTGCCTGCGCCGGGTGTACCGCTTCGAATTCTCCGATACCGGCAACAACCGCCGCAACGGCTCGGTGGTCATGCTCGGCCGCGACGTCGACCTGGTGCAGATGGCCGGCGTGCTCGAAGCGGTCAAATAGGCTCGCGTTCGATCGCAGCGGGGCGGGGCATCGGGTGCGGCAATGGGCGCTCGTCGGCCTGCGCCGGCACCGCGGCAACTGCCGGCGCGGGCAGTGCACCCGGCAGTGACCAGTCGATCAACGCCATGCGTCCGTCCGGGTGCTCGACGATCGCCGTGCAGCTATCCACCCAGTCGCCACAGTTGATGTAGGTCAGGCCATCGATTTCCTTGATCGTCGCAGCGTGGATGTGACCGCAGACCACGCCATCGACGTCGCGCTCGCGCAGCGCACGAATCACCGAATCCTCGAAGTCGAAGATGAAGCTCACCGCGCTCTTGACCTTGCGCTTGGCGTAACCGGCGAGCGACCAGTACCCGGGCCGCCCGAGGCGCCGGCGCACGCGCGACAGATAGGTGTTGATCCACACCAGCGTGTTGTAGGCGATGTCGCCAATCACCGCGACCCACGTGTGATAGCGCGTCACCTGGTCGAATTCATCGCCGTGAATGAGCAAAAAGCGCCGGCCGTCGGCCGTCACGTGCACGGCCTCGTTGCGCAGCTGGATGTCGCCGAAGGCGATACCCGAGTATTCACGCAGCGCCTCGTCGTGATTGCCGGGGATGAACGTCACCCGGCAGCCCTTGCGCGCCTGGCGCAGCACCTTCTGAACCACCGTGTTCTGTGCGGGCGACCAGTGGATGCTGCGCTTCATGGCCCAGAAATCGACGATGTCGCCGATCAGATACAGGTGCTCGGCCTCGTAGTGGCGCAGAAAGTCGAGCAGCCGCTCAGCCTGGCACCCGCGGGTGCCAAGATGAACGTCGGAGATGAAAATGGCGCGAACCGTGTTCATGCGCAAGCGAGCCGGTGGCTGGAACGCCGCCAAGGCTAGTGCGCGCGTGTGACACCGCCATGACGCCGCGCACGACGCTCACGCAAACTGCCCCGCGGCGTGGCCCGACGACCACGCCCACTGAAAGTTGTAGCCGCCCAGGTGGCCGGTCACGTCGACCACTTCGCCGATGAAATACAGCCCGGGCTGGGCGCTCGCTTCCATGGTCTTGGACGACAGCGCGCGCGTGTCCACGCCGCCGAGCGTGACCTCGGCCTTGGCGTAGCCCTGGGTGCCCGACGGCGCCAGCGACCACGCGCCGAGTGCGTCGCCGAGGGCATCGCGTTCGGCAGCGCTGAGCCGATTGACCGGCCGCGCAGCGTCATGCAGCTGCGCCCAGGCCTGCGCCACCCGGCGGGGCAGATGCTCGCTCAACAGCGTGGCGAGCAGGGCGCCGCTGTCAGCGTGTGCGCCAAGCCAGCCGCGGGCGTCCTGACCGGGCAGCAGGTCGAGGCGAACCGGCTCGGGCCGGCCGGCCGCGCAGGCCGCCTGCCAGTAGCTCGAAATCTGCAGGATCGCCGGCCCGGAAAGCCCGCGGTGAGTCACCAGTGCGCGTTCACGAAAGCGCCCCGCGCCACAGCTGGCGATCACCTCGAAGGCCGCGCCGGCCAGCGGCGTCAGCGCTTCGAGCGCCTCGGCGCTGAGTGTGAGCGGCACGAGGGCAGGGCGGGGGGCAATCACCGGCAACCCAAACTGCCGTGCGAGGCGATGGCCGAAGTCGGTAGCGCCGATCTTGGGAATCGACAGCCCGCCGGTGGCGATTACCAGCGACGGCGCGTCGAAGCGGCCGCGCGAGCTGTCCACCGCATACCCCGCTGCGGCGTCGTGGTCGACGCGATGCACCGTCGCCGGCTGCGCCCAGTCCACCCCGGCGTCGGCGCATTCGGTGAGCAGCAGATCGATGATCTGCTGGCTGCTGTCGTCGCAAAACAGCTGACCGAGCGTCTTCTCGTGGTAGCGAATGCCGTGGCGCTCCACCAGCGCGACGAAGTCGTGGGCCCCGTAGCGCGCCAGCGCGGAGCGGCAGAAATGCGGGTTGTTCGACAGGAAATTCGCCGCGCTCACATCGAGGTTGGTGAAATTGCAGCGCCCGCCGCCCGAGATGCGGATCTTCTCGGCCAGCGTCGCAGCATGGTCGATGACCAGCACGCGCCGCCCGCGCCGTCCCGCCGCCGCCGCGCACATCATGCCCGCACCGCCGCCGCCAATCACCAATACGTCATAGCTGCGCCGTGCGCTCATGGCCGATCCAAAGTTGTGTGAGCGGCGATTCTTACCCACGCGGTAAGCACATGCAAACATCGCCGCATTCCCAGCCCGCCGCGGCGCTGCTAAGCTGGGGCACTCACAAGGAAGCCGCAACGCACATGAGTGAAGCCGAGTCTCCCGCCGCTGCGTCACCCTCCGCCTTGAAGCGCTGGGTGCTGGGCGTCGCTGTCGGGCTGCTGGCGTACACCCTGGGCGGTTTCTATGGCGTGCCCGCGCTGCTCAAATGGCAGCTCCCCAAACAGACGGAAGCGCAACTGGGCCGCCAACTTACCCTCGACGACGCGCGCTTCAATCCGTTTTCACTGACGCTCGAACTGACCGGGCTGAGTCTCGCCGAAGCCGATGGCCGCACCCCCGCCGCACGCATCGGGCGCATCGAAACCGATCTTGAATGGCGCTCACTGTATTACTGGGGCTTCGTGTTCTCGCACCTCGAAGTCACCGCGCCGACGCTCAAACTCACCCGCCTGGACGCCACCCGCAGCAACTGGTCGGACGTAATCGAGCGACTCAACGCGCCGGCGCCGAAGCCCGCCAAGGACGACGCCCCGCCGCGGCTGCGCTTCTCGGTCAACAACATTCACCTCACCGACGGCGAAATCGACATTGACGACCGGCCCACCGGCCTCACCCATCGCGTGCGCGCGCTGACGCTCGGGGTGCCGTTTCTGTCCGGGTTTCCGGCGCAGGTCCGGCACGATGTCAAACCCGAGCTGTCGGCTCGCATCAACGATACCGACTTCACCTTGAAGGGGCGCACGCGGCCGTTCGGCGAAGACATGGCGACCGTGTTCGACATTCACCTGTCGGCCTTCGAGATCGCACCCTATCTCGCCTATCTGCCCTTCGAACCGAAGTTTGCGATCACGCGCGGTACGCTCGCCACCGCGCTGGAGCTGACCTTCGCCGAACCGCCCGAGCGGGGCCCGCAGCTCACGCTTGCCGGCACGGTGACGCTCACCGACGCAGTCGTCACCCACGCCGACGGCCGCCCGCTGCTGGCGGTGGCGCGGGTGCACAGTGACTTCGAACGCATCGACGCGATGGCACCGCTGGTACACATCGCACGGATCGAGATCGACACGCCGCAGCTTCACGTGCGCCGCCAGGCCAGCGGCGAAATCGACTGGCAAGCCTTGCTGCCGGCCGACGATGACGCCCCGCCAAGCGACACCCCACCCGCGCCGGAAACGGGGCTGCCGCCTCCGATTCCGCTCAATGTCGACGCCGCCGAGCTGACCGGCGGGCGCATCACGTTCACCGACGCCGCCGCGCCGGCCGGCCACTTCTCGACCACGCTCGACGACATTCATCTCCAGCTGAGCGACTTCGTCGGCGACGGGACGCGCGCCGCCAAGCTCGCGCTCGAGCTGCGCAGCGAAGCCGGTGGCACGCTCAGTCACCGCGCCTCACTCGCCGTGCTGCCGCTGGAAGTGAGCGGCGAGCTCACCGTCGAGGGCGTGCCGGTAGCCCACTACGGCCCGTACTTTGCGCATCAACTGATCGGCGCCGGGCTCAATGCAGGCACCGCGAGCGCAAAATTGCCCTATGTGTTCGACGTCGACGGCTTGCGTCTCAACGCGGCACAACTCAGCCTGGCGGGCGT
>JAGRFQ010000082.1:14188-15579 GCA_020445945.1 Rhodocyclaceae bacterium
GACACCGCCACCCGGCGCGTCACCATCGGCCGGCTCGGCAGCAGCGGGGGGCGCCTGGCGATCAAGCGCGAACGCGACGGCAGCATCGACCTTGCCCGGATCGGCACACCGCCCGCCGACCCCGCGCCTGCCGACGCGGACAGCGCGTGGCAGGTGGCGCTGAACGCAACGCGGCTCAGCGATTGGGCACTGCGCTTTGACGATGCCGCGGTGTCGCCGGCGGTGGCCGCCGACGTCGCGCGCCTGAGTCTCCAGCTCGGCACGCTGACAAGCGCGCAAAACGCCGCGGTGCCGGTCACCCTCGAGGGCGTCATCAACACCTCCGGCTACGTCGCCGCAAAGGGAAAACTCGACCTCGACACGCTCGGCGCGGCCTTGCGGCTCGACCTCAAGCGCGTCGAGCTGCGCCCGCTGCAGGCCTATCTCACCGCGGGCACGGGGGTGTCGCTGCGCTCGGCAAGCGTGTCGCTGGGCGGCGAGCTCAACATCGCCGCGGCCAAACGCGACACCCCGGCGGTACGCTTTCGCGGCGATGCGTCGATCGCCAACCTGATTGCCGTCGACACCGTCAATGACACCGACTTCCTCACTTGGAAGCGTCTCGCCCTCGACAGCCTCGACGTGCGCACCGCGCCGCTGTCGCTTGGCGCCGACCGGATCACCCTGAGCGATTTCTATTCGCGCCTGATCCTCAGCCCGGAAGGGCGCCTCAACTTCCGCGAACTCACCGCCGCCGAGGCGGCAACCGGCGCTGCGGACGAATCCGTCGCCACCGTGCCGCCACCGTCGACGGATTTGCCACCGATCCGGGTCGGGCGGATCGCACTCGAAAACGGCAATGTACAGTTCAGCGACCGCTTCGTGCGGCCGAACTACGATGCCAACCTGACCGAGGTCGGCGGCACGCTGGAAGGCTTGTCGTCCGACCCCGCCAGTGTCGCCACGCTGGCGCTGAACGCCGCCATCGATCACGCCGCCCCGGTGGAAATCAACGGCCAGCTCAACCCCTTGCGACAAGACCGCTTCCTCGACATCAACGCCACCGTGCGCGGCTTCGAGTTGCCGACGATCTCGACCTATTCCGGCAAATATGTGGGCTACGGAATTTCCAAGGGCAAGCTGTCGGCCGACCTGCATTACGCCATCGCCGAGCGCAAACTCACGGCCGAAAACCGGGTGTTGCTCGAACGGCTGACCTTCGGCGACGCGGTCGACAGCCCGGACGCGGTCAAGCTGCCGGTGCAGCTGGCGGTGTCGCTGCTCAAGAATGCCAAGGGCGAAATCGATCTCTCCGTCCCCGTCAGCGGCACCCTCGACGACCCGCAGTTCAGCATCGGCGGACTGATCTGGAAAGCCTTCTTCAACCTGATCGGCAAGGCCGTGACGGCGCC
>JAGRFQ010000082.1:15664-16789 GCA_020445945.1 Rhodocyclaceae bacterium
AAAAAAACTCGAATCCCTGGCGAAGGCACTGACCGCGCGACCTGCCTTGAAGATTGAACTCACCGGCCGGGTCGACCCGGCCATCGACGTGCCCGGCCTGCGCGAACGCTGGATGCTCGACCGTCTGCGCGAACGCGAGCGCGAGCGCCTGCTCGACGCCGGCGAAACGCCGCCCGCGCTGGAGGCCATCGCAATCCCGCCGGAGCGTTTCGACGCGCTGCTCACCGCGGCCTACAAAGCCGCAGAATTCGATAAGCCGACCAACTTCATCGGTTTCGACAAATCGCTACCGGTCGACCAGATGCGCGCGCTAATGCTTGAAAACGCACCGGCCGGCGAAGCCGAGCTCGCCGCGTTGGCCAAGGCCCGCGCGCAGCGCGTGCGCGCCTGGTTGAGCACGGAAGGCAAAATCGCGGCTGAACGTATTTTCATGGTTGCACCGGGCGCCGGCAGCGGAACGAACGCTGCCGCCAGCCGGGTCGACTTTTCCCTGAGGTAGTCGGAGGTGACGATGACGAAGCGACTGACAGCAGCCGTAGTGGAACAGAATCTGGCCGCGCTTGACGGGTGGGAGCCAAACGCCGATGCGACGGCAATTTCGCGCAGCTTCCGCTTCCGCGACTTCAATGCCGCATGGGGCTTCATGAGTCGGGTGGCCCTGATGGCCGAGCGTCTCGACCATCATCCCGACTGGCAAAATGTCTATAATCGCGTCGACATCACCTTGAGCACGCACGATGCGGGCGGCCTCACCGAGCGCGACATGATTCTGGCGCGCTTCATCTCCGACGCAACCCGCTAGATGCGCCCCCGCGCGGATGCTGCGATGCGGCATGAATAGCGCGCCAGACAATGTTATTCTCCGTCACGAAGCACCATCACTTCACCGGACTCCACACAACATATCCATAGGAGCCGGTCTCAGAGGGAGAACTCATGAAGCAGATGGAATGGCGGCCGTTTCCTTATGGGGACCGGGCGTATCGTTACAGCGGTACGGCACTTCAGGAGCAGTGGGAGCGGCTGCACTGCGGTGACCGCGAACCCTTCCCCGACGCGACGCATATCGCCGATCAACTCAATCGTTGCGGCCGGGCCTTGACCCGCGACGCGGACCCCAACAAA
>JAGRFQ010000015.1:0-22689 GCA_020445945.1 Rhodocyclaceae bacterium
CGACACCAGCAGGTGGTCGATGCGCAGGCCGAAGTTGCGCTCGAAGGCGTTCATCCGGTAATCCCACCACGAGAACGCCTGCGCGGGCTGGTCGAACAGGCGGAAGGCGTCGGAGAGGCCGAGCAGTTCGAGCGCCACGAAGGCGGCCCGCTCGGGCGCGGAGACGTGGATCTCGTCCTTCCAGCCGGGGTGGGCGTCGCGGTCTTCCGGCGCGATGTTGAAGTCGCCGGTGAGGACCAGCCGCGGATGGCGGGCGAGCTCCGCGCGCACCCACGTGGTCAGCGCCGCGAGCCAGTCGAGCTTGTAGGCGAACTTGTCGGAGCCGACCGCCTGACCGTTGGGAAAATAGCCGCAGATGACGCGGACGCCGTCGACCGTGGCGGCAATGATGCGTTTTTGCGGATCGTCGTAGCCGGGGATGTTCCGGACCACATCGGCCGGCGGCTGGCGGCTGAGGATCGCCACCCCGTTGTAGGTCTTCTGGCCGTTGAAGACGGCGTGATAGCCCGCCGCTTCAATCTCGGCCAGCGGAAAGGCCGCGTCCTCCATCTTGAGTTCCTGCAGGCACAGCGCGTCGGGCTGCGCGCGGGCCAGCCAGTCGAGCACCTGCGGCAGGCGGACCTTGAGGGAGTTCACATTCCAGGTGGCGATTTTCATGGGCGGCGGCGGGCGGTGGCGGAGCCGCTATTTTGCCGCGTCCGGGGGCTCATACCAAACCGTCGGGCGCGGCGGCGATCTCGACCCGGTTGCGGCCGCCGGACTTGGCGCGGTAGAGGGCTGCGTCGGCGCGGGCGAACAGCGCATCGGCGCGTTCGCCGGGGCAACTGCCGGCAACCCCGAGGCTGGCGGTGACCCGTCCAACGTCGGGGTGGATGCCCGCGGCGATGGCGCGGCGCAGGCGTTCGGCGAAGGCGGCGACGGCTTCGCGGCTCGCGTTGGGCACCAGAATCACGAACTCTTCGCCCCCCAGCCGGGCGATGAAGTCGCCCTGACGCAGGCAGTCGCGCAGCTGGCTGGCGAAGGCGGTCAGCACCTGGTCGCCGACGGCGTGGCCGAAGGTGTCATTGACGGCCTTGAAGTGATCGACGTCGATCATGAACAGCCACAAGACCTCGCCGTTGCGGGCGCAGCGCGCGAGCGCCTCTTCGGTGTGGGCGTCGAGGGCGCGACGGTTGGCGATGCCGGTGAGGGTGTCGGTGAGCGAGAGCTGGCGGATGGTTTCCTCGCGGCGCGCCAGCTCGTGGTGGCTGCGCGCCAGCGCGCGCTGGGCGTCGATCAGCGCCTGATTGAGGTCCATCAGGGTGTCGGTGGCGCCGAGCGCGGCTTCCATGTCGTAGCCGGCGACCACGCGCAAGCGGGTCGGGCTGGCCTCGATGCATCCGCGCAGGGCGCTGATCCGGTCGCCGGGGCCGTTGACCGTGAGGTGACCTTCGAACAGCACGGCGGTGCCGCGGCGCGGTAGCGTGAACGTCGTGAGCAGCGGTTCGGCAAACACGTGCCAGGGGTGGGATGTGTTGTCGACGGTGAGGCGGCGCATGCCGGCGTTGGCGTAGATCAGCTCGCCGTCGGCGTCGAACTCGGCGATGACCATCGAGTCGATCGCGTCGAGGCTGTCGGGGATCGGGGGCAGCGTCATCGTCCGTCTGGCAGATAGGCGCGGGCGGCCAGCGCGGCGGCTTCGGCGTCGGTGCCCAGGGTGACCGCGGGCAGGGTGTGGAGCAGCGCCGGGAACTGGTTGACCACCAGTCCGCCGATGGCGATGGGCGGGCAGCACGCCCCGAGCTGCTGGCGCACCATGTTGATGGTTTCGCGCAGCCGGCGCAGGTGCTGCGGCAAGGACGCCGACAGGCAGATCAGGTGCGGCGCAAAGTGTTCGGCCTGCGCGGCGAGCGCCGCGGTCGGGGTGTTGGCGCCGAGGCATTGCACGCTCCAGCCGTCCATCTCGAGCGCGTCGGCGAGCATGCGCAGGCCGACTTCGTGGTGGTTGCCGGGCGGGCAGGCGAGCAGGGCGCGCCCGCCGTTGTCCGGCGCCGGGGTGGCGCGGCCGTAGGCGTTGGCCATCACGAACTGCGCCATCGCGGTGGCCAGATGCTCTTGCGCGACGGTGACGCGGTTGGCCTGCCACTCGCGCCCGATAGCGTACAGCGCCGGCTGGATGACATGGATTTCGGCACTCACCAGCGAGGTGTCTTGCGCCATCGCCGCGTCAAAGAGCTGCTGCGCGCGGTGGCGCTCGCTGGCCAGGACGGCCTGCTGAAAGGGGTCGCACTCCGGCCACGCCGCGGGGCTGGGCTGGCTGTAGTCGGGGGGCGCCGGCGCGTCGGCCAGATGCGCGTGGCCGGCCTCCAGCACGGCGGCCACCGTCGCCGCGGTGTCGGGGGGCAGATGCTGGCGATAGAAGGTGGCGAGGTCGCGTAGCGACTGCGGCAGCGAGGCGGCGGGGACGCCGCGTGCGCGCAACACCTGTGCCAGCCAGCCGAGGTAGGAGAGAAACGGGGTCGGGTCGCCGTGTTCCAGCGCGGGCGTGAGGTAGTCGATGTGATACCGGATGTCTTCGCTGCAGGCGCTGCGCCCGCGCGCCCCGAAGCGTGCGAAGAGCGCCGGATTGGCCTGCGCGCAGGCGTCCACCGCATGGGCGACGGCGGCGTCGCGGAGCGCGAGGAAGGTCTCGAGCTGCGCGGGATCGAGGCGGGCGTGCGGCGCGGTGCTCATGCGTGCGCGCTCAGCATGCGATGCGTTCGAAGCGGGTGAGGTGATTCTCGCCCGGCTTCAGGCGCAGTCCGCGCGGCATGCCGCGGTGGGCGTCCTTGAAAGCGTGGCTGCGGTGCCAGTGGTCGAAGGTGGCTTCGTCGGTCCACCACGTCATCAACCAGAATTCTTCCGGGTGTTCGGCCGGGCGCAACACCTCCATGCGCACGAAACCGTCGGCCTTGTCGACCGCGTGGGGGCGGTCGACGAAGGCGGTGCGCACCGCCTCTTCCATGCCGTTGGCGACGACAAAACGACTGATCGCAACAAACATCCGCGCTCTCCGGTGGCGTCTCGCCCACATTAAAAAACGTGGCGACAAGCGGGTCAACGGCGCCTCGGTGGCACGCTTGAGCCGGCCGCGGCGCGGTCGCAGGTGGGCTGATGACGTGCGAATCGTGCGTTGGCGTCAGGTCGCTTCGAGCATCCCGCTGTGGCGCAGCAGGGCGTCGACCTGCGGCGCGCGGCCGCGGAAGGCGATGAACGAGTCGAGCGCCGGGCGGCTGCCGCCAACGGCCAGCACCTCGCGCCAGAAGCGCGCGCCGGTGTCGCGGTCGAGCAGGCTGCCGCGTCCCGCGCCGGCTTCCTCGAAGGCCGCGAAGGCGTCGGCGGAGAGCACTTCGGCCCATTTGTAGCTGTAGTAGCCGGCGCAGTAGCCGCCCGCGAAAATGTGCGAGAAGCTGTGCGGAAAGCGGTGCCAGGGCGGCGGGATCAGCACCGCCACTTCGCGGCGCACCGCGTCGAGCAGGGCCAGCACGTCGGCCGCCGGCACCGGCGCGTCGGCCGGGAGTTCGTGGTGCAGGCGCAGGTCGAACAGGCTGAACTCGATCTGGCGCAGCATCTGCATGCCGCTCTGGAAGTGGCGCGCGGCCTGCATCTTGTCGAACAGTGCGCGCGGCAGGGCGGCGCCGGTATCGACGTGGGCGCTCATGCCGGAGATGACGTCCCACTCCCAGCAGAAGTTTTCCATGAACTGGCTGGGCAGTTCGACGGCGTCCCATTCGACGCCGTGAATGCCGGACACCGCGACCTCGTCCACTTCGGTGAGCAGGTGGTGCAGCGCGTGGCCGAACTCGTGGAACAGGGTGGTCACGTCGTCGTGGCTGAGCGTCGAGGGTTTGTTGCCGACCGGCGGCGAGAAATTGCACACCACGTAGGCCACCGGGGTGAGCAGGCCGGCGCGGCTGCGCTGGCGGCTGCGCGCCGAATCCATCCACGCGCCGCCGCGCTTGGTGTTGCGGGCGTGCAGGTCGAGGTAGAGCTGGCCGATGAGCTGGCCGTCGCGCTCGATGCGCAGCACCCGCACCGCGGGGTCCCACACCGGCGCTTGGTCGTGCGTCAGGCGCACGCCGTAGAGCGATTCGATGACGCCGAACAGGCCGTCGAGCACGCGCGGTTCGGGAAAATACTGGCGCACTTCGTTTTCCGAGAAGGCGTAGCGCGCCTGGCGCAGCTTTTCGCTGGCGTAGGCCACGTCCCACGGCTGCATCTCGGGCAGGCCGAGTTCGTCGGCGGCGAAGGCGCGCAGCTCGGCCAGATCGCGCTCGGCGTAGGGCCGCGCGCGGGTGGCCAGGTCGCGCAGAAAGGCCATCACCTGCGCTGGCGATTCGGCCATCTTGGGCACCAGCGAGACTTCGGCGAAGCTGGCGTAGCCGAGCAGTTGCGCCTCTTCGTGACGCAGCGTGAGGATGCGCCCCATCAGCGGCCCGTTGTCCCATTCGGGTTTGCCCAGTTCGGAGGCGCGGGTGGCGTTGGCGCGGTACAGCGCTTCGCGCAGGCGGGCGCTGTCGGCGTATTGCAGCACCGGCAGGTAGCTGGGCATGTGGAGGGTGAACTTCCAGCCCGGCTTGCCGTCTTTTTCGGCCGCGGCGCGGGCGGCGGCGATGACGTCATCGGGCAGGCCGGCGAGTTCGGCCGCATCGTCGATCCATTCGGCGAAGGCGTTGGTGGCGTCGAGCAGGTGCTCCGAGAAGCCGGCGGCGAGGCTGGAGAGCTCTTCCTGAATCGCCTTGAAGCGCGGTTTGTCGGCGTCCGGCAGCTCGGCGCCGGAGAGGCGGAAGTCGCGCAGCTCGTGGTCGATGATGCGCTGGCGTACCGCCGACAGGGTGGCGTATTCGGGGCCGTCGTGCAGTTGGCGGTATTTGTCGAACAGCGCCAGGTTCTGCCCGAAGTCGGCCCAGAAGCTGCTGATCTCGGGCAGCAGCGCGTTGTAGGCGGCGCGCCAGTCGGGGGTGTCCATCACGCTGTGCATGTGGCCGACTACGCCCCAGGCGCGGCCGAGGTGTTCGGTGGCTTCGGTCATCGGGATCACGAAGTCGTCCCACGTGGCGGGGGTGTCGGCGCCGGCCAGCGCGTCGAGGGTCTGGCGTGCGCTGTCGAGCAACGCGCGGATCGCGGGCTCGACGTGTTGCGGGGCGATCAGGTCGAAGCGCGGCAGGCCGGAGAAATCCAGCAGGGGGTTGGCGGTGGAGGTGGACATACAGGTTCCTGTGACGGGAGTTGCCGTCATTGTAGGGAAAGCGGTGGCAAGGCGGCGAGGCGTGCGTGCGGCGGGCCGGGCTGCGTCAGTTCACCATGTCGCGATAGGCGTGCCAGGAGGCGTGACCGAGCACCGGCAGCAGGATCACCAGTCCGACCATCAGCGTGGCAAAGCTGAGCGCGATGAGCAGCACGATCAGTGCGGCCCACACCAGCATCGGCAAGGGGTTGCTTGTTACCGCACGCGCGCTGGTGGCCATGGCGGTGAGCATGTCGGTGTCGCGCCCGAGCATCATCGGCACGGCGATGACGGTGGCGCTGAACACCACGGCGGCGAGGATGCCACCGACCACGATGTAGGCCAGCACCAGCGCGGTGTAGTCGCCGGAGAACAGGATCGACTGGAAGAAGTTGGACAGGTCGGGCACGTTGTCGGCGTAGAACAGGGCGAAGACCACCGCCGAGACGCGCTCCCACATCACCAGCATCAGCGCCAGCAGGATGCCGAAGTGAAACAGTACGTCGGCGCGGCGCCTGAGGCCGGCGAGCGATTCTGCCAGCGTGGTGTCCTGATCGTTCTCCTGGCGGCGCGAGATCTCGTACAGCCCCGCCGCACTGAGCGGCCCGATCAGCAAAAAGCCGGAGATGGCGGTGGAGAACAGATACGGGCGCGGTGCGGCAAATGCCAGCAGCGCGAAGCCGGTAAGCGCAAAAAATACGCCGTAGGGCAGGCTTGCGGCGAGATTCTCGCGCATGTCGTCCCAGCCGCGCGACAGCCAGTAGAACGGCCGCTGCACGGTGACCTTGCGGATACGCGGGAGCTCGAAATGTTGCGACAGGAAATCGGTCTGTTCGTCCATGGCCCACTCCTTGATCGGCGCGCTGCGCAATGTAGTGCGCAGCGGCAGCATTGAAAAGGGTGCCGGGCGGTGCGGCCCCGGGTCAGGGCAGGCGCTGTCCGGTCAAGCGTTCAAAGGCTTCGACATACTTCGCGCTGGTACGTGCGATCACGTCGGCGGGCAGATGCGGGCCGGGTGCACGCTTGTCCCAGTCCAGGGTTTCGAGGTGGTCGCGCACGTACTGCTTGTCGAAGGACGGCGGGCTGATCCCCTCGCGGTAAGCGTCGGCCGGCCAGAAGCGAGAGGAATCCGGCGTCAGCGCTTCGTCGATCAGGTGCAGCGTGCCCGCCGCGTCGACCCCGAACTCGAACTTGGTGTCGGCGATGATGATGCCGCGGCCGGCCGCGTACTGCGCCGCCGCCGCGTACAGCCGGGTCGCTGCCAGACGCGCTTCGTCGGCGAGTTGGGCGCCGTTCTTGCCGGTGCCGGCGAGCAGTCCGGTGAGCGCCGCCGCGGTGCGGGTCTGCGCCGCGGCGAAGGTGATGTTCTCGTCGTGGTCGCCCACCTCGGCCTTCGACGCCGGGGTGAAGATCGGCGCGGGTAGTTTCGCCGCCTGCTGGAGCCCCGGCGGCAGCGCAATGCCGCAGATCGCGCCGCTGGCGAGGTAATCCTTCCAGCCCGAGCCGATCACGTAACCACGCACCACCGCCTCGATCGGCAGCGGAGTGAGGCGCTTGACCACCAGCGCGCGGCCCGCCACCTGATCGCGCTCGCCGGCCGCCACCACATCTTCCGGCGCGATGCCGGTGAGCTGGTTGGGAACGATGTGACGCAGCTTGTCGAACCAGAAATTGGCCATCGCGGTCAGCACCTGCCCCTTGCGCGGAATCGGGTCCGGCAGGATCACGTCGAAGGCGGAGAGGCGGTCGGAGGTGACGATGAGCAGCTTCTCGTCGTCGATGGCGTAGATGTCGCGGACCTTGCCACGGGCGATCAGGGGTAGGGAGCGGAGGGTGGATTCGAACAGGGGAGCGGTCATGAGGCAGTGCGTCGGGCGGTGTCAAAAAAGAATTATAGCGGCGCCGCGCTGTGGCGATGGCGGTAAATGATTGTAAGCCGGGCGCCCACCGGGGCGCCGCGCGAGTCGCGCGAAACGCCCCCGCTGGCAGCATGCGTCCGGGGTGAACCTGCGTGTTGCGGCGAGATCAATGGATACAACTGGGCGCATCTTTCCCGGCGATGGCGCGTTTACGTTGACGCAACATCTCATCCCCTTTGAACGGAGATCGATCATGAAAAAGACGGCACAGATTCTGCTGGTGGCGACGCTGGCCATCGCGGCGAGCGGGTGCGCGACCTGGGACAAGCTCTCGACCCGCGAAAAGGGCGCCGCAATCGGCGCCGGTGCGGGCGCCGTGGCAGGCGCGGTGATCAGCAACGGCGGCGTGCTGGGCACGGTCGGCGGCGCGGCGATTGGCGGCGTCATCGGCCACGAGGTGGCCAAGTGAGGCTTGCCAAGTGAGCCCGGCCCGCGCCGCGGGCCTCAGTGCGCGCCGGTCTCGTCCTCGGCGGCCAGCGCCTTGCGCATGCGGTGCATGCTGAAGGCGACGACGGCGGCGATGACCGGGATCGAGATCGCGGTGAGCGCCTCCGGCGTCACCGGGGCGATGTGTGTCTTGGCACCCTTGGCGACGTAGTTGACCAGCTGCGAAGCGTAGTAGGTGATGGCGACCACCGACAGCCCTTCGACGGTCTCCTGCAGGCGCAGCTGGAGTTTGGCGCGGCGGTTCATCTGGCCGAGCAGGGCCTGGTTCTGCTGTTGCAGTTCGATGTCCACCCGGGTGCGCAGCAGCTGACTGTTGCGCGCCACGCGGGCGGAGAGTTCTTCCTGTCGCCGGGCCGTGGCGGCGCAGGTGTTGATGGCCGGGGCGAGGCGGCGCTGGACGAAATCGGTGATGTTGGGGAAGCCTTCGTGGCGCAGTTCGCGCAGGTCGGCGGTGCGCTGCTGGACCAGCCGGTAATACGCCGCCGCGGCGCCGAAGCGGTAGGTGGTGCGGGCCACGGACTGTTCGACTTCGGCGGCCAGGCGGGTCAGCCGGGTGAGGATCTCGCGTTCGTCGTCGGGGGTGACCGCGCGGCCCATGCTGTCCATCAGGTCGGCCAGTTCCGACTCCGCTTCGCTGAGCAGGCGGCCCACCGATTTGGCGACCGGGAAGGCGAGCAGCGCCATCGTGCGGTAGGTTTCCACTTCGAGCAGGCGCTGGATGTTGCGCCCGGCCTGACGGCGCATGAGACTTTCGTCAATCACCGTGAAGTGCGAAAAGCCGTCGTGGATCTGGAAGTCGGTAAAAATCCAGCCGGCGCCTTCGGCGAAGCGCGACACGACCGCCAGCTTGTCGGGGTCGGTCAGCTGCTTGAGCTGCGCCTCGGCCGGATGGGTGTGGGCGGAGAGCACGGTGACGTGCGAGGCCACCATGAGCTTGCCGGGAATTGCCTTGCGCCACGCGGCGGGGACGGCGATCAGGGCGGTGGAGTCGGCGGCCTCGTCGTCGGTTACGTCGCGCAAGAAGGTGTAGCTCGAGAACTCGGTGTGGCGCTCCCACTTGAGGCGGAAGTCGCCGGCGTCGAGGAGCAGGTGTCCGTTGCGCGTCTCGGGCAGCTCGATGTCGAGCTGACGGGCGAGCTGCTGCAGGTGGTGGTGCTCGTGATCGCTGCTGCCGTTGTCATGGATGAAGGCCAGGTAGCTGACGCGCGAGGGGCCGCGCAGCGGGACCGACGGCCGGGCGTGGACCTCGTCGTTCAGCGTCTGGCGCAGGGGGTGTTCTTCAAACAGGGTCATGGTCGGCACATCGGTTGCGTTGGGCGGGGGACACAATTTATCAGCCGTGCGTGTCGGAGGATAGTTGGTGACGGCCGCAGTTACAGCGACCCATTGGGGTCAGAACGCAAGAAACGTGCCTTGGCGGTGACGATGAAACGATCGAAATCCCACGCGCCCGGGGCAAGCCGGTGGGCGTGCGTGCGCGGGACGACATAGGCCCACGCGATGAGCGCAGGCTGTGCGGGCGTGGTGAGGGTCACGCGCTGGCGGCGGTATAGCGCGCCTTCGAAACGGTCGAGGCGGGCCAGCGCGGCCGTGCTCAGCCCGCGGTAGACGCGCCCCGTTACGCTGTGCGCCGGCGCTGCCACGATGCCGGGGTAGTGTGCGCCGCGCACCGGGTGGCGCGCGAAGCCGGCGAGCGTGGCCG
The DNA here is from genome assembly GCA_020445945.1 of Rhodocyclaceae bacterium. Taxonomy (GTDB): domain Bacteria; phylum Pseudomonadota; class Gammaproteobacteria; order Burkholderiales; family Rhodocyclaceae; genus Nitrogeniibacter. Next base: position 9,314 of record JAGRFQ010000015.1, read on the forward strand.
GCACGCTTTCCAGCGCCTGGCCGGCGACGGCGCGGAAGATGTCCGCGCACATCAGTGTCCCGTAAGTGAACAGGTGATGGGACATGGGCGAAAAAAGGGCAGCGCCGCAGCGCTGCCGTGCGGGCGCGGGCGGCGTTCAGCGCACGAGCTGGCGCAGCTCGCCGGCCTTGTAGCGGGCGGCGATCTTGTCCAGCGCGACGGGCTTGATCTTGCTGGCCTGGCCGGCGCAGCCAAAGGCCTCGTAGCGCGCCTTGCACACCAGCTTGGCAGCCTCGCGCGCCGGCTTGTTGTATTCGCGCGGGTCGAACTTGGACGGGTTTTCGGCCATGAACTTGCGGATCGCGCCGGTCATCGCGAGGCGGATGTCGGTGTCGATGTTGATCTTGCGCACGCCGTACTTGATGCCCTCGACGATCTCCTCGACCGGCACGCCGTAGGTCTCCTTCATGTCGCCGCCGTACTGGCGGATGATTGCCAGCAGCTCCTGCGGCACCGAGGAGGAGCCGTGCATCACCAGATGAGTGTTGGGGATGCGTGCGTGGATGGCCTTGATGCGGTCGATGGCGAGGATGTCGCCGGTGGGCTTGCGGGTGAACTTGTAGGCGCCGTGGCTGGTGCCGATGGCGATGGCCAGCGCGTCGCAGTCGGTCTGCTTGACGAAGTCGGCGGCCTGGTCCGGGTCGGTGAGCAGCGCGCTGTGGTCCAGCACGCCTTCGGCGCCGATGCCGTCTTCCTCGCCGGCCATGCCGGTTTCGAGCGAACCCAGGCAGCCCAGTTCGGCTTCGACGGTGACGCCGATCGAATGCGCCATCTCGACCACCTTGCGGCTCACGTCGACGTTGTATTCGTAGGACGAAGGCGTCTTGCCGTCTTCGAGCAGCGAGCCGTCCATCATCACCGAGGAGAAGCCCGAGCGCATCGCGGTGAGGCAGATCGCCGGCGACTGGCCGTGGTCCTGGTGCATTACCACCGGAATGTGCGGATAGGCCTCGACGGCGGCGTCGATGAGGTGACGCAGAAAGGCTTCGCCGGCGTATTTGCGCGCGCCGGCGGAGGCCTGCATGATCACCGGGCTGTCCATTTCGTTGGCCGCTTCCATGATCGCCTGCACTTGCTCAAGATTGTTGACGTTGAAGGCGGGCAGTCCGTAGCCGTTGTCGGCGGCGTGGTCGAGAAGCTGTCGCATCGATACCAGCGGCATGGTGAATCTCCTGAAAGGGGTCGTGTTCGTAAGCCAGCGATTTTACCGTGCCGGCGGCGATCGTGGGGTGTCGCGCGTCACGTCGACAGGTAACCCTGTGTTGCCTGCGCCTGTGCGTCGCGCACCGCGGCCTTGAGCCCGGCGCTGTTGCCGTCGTCGCCACCCCAGCCATCGAAGTGCAGCAAATCTTCCAGCGGCAGCCGCGTTCGCCAGCCCGCGGCTTCGAGCTCCGGCTGGTCGAGAAAGTGGCTCACGTGGCCGATGCACAGATAGGCCACCGGCATGATGCGCTCGGGCAATTGCAGGATCTCGCGGATCGCCGACTGGCGGAAGATGCTCACCCAGCCCACCCCGAGCCCCTCGCTGCGCGCCGCCAGCCACAGGTTCTGCACCGCGCACACGGCGCTGTACAAGTCCATCGCCTTGAGGTGGGTGCGCCCCAGCACCACGGGGCCGGCGCGGTCGCGGTCGCAGGTGATGCACAGGTTGATCGGCGCTTCGAGAATGCCTTCGAGGCGCAGCGTTTTGTAGCGCTCGCGCTGTTCGCCGTCGAACATCTCGGCGGCCTCGGCGTTGGCCACGGTGAAGGCGTCGTGCACCCGCCGCTTCACCGTCGGGTCGCGCACCAGCACGAAACTCCACGGCTGCATGAAGCCGACCGAGGGGGCGAAATGGGCGGCGGTCAGAATCCGCGCCAGCACCGCGTCGTCGACCGGCGCGGAGACGAACTGGCTGCGCACGTCGCGGCGCGCAAGGATGTTGCCGTAGATGATGGCGCGCTGCTCGGCGCTGAGCGCGGGCGCGATGGAGGCTTGGGTGGACGCTTGCATGAGTTCCCCTTCGTCAAGCGTGTCAGGCGGCAACCTGGCCGTGCTGCCGCACGAAAAACGCTTCCGGCCGGCCTTCTGACTCGGGTTCGCCCGGCCGCACCGCCTTCCCGCCCGCAGGCAGTGGCTTGTGTGTGCGACCGTCCCCCTCACAGCGCTGGGCGCGTTGCGGAATCGGCGCCGAGCGCTCGGCGGCCTCACCGCATTTCCGATTCTCCCGCCAGCGGCGGGCACCGGAAGCGATTCAAAAAACGGGCTGTCGCGTCAGACGCGCCGCCCGTGTTGCGTGGTGTCAATCCGTGTGGCCGGGGGCGTGATGCTCGCCCACACGCACGATCTTGAGCGTGTTGGTGCCACCGGAGGTGCCGATCGGCTCGCCGATGGTGAGCACGATCAGGTCGCCGTATTCGACCACGCCCTGGTCGAGCAGAATCTGTTCGGCCTCCCACAGCAGCACGTCGCGGTCCTGGTGCAGTTGCGACATCAGCAGCGGATAGACCTCGCGGTAGAGCGTCATCTGGTTGCGCGCATGGACCTCCGGGGTGAGCGCGTAGATCGGCACGCCGCTGTTGAGGCGGCTCATCCACAGCGCGGTCGAGCCGGTCTGGGTGAGCGAGGCGATGGCCTTGACCTTGAGGTGGTAGGCGGTCCAGATGGCGGCCATCGCGATCGACTGGTCGATGCGCGTGAAGGTGCGGTTGAGCACGTCGCGCTCCAGCGTGACCTCGGTGGATTTCTCCGCCTCCAGGCACACCCGCGACATCGCCTCCACCACCTCGACCGGAAACTTGCCGGCCGCGGTTTCGGCCGACAGCATCACCGCATCGGTGCCGTCNNCGGCCATCTCGCGCACGGTTTCCAGAGGGTACTTGCCGGCGGCGGTTTCGGCGCTGAGCATCACCGCATCGGTGCCGTCGAGCACCGCGTTGGCCACGTCGGAGACCTCGGCGCGGGTCGGCACCGGGCTGGAGATCATCGACTCCATCATCTGCGTGGCGGTAATGGTGAGCTTGTTCTTGTCGCGCGCGGCACGGATCATCTTCTTCTGCAGCGCCGGCACCGCCGCGTCGCCCACCTCGACCGCCAGATCGCCGCGCGCCACCATGATGCCGTCGGAGGCGTCCAGAATCTCGTCCAGGTTGCCGACCGCCTCGGTGCGCTCGATCTTGGCGATCAGCAGCGCCTTGCCGCCGGCGGCGCGCATCAACTGGCGCGCCATGTACATGTCGGCCGCGCTCTTGGGGAAGGACACCGCCACGAAATCGACGCCGATCTTGGCCGCGGTGCGGATGTCGTCCATGTCCTTGCCGGTCAGCGCCGGCGCCGACAGCCCGCCGCCCTGGCGGTTGATGCCCTTGTTGTTGGACAGCTCGCCGCCAACCTTGACGCGGCAATGGATCGCGCTGCCCAGCACCTTCTCCACGCGCAGCTTGATCCGCCCGTCGTCGAGCAGCAGCGTGTCGCCGTTGCGCACATCCTGCGGCAGATCGGCGTAATCGAGCCCCACCCGTTTCTCGTCGCCCAGCGTGCAGGTCGCGTCGAGGGTGAACTCCGCATCGCGCGCCAGCGTCACCTTGCCGTCGGCAAACTTGCCAACGCGGATCTTCGGCCCCTGCAGGTCCGCCAGAATCCCCACCGGCCGCCCGGCCCGCGCGCTGGCCTCGCGGATCGACTCCGCGCGGGCGACGTGGTCGGCCGCCGTGCCGTGCGAAAAGTTCATCCGCACCACATCCACCCCGGCATGGACCATGCGTTCGAGCACGGCCAGTTCGGTGGATGCAGGGCCGAGCGTGGCGACGATCTTGGTGTGGCGAGACATGTGGATTCCTGTTCTTATGGGGCCGGCAACGACCGCCTGCCATTCTAGCGGGGCCGCGCGCGGGAAGCACGCCGGCCCGGCGTGACGCCAAGGGCCGGCGCTCAAGCCTCGAAGCGGGCTTCCAGCGCGGCGATGGCGGGCAGGGTTTTGCCTTCGAGGAATTCGAGGAAGGCGCCGCCGCCGGTGGAGATGTAGCCGATGTCGTCGGCGATGTGGAACTTGGCGATGGCCGCCAGCGTATCGCCGCCGCCGGCGATGGAGAAGGCTTCGGAGTGGGCGATGGCGGAGGCCATCATCTTGGTGCCGCCGGCGAACTGGTTGTGCTCGAACACGCCGACCGGGCCGTTCCAGACGATGGTGCCGGCGTGGGCGATGATCTCGGCGAGCTTGGCGGCGGTCTTGGGGCCGACGTCGAGGATGCGGTCGTGGGCGGATACTTCGTCGACCGGAATGCGGTTGGCGCGGGCCAGCGCGGAGACTTCGTCGGCAACCACCACGTCGACCGGCAGCGGCACGTCGGCGCCGCGCTCGCGCATCATGTCCATGATGATCTGGGCTTCCTTGACCAGCTCGGGTTCGGCCAGCGATTCGCCGATGCGCTTGCCCGAGGCGAGCAGGAAGGTGTTGGCGATGCCGCCGCCGACGATGAGCTGGTCGACCTTTTCGGCGAGGGTGCGCAGGATGGTGAGCTTGCTCGACACCTTGGCGCCACCGACGATGGCGACGACCGGGCGGGCCGGGTTTTCGGTGGCTTTGGACAGGGCGTCGATCTCGGCACCCATGAGGATGCCGGCGCAGGCGACCGGGGCGAAGCGGGCGATACCCTCGGTGGTGGCCTGGGCGCGGTGGGCGGTGCCGAAGGCGTCGTTCACGTAGACGTCGCACAGCGCGGCCATCTTGCGCGCGAGTTCTTCGTTGTTCTTCTTCTCGCCGACGTTGCCGCGGCAGTTTTCGAGCAATACCACTTCGCCGGGTTTGACCTCGAAGCCGCCGTCGACCCAGTCGGCGATGAGCTTGACCGGGCGGTGGATGAGCTGGCCGAGGCGCACCGCGACCGGCATCAGGGTGTCGTCGGCGCTCAGTTCGCCCTCGGTCGGGCGGCCGAGGTGCGAGGTGACCATGACTGCGGCGCCGTGATCGAGACAGTACTGGATCGACGGAATCGAGGCGCGCAGGCGGGTCTCCTCGGTGATGTTGCCGGCTTCGTCCTGCGGCACGTTGAGGTCGGCGCGGATGAACACGCGCTTGCCGGCGACGTCGAGTTGATTGAGTTTTTTGACTTTCATTTCAGGCGTTCCTGGACGGGATCAAGTGATTGGGAGGCGGGGTCGGGCCAGTGCTGGTGCCAGTGGTGGAGCACATCCACCATCCGGCTGGCGAAGCCCCATTCGTTGTCGAACCACAGCAGCACACTGGCCAGCGCGTCGCCGCTGACCCGCGTCTGGCCGCCGTCGATGACGGCCGAGTGGGGGTCGTGATTGAAATCCACCGAGGCGTGCTCGCGTTCGGTGTAGGCGAGCAGGCCGGGCAGACCGGCGCGGGCGGCCTCGGCCAGGCAGGCGTTGAGCGCGGCGCGGCTCACTGGCTGGCGCAGCGTGAGGGTGAGCTCGATCGCCGAGACGTTGAGGGTGGGCACGCGGATCGCCTTGGCCTGGACGCGGCCGGCGAGCTGCGGCAGCAGGCGCTCGACGCCGCGCGCCAGCCCGGTGGCGACCGGGATGATGGACTGCATGGCGGAGCGCGTGCGGCGCAGGTCGGTGTGATGGTAGCCGTCGATCAGCGGCTGGTCGTTCATCACCGAGTGCAGGGTGGTGAGCAGGGCGTGGTCGACGCCGAAATGCCGGTCGAGCACGGCCAGCACCGGGACCACCGCATTGGTGGTGCACGAGGCGTTGGAGACGAGGCGTTCGCGGCCGTCGAGGGCGGCGTGGTTGATGCCGTACACCACCGTGGCGTCGACGTCTTCGGCGCTGTTGCCGGGCTGCGACAGCAGCACCCGCGGGCAGCCGGCGTCGATGAAGCGTTGCAGTTCGGCGCGGCTGCTGTAGCGGCCGGAGCATTCGACCAGCACGTCGATGTCGAGGGCCGCCCAGTCGACGTCTTCGGGGCAATCGGCGTGGCTGATGGCGATGGCCTCGCCGTCGATGCGCAGCTGCGTCGCGTCGGCCTCGACGGTGCCGGGAAAGCGGCCGTGGGTGGAGTCGAAGCGGGTCAGGTACTCGATGCTGGCGAGGTCCGCCGGCTCGTTGATGGCGACGACCCGATAGCGCGCGCGATGGGCGGACTCGTGCAGCGCGCGCAAGAAGCAGCGCCCGATTCGACCATATCCGTTGATGGCAATGCGCAGGGGCATCGGAGGTGCAGCCTGTGAGCTGAAACGACAAGGGGCACCCGAAGGTGCCCCGCGAACCATTTACTTCGTCTGCGTGAACACGCGTGCGGCGTCCAGCATGCGGCAGGAGTAGCCCCACTCGTTGTCGTACCACGCCAGCACCTTGACCAGGGTGCCGTCGATGACCCGGGTCTGGGTGGCGTCGAAGGTCGAGGACACGGTGGTGTGGTTGAAGTCGCTCGACACCAGCGGGTCGTTGTTCACCGCCAGGATGCCCTTCATCGGGCCTTCGGCGGCAGCGGCCATCAGCGCGTTGATCTCTTCCTTGGTGGTCGGGCGCTCGGCGGTGAAGGTAAGGTCCACCAGCGACACGTTGATGGTCGGCACGCGCAGCGCGAAGCCATCGACCTTGCCCTTGAGCTGCGGCAGCACCAGACCCACCGCCTTGGCGGCGCCGGTCTTGGTGGGGATGATGTTGGCGGCTGCGGCGCGGGCGCGGCGCAGATCCTTGTGGCGCACGTCCACGGTCACCTGATCGTTGGTGTAGGCATGGATGGTGGTCATCAGGCCTTGCTTGATGCCGACGCTGTCGGACAGCACCTTGGCCACCGGGGCGAGGCAGTTGGTGGTGCACGAGGCGTTGGAGACCACGGTCATGCCGGCGGCCAGATCGCTCTCATTGACGCCCATCACGATGGTGGCGTCCACGTCGTCGCCACCCGGTGCGGAGATCAGCACGCGCTTGGCGCCCATCTCGAGTAGCTGCTGCGCCTTGGCCTTGGTGGTGTAGGCACCGGTGCATTCGAGCAGCACGTCGACGCCGTGGCTGCCCCAGTCGACGCCCTTCGGGTCCTTGGTGGAGTAAAAGGAGATCGGCTTGCCGTCGATGATGATGCAGTTCTCGCCCTCGGTCTCGACCGAGGTGGCGAAGCGGCCGTGGGTGGTGTCGTACTTGAGCAGGTGGGCGTTGGTGGCCAGATCGCCGGCGGCGTTGATGGCGACCACCTCGAACTCGTTCTGCAGGCCTTGCTCGTAGATGGCGCGCAGGGTGCAGCGACCGATGCGGCCGAAACCGTTGATGGCAACTTTGATCGTCATGGGTAGCGTCCTTGTTTTCCGTGAATGAATTAGTTCGTTTTGGGGTCAGCCAACCAGCGTGCGCACGGCATCCACCACCGCTTCGCGAGTGATGCCGAAGGCCTTGAACAGCGCACCGGCCGGGGCCGATTCGCCGAAACGGTCGATACCGATCACCGCACCTTCCAGGCCGACGTACTTGCGCCAGATGTCGGTCACGCCGGCTTCGACCGCCACGCGCGGGATGCCGGCGGGCAGCACGGTGGCCTTGTAGGCCGACTCCTGGCGGTCGAACAGGTTGGTGCAGGGCATCGACACCACACGCACGAAGGTGCCCACCTCGGCCAGCGTCTGCTGCGCGGCCATGGCCAGCGCCACTTCGGAGCCGGTGGCGATGATAACCGCATGCGGCGCTTTGCCCTGTGACGCATTGCCGGCTTCGGACAGCACGTAGCCGCCGTGGCGGATGCCGGCGGTCTGCGCGGCGTCGCGCGGCTGGAAGGGCAGGTTCTGGCGCGAGAAGCACAGCGTCGTCGGGCCGTCCTTGCGTTCGATGGCATGGGCCCAGGCCACCGCCGATTCGGTGGTGTCGCAGGGGCGCCACACGTCCATGTTGGGCATTACGCGCAGGGTGGCGATCTGCTCGACCGGCTGGTGGGTCGGGCCGTCTTCGCCCAGACCGATGGAGTCGTGGGTGAACACGAAGATCTGGCGCAGCTTCATCAGCGCGGCCATGCGCAGGGCGTTGCGCGCGTACTCGCTGAACATCAGGAAGGTGGCGGTGTAGGGGATCAGCCCGCCGTGCAGCGCGGCGCCGTTGGCGATCGCCGCCATGCCGAACTCGCGCACACCGTAGTACACATAGTTGCCGCCGGTCTCGCGGCTCACGCCCTTGGCGCCGGACCACAGCGTGAGGTTGGAGCCGGCCAGGTCGGCCGAGCCGCCGAGCAGCTCGGGTAGTTTGGGGGCGAAGGCCTCGATGGCGTTCTGGCTGGCCTTGCGCGTGGCGATGGTCTCGCCCTTGTCGGCGATGGCGGCCAGCACCGCGTCGACATGGGCGGCCCAGTCGGTCGGCAAGGTGCCGCCCATGCGGCGCTCGAACTCGGCGGCCAGCGCGGGGTGGGCGGCGCGGTAGGCGGCAAAGCGCGCGTTCCACTCGGCTTCGGCGGCAGCGCCGGCTTCGCGGGCGTTCCAGGCGGCATAGACGTCGTCGGGCACTTCGAAGGGCGGGTGATTCCAGCCGATGTATTCGCGTGCGGCGGCGATTTCTGCATCGCCCAGCGGCGCGCCATGCACGTCGTGGCCGCCCTGCTTGTTGGGCGCGCCGGCGCCGATCACGGTCTTGCAGCAGATCAGCGTGGGCTGCGCGGTGTTGGCGCGGGCCTGCTCGACCGCCGCCTGGATGGCCGCCGGGTCATGGCCCTGCACGTCGCGGATCACCTGCCAGCCGTAGGCTTCGAAGCGCTTCGGCGTGTCGTCGGTGAACCAGCCCTCGACATGGCCGTCGATGGAGATGGCGTTGTCGTCGTAGAAGGCGACGAGCTTGCCCAGGCCGAGCGTGCCGGCCAGCGAGCAGGCTTCGTGCGAGATGCCTTCCATCAGGCAGCCGTCGCCGAGAAACACCCAGGTGCGGTGATCGACGATCGCGTGCCCCGGCTGGTTGAACTCGGCCGCCAGCACCTTCTCGGCCAGCGCCATGCCCACCGCATTGGTGATGCCCTGGCCGAGCGGGCCGGTGGTGGTCTCGATGCCCGGGGCGTAGCCGTATTCGGGATGGCCCGGGGTCTTGCTGTGCAGCTGGCGGAAGTTCTTCAGGTCGTCGATCGACAACTCGTAGCCGGTCAGATGCAGCAGCGCGTAGATCAGCATCGAGCCGTGGCCGTTGGAGAGCACGAAGCGGTCGCGGTCGGCCCACTTGGGATTGGCCGGGTTGTGCTTGAGGTGGCGGCGCCACAGCACCTCGGCGATCTCGGCCATGCCCATCGGGGCGCCGGGGTGGCCGGACTTGGCCTTCTGGACCGCGTCCATGGCCAGCGCGCGGATGGCGCCGGTGATGGGGGTGAACTGGGGCAGTGTGACGTTGCGCTCGGACGACATCGCTCTCTCGCGGCCCGGGGGCCTTTTTTGGGAAAGGCGGAATTATCGTCGAAACCGCCGCGCTTGGGTACCCGCCGTGTGCTTTGCGGTGTACGCGGCCTTGCCCGGGCGCGGCGGGCTTATCGCAATGGAATCATGGCCTTGTCCGGCCGCTCAGACCCATTGGCGGCGGCGCTCCATGAGTTTCCAGATCAGTGGGGTGAGAATCAGCTGCATCGCCAGGTCGAGACGCCCGCCGGGGACCACGATGGTGTTGGCGCGCGACATCATCGCGTCGTGGATCATGCGCAGCAAATGCGGGAAATCCACCCCGCGCGGATCCTTGAAGCGAATCACCACCATCGATTCTTCCAGCGTGGGGATGTCGCGCGCCGAGAATGGGTTGGAGGTGTCGACCACCGGCACGCGCTGGAAGTTGATGTGGGTGCGCGAGAACTGCGGGACGATGTAGTGCACGTAGTCGTGCATGCGGCGCAGGATGGTGTCCTGGACGGCGTCCTTGGAGTAGCCGCGCAGGCGGGTGTCGCGATGCAGCTTCTGGATCCATTCGAGGTTGATGGTCGGCACCACGCCGATCAGCAGATCGACGTGCCGCGCCACATCCACTTCGTCGGTCACCACCGCGCCGTGCAGGCCCTCGTAGAACAGGCAGTCGGTGCCTACCGGCAGGTCCTCCCACTCGGTGAAGGTGCCCATCGGCAGCTGCCGTTGCAAGGACTGGGCTTCGCTGTGGATATAGGTGCGGCGTTGGCCGGTGGCCGAGTCGCCGTAGGAGCGGAACAGGTTTTCGAGCAGGTCGAACTGGTTGGCTTCCGGGCCGAAGTGGCTGATGCCGCGCTTGCCCTGGGCTTCCGCCTCCTCGATCTTCTTCTTCATCTCATCGCGGGTGTAGCGATGAAAGCTGTCGCCTTCGACCACCGCCGCGTTCACGTTCTCGCGGTGGAAAATGGCTTCAAAGGTGTGCTTGACCGTCGTCGTGCCCGCGCCCGACGAGCCGGTAACGGCAATGATCGGATGCTTCATCGACATGATGGGACTCCGCTAAGGGTGAGATTCGACTGCCGCCGAGGCGTGCCGGTCAGGAGTGGCTGGCCAGCCAGGTGCGCCACTCGCGGAACAGCGCCGGACTGGCCGAAGCCACCACGCCGCGCTTGACCGCCGGGCCGGCGAGCAGGTCGCTGCCATCGAGCGCCGCGCATTCGCCGCCGGCCTCCTGAAGGATCAGGCGCCCGGCGGCATAGTCCCACAACATCTGGCCGCCGTGGATGTAGACATCGAGGCGCGCAGCGGCCACAAAGCACCACTCCAGCGCGCTGGAGCCGAAATTGCGCTGCGAGTAGTAGGGCGGGCGCACCGCGAGCTCGTCGCCCAGATGGTGGCTGACGCGTTTGAAATCGACCCCGGCCACGGCGTCTTCAAGTTGTTTTGCCGGCTCGCGCAGGGGCAGATCGGTGCCGTTCAGATACGCGCCGGCACCGGCTGCGGCGTAGAAGGATTCGTCGGTGACCGGATTGTAGACCACCCCGAACAAGGGCTTGTGGTCCATCAGATAGGCGATCGAGACCGCGAAAAACGGAATCCCGTTCACGAAGTTGGTGGTGCCGTCGATGGGGTCGATGCACCACAGGCCGCGCTTGCCTTCGGACCACAGTCGCGCCTGTTCGGCGGCGGTCATCTCCTCGCCCAGCACCGCGCCGGGCGCGAGCTTGGGCAGCGCTTCGGCGAAGCGGCGTTGCGATTCCAGATCCGCCTCGGTAAATAGCGAACCGTCGCTCTTGTGCTTGCGCGAGGTGTTCAGGTAGCGCGGCAGAATCACTTCGCGCGCGATGTCGCGGACCAGGGATTCGAGCGCACGTGCGCGGGCAAGACGTTTTGCTGCGGTATTCATGTGGCCTCCCGCCACGTGATCGGGCATCCGGTGCCCTGTGACTGCGCAGGGACGGAGTCCCGTCTGAGCGGACTTATAATAGCACGATGATTTCGCGCTTCTTTTGCCCCATCCCGCTTGCCGCGGGCACGTGCGTCGCCTTGCCCGAAGCGGCCGCGCACCACGCCGCGCGGGTGTTGCGGCTCGCGCCGGGCGCCGCGGTGGCGCTCTTCAACGGCGACGGCACGGCATGGGCCGGCACGCTCCAGAGCGTGCGCCCGACGGTTAGCGTTCAACTCGTTGAGCAGGGGCCGCCGGAGGCGCTGGCGCGCAACCCGATCACGCTGGTGCAGGCGCTGGCCAGCGGCGACAAGATGGACTGGGTGGTGCAGAAGGCAGTCGAATTGGGGGTGAGCGCGATTCAGCCGCTGGCAACGCGGCGCGCGGTGCTCAAGCTGTCCGGCGCACGCGCCGAGAAGAGAGTGGCCCACTGGCGCAGCATTGCCGTGTCCGCATGCGAGCAAAGCGGTCGCAACCGGGTGCCGGCCATCGCCGACATCGTGTCGCTGGAGGCGTGGCTGGCGGATGCCGATGGCGGCTGGGTGCTGACTCCAGCGAGCGGCGGTGCGCTGCGCGAGCGGCACCCCCCCGACGGCGCACTGACGCTGCTGGTGGGGCCGGAGAGCGGTTGGGACGACGAAGAGCTGGTGCGGATGACACAGCGCGGCATCGAGGCGGTGCAGCTCGGGCCGCGCGTGCTGCGCACCGAAACCGCGGGCCTGGCGGCGATTGCCGCCATTCAGGCCTTGTGGGGCGATTTCTAGGAGCGAATGAGGCATGTTTGAATCGGCCGAGTTGGGACACACCATCGACAAACAGCAGTATGAAGCCGAGGTGCCTGGGCTGCGCGCTGAGTTGCTCGACGCCCAGTTCGACCTGCGCGAGGCGGCCGGTTTTGCGGTGGTGATTCTGGTCAACGGGGTCGATGCGGCCGGCAAGGGCGAGACCGTAAACCTGCTCAACGAGTGGCTCGATCCGCGCCATATCGTGATCCGCGCGTTCGACGCCCCCACCACCGAAGAGCAGCAGCGCCCGCCAATGTGGCGTTTCTGGCGCAGTCTGCCGCCCAAGGGGCGGATCGGCATCCTGTTCGGCAACTGGTACGAGGGGCCGATCAACGCGCGGGTCGCCAAGCGTGTGAAGCAAAGCCGGCTCGACCAGCACCTCGAAGAGATCAACCGCTTCGAGACCATGCTCACGCGCGAAGGCGTGTTGCTGCTCAAGTTCTGGTTCCACCTCTCCAAAGCCAAGCAGAAGGCGCGTCTCAAGAAGCTGGCCGCCGATCCGCGCCTGCGCTGGCGGGTGACCGGCGCCGACTGGCGCAACTACAAGCGCTACGCGCGGCGCCACGATGTGGCCGAGCACGTGCTGCGCCACACCAGCACCGCGCAGGCGCCGTGGGTGGTGGTGGACGGTTCCGATTCGCGCTACCGCGCGTTGCTGGTCGGGCGCACCGTGCTGGCGGCGATGCGCAAGCGGCTCGATGTGGGGCAGCAGTGGCGGCCGCGGCTCAGCGCGGCGCCGATGCCGCCGCGTCTCGATACCCGTACCGTGGTCGGCGATCTGCAGCTCGATCAGCGAATGGGAAAACGCGACTACGGCATCCAGCTCGAGCGGCTGCAAGGGCGCCTGGCGCTGCTCACGCGCAGCAAGGCCTTTGCCAAGCACTCGCTGGTGCTGGTCTTCGAGGGCATGGACGCGGCCGGCAAGGGCGGTGCGATCCGGCGGGTGACGGCGGCGCTGGATGCGCGTCAGTACCACGTCGTGCCGATTGGCGCGCCCACCGAGGAGGAGCGCGCGCAGCCGTATCTGTGGCGCTTCTGGCGCCATGTGCCGCGCTTCGGGAAGGGCGTGATTTTCGACCGCTCGTGGTACGGGCGGGTGCTCGTCGAGCGGGTCGAAGGGTTTTGCAGCGAGGCCGACTGGATGCGCGCCTACGAGGAAATCAACGCCTTCGAGGACAGCCTGCTCGATGCCGGTGCGGTGGTGGTCAAGTTCTGGCTGGCGATCAGCGATGCCGAGCAGCTGGCGCGCTTCGAGGCGCGCGCCGAGGCGCCGCACAAGCGCTTCAAGATCACCGACGAGGACTGGCGCAA
>JAGRFQ010000015.1:22736-52379 GCA_020445945.1 Rhodocyclaceae bacterium
ACCAGCACCGAGCGCGCGCCGTGGACGCTGGTCGAGGCCGACAACAAACGGTTTGCGCGGATCAAGATTCTGCGCACCATCTGCGAGCGCCTGGAGGCGGCGCTGGACTGAACGGCGCGCGCTGTTGCGCCTCACCCGACTGGTTTAGAATTCCTGCATGTGCCGTGGGGCCATTGCCCGCGGCAGGACAACCATGGAGCCCCTGTGCAGGAATCCCCGGCCAATATCGACACCGCACTGCCCGCCAGCGCCGACATGACCCACCATTTCGTCGCCTGGGTGCGTGGCGCAGCACCCTATCTTCACGCCTTTCGCGGCAAGACCTTCGTGATCGGATTCGGCGGCGAGGTGGCGGCCGGCGAATCGGCGCAGAACCTGGCCTACGACTGCAATCTGCTGGCCGCCCTGGGGATCCGGTTGGTGCTGGTGCACGGCGCGCGTCCGCAGATCGACGCCGAGATGGCGCGCCGGGATCTGGCCTCGCGCTTTCACAAGGGGGTGCGTGTGACCGACGCCGACGCGCTCGACTGCGTCAAGGCGGCGATGGCGGTGACCCGGCTGGAGCTCGAAGCGCTGCTCTCGCAAGGCCTGCCCAACACGCCAATGGCGGGCAGCTACATGCGCGTGACCGGGGGCAACTTCATCACCGCGCGGCCGATCGGCGTGGTCGACGGGATCGACTATCAATTCACCGGCGCGGTGCGCAAGATCATCGCCAGCGAGATCGCCGCCGATCTGGACCAGCAGAACGTGGTCCTGATCTCGCCGCTGGGTGTGTCGCCGGCGGGCGAGATATTCAACCTGCCGATGGAAGAGGTGGCCGAGGCGGTTGCCGTGGCCTTGCAGGCCGAAAAGCTGCTTTATCTGTGCGATGCGCCGGGCCTGCTCGACCTCGACCGGCAGCTCATCGAATCGATCACCGCCGACGCCGCCGAGCGCATGTTCAACGCTGGCGAGGGGCTGACCGAAGACCTCGACCTGTATCTGCCCTGCGCGATCCGCGCGGTGCGCAAGGGCGTGGCGCGGGCACACCTGATCGACCGCGACCGCGATGGCGGGCTGTTGCTCGAGTTCTTCACGCATCAGGGCACCGGCACCGTGGTGTCGCGCGACCCGCTGTTCCGGCTGCGCGAGGCGACGGTCGACGATGTGGGCGCGCTGGTCAGCCTGCTCGCGCCGCTGGAAGCCGACGGCACCCTGGTGCGGCGCGGACGCGAACTGCTGGAGCAGGAAATTACGCGCTTTTCAGTGGTCGAACATGATGGCATGCTTGTCGGGTGTGCCGCGCTGTATCCGTTCAGCGAAGCGCAGGCCGCCGAGCTGGCATGCCTTGCGGTGTTGCCGGAGCATCGCCAGGCCGGTTTGGGTGAAATGCTGCTGCGGCGTATCGAGCGGCGTGCGCGCGAACAGCAACTCGAAGCCTTGTTTGTGCTCACAACCCGTACGGCACACTGGTTCCGGGAGCGCGGTTTCGCTGAGGTCAGCCCCGAAAATCTGCCGCAGCAAAAACGCGATCTCTACAACTTTCAGCGCCGCTCCAAGGTGTTGATGAAGTCGATCTGAGCGCATTCGGGCGCTTGCGGGGGCCCGGGTCAACACCGTCTGCCACTGTTGCGGGAGGTGAGCATGCACCGGAGACGCAAGGACCATCGTCCCGGCTGGCCGGTCAAGGGCGCGGTCGGGGTCGCCGCCGCCACGCTGCTCGCCGGCTGGGCGGTGGGTCAGGCCGGCGGTGCCGCCGCGGCGAATGTGGCCGCGGCCAGCGTCGCCGCGCTACTCGCCTATGCGCTGCTGCGCTTCGCCCACGGGCGCGCCGAGGCGGGCGAACACATGCGCCAGGTGGCCGAATCGTGCATCGGGGTCGAGGCCTGTTTCTCGCCCGCCGGCCGGCTCGAATGGATCAGCCCGTCGATTGCCGCGCTGACCGGCTACTCCGCCCAGACCTGTCTTGCCGTCCCCGACGTGCTGGCCCTGCTGGTTGACGAGGTCGACCTGTCCCACGTGCGTGAGCGCGCGGCGCGGGCGCGACGCGGCGAGGCTGACTCCAACTACGAAGTGCGCTTCCGCCGCAACGATGGCGAGACGGTGTGGGTCGCCTGTCACTGGCGTCCGGTGTACGACGCGGGTGGCAAAGTGGTGATGGTGCGGGTGTCGGCGGAGAGCATTCAGGCGCGCAAGCGGACCGAGATGAAACTGCTCGAAACCGTGGCCGAGCTGCGTCGCGCCCAGGGCCTGAGCGAGCAGTATCTGGCACGCAGCCAGGACGAGCGGATGCGCCTGCACGCGCTGCTCGACGTACTCGATGCCGGCATTCTGTTTGTCGACGCAGACCGCCGGGTGCAGTACGTGAACGCCGCGATGTTGCGCATCTGGCAACTCGACGACGAGGCCTCGCTGCAGGGCATGCGCGATGTGCGCCTGCTCGAATCCGTTCTCCCGCTGATCGAGGACGCGGCGAGCTACAAGGCGCACGCGCTGGGCATCCTTGGCCGGCGCGGACAGGCGGCGGCGTTTGAATTCGCCTTCAAGGACGGGCGCATCATTCGCGAAGTGTCGGCGATGGTTGCCAGTGGGCGCGCCGGGCATTCGCTCGGGCGGGTATGGATTTTCGAAGACGTGACCGAGGCGCGTCGTGCCTCGGCGGCGCTGGTGCGTCTGGCCGAGCGCGATCCGTTGACCAACCTCTACAACCGCCGGCGCTTCCACGAAGCGCTGGACGTGGCGATTGCCGCGGCAGACCGGACGCACACCGAGGTCGGGCTGATGATGTTCGATCTCGACGGTTTCAAGCCCGTCAACGATGCGTTCGGCCACCAGACCGGCGACGCGATCCTGGTCGAGGTCGCCGCCGCAGTGCGCCAGGTGGTGAGGCGCAACGAGCTGGTGTTCCGCATCGGTGGCGACGAGTTCGCGATTCTGGTCCCCGACGCCAGTCACGTCGCGTTGTGCGAGCTTGCCCAGCGGGTGGTTGCGGAGGTCCGCAGCGTCGGCTGCGACGGTTTTTCGATCAGCGCCAGCGTGGGCTTCGCCTGTTTTCCGGGCGATGGGCGAAGCGGAGAAGCGCTCATGGCCGCCGCCGATGCCGCCATGTATCGGGCCAAGTCCGCCGGCAAGAACGGCTGGCGGGGTTGTGTCGGGTCGGACTGCGACGGTGCGCCGGATGCCTAGGGTCCGTGGGCATTCGCCCGGCGGTTGCGCGGGCGCCGGTTTGTTTTCAGGGCAAGGAGGGGCCCCGCGCGCCGCGCCTTGTGGCGCACGCGCATGACCTCAACGCGGCCCCTCGGGTGAATGCCCGCAGACCCTGGCCGGCGCGGGACCGGCAGATCGCGCTTTCCGTTAGAATGCTCCATCACGAGCAACCGATGGATCAACAGGTGGTGACATGGCAAGAATGGTGAATTGCGTCAAGTTGGGTCGCGAAGCCGAGGGGCTGGAACGGCAGCCGGTGCCGGGGGCGCTGGGCAAGCGGATTTTCGACAACGTATCGAACGAGGCCTGGCAGCAGTGGGTCAAGCACCAGACGATGCTGATCAACGAAAACCGGCTGAATCTGATGGATGCGCGGGCGCGCAAGTATCTGGCCGAGCAGATGGAAAAGCATTTCTTCGGCGGCGGCGCGGACGATATCGGCGGTTACGTTCCGCCTCAGGGTTGAGCGTCTGAGTCGACAAAAAAAGACGGCCGCGGCGGCCGTCTTTTTTTATGCATTGCGCGCCTGCGCTTAACGTGCGATTTCCTTCTCCATTTCGGCAATGCCCACGTGGCGCACGTCGCGGCCCTTGACCATGTACACCACGTACTCGGACATGTTCTTGGCGTGGTCGCCGATGCGCTCGATGGCCTTGGCCATGAACAAGGTGTCGATGCCGCGCGAGATGGTGCGCGGGTCTTCCATCAGGAAGGTGATCAGCTGGCGGATGATGCCCTTGAATTCGGCGTCGACTTCCTTGTCCTGACGCACCACGTCGGCGGCCGATGTGATGTCGAGGCGGGCGAAGGCGTCGAGCGTTTTGCGCAGCATGTCGATCGCGATGTTGGCCGAATGGCGCAACTCGATGCGCGGCGTGTAGGGCGAATCGGATGAGTGCAGGCGTTTGCTCAGCTTGGCGATTTTCTTGGCTTCGTCGCCGATGCGTTCGAGGTCGGTGATCATTTTGATGACGGTCATCACCAGGCGCAGGTCACCCGCCGCCGGCTGGCGCTTGGCGATGACCTGGGTGCAGGCTTCGTCGAGCTCGACCTCGAGCAGATTGATGCGCCGATCGCTGTCGATGACCTGTTCGAGCTCGTCGAGATCGCCGCTGGCCAGCCCGTCGAGCGCTTTGGCAATCTGCAGCTCGACCATCCCGCCCATCTGCAATACCCGGGTGCGAATGCTTTCGAGCTCGGCATCGTATTTCTTTGAGATGTGGTCATTCATGGTGTTGGCAGGTGTCGAGGTCATGGCAAGGTTCCAAGCGTAGGGGGCGGGTGTGACAGCTTGATGTCAGTCGGCGTCGATGCGGCGGACACCGTCCGGCGTGGCGAGCAGTAGCGTGTTGGCGCCACGGCGGGCGAACAGGCCGTTGGTGACTACGCCAACGAGTTGGTTGAGTGTGCTCTCGAACTCGACTGGCCGGGCGATCTGCAGGCCGTGCACGTCGATGATGATGTTGCCATTGTCGGTGATGAAGCCCTCGCGCAGCAGCGGCCTGCCGCCGAGCGCCGCCAGCGCGCGAGTAACCTGGGCGCGCGCCATCGGGATGACCTCGACCGGCAGCGGGAAGCGGCCCAGCGCTTCCACCTGTTTGCTGGCGTCGCAGATGCAGACAAAGCGCTCGGCCACTGCGGCAACGATCTTTTCGCGGGTGAGGGCGCCGCCGCCGCCCTTGATCATGGCCAGCGAGGCGTCGATCTCGTCGGCGCCGTCAACGTACACCGGCAGCGTGGTGACATCGTTCAGGTCGAACAACGCGATGCCGTGGGCGGCGAGGCGGTGTGCGCTGGCCTCGGAACTGGCGACGGCGCCGCGGATGCGATCTTTCATCCGGGCCAGACCGTCGATGAAGAAGTTGGCTGTCGAGCCGGTGCCGACGCCGACGATGCTGCCGTCTCCGACAAATTCGAGGGCGGCCTCGGCGGCGGCGCGTTTCAGTTCGTCCTGGGTCATGGTGCGGTGCCGGGCGAGCGTCCAGTGAGCAAAAGCGCATTTTACCGAATCCGGTGCGGATTCTCGCGATCCGTGCGTCTTTTGCGACCGGTTTCATCGCGGGCGCAATCGTCACAAGCTGTCGCAGCGCTTGTCTGCGTTGTGGCAAGCGTCCATGATGCAAGCGTTAATCAACCAATTCGGGTCGACGGAGGATGTGACGATGGGTTTGCTGGATCAATTGGCCGGGCAAATGCTCGGTGGCGGTGCGAATCAGGGCGGTGATTCGCTGGTGCAGATGGTGACCGCTTTGATCAACAATGCCGAAGGCGGGTTGCCTGGCGTGCTGGCCAAGCTGCAGGATGCCGGACTGGGTGATCAGGTGGCGTCGTGGCTGGGCTCGGGCAGCAATGCGGCGGTCGATGCCGGGCAGATCGGTTCGGCCATCGGCCCCGATCTGCTGGCGCAGCTGGCCGGTCAGCTCGGCGTGTCGAACGACCAGGTCGCTGGCGGGCTGGCCGAGGCCCTGCCGGGGCTGGTCGACAAGTTGTCGCCGGCCGGCGAGCTGTCGGGCGACAACGACATGCTTCAGCAGGGCTTGTCGATGCTTGGCGGGTTGCTCGGCGGGCGCTGAGGCGCATGGCCTACGGCACGCGCGCCTTGCGGGGCGCGTTTTTTATGTCTTGAGCGGTGTGCTGGCGCCGACGAGATCCTGCGCCGATTCGATTCGCAGATTGTCTGGCAGGTGCAGCGTGCGGGTGGGGAAGGCGATCTGCGCGCCGTGCGTGGCGATGATGTCGGCCACGCGCAGCAGCACGTCCTGCTTGATCTCGTGGAATTTCACCCACTGCGTGGTGTGCGTGAAGGTGTAGATGAAGAAGTCGAGCGATGAGGCGCTGAACGCGTCGAAGTGCACGATCAGGGTTTGATCGCTGGCGATCTCGGGGTGGTCGATGAGCATCTGGCGCACGTCGTCGGTGATCGCCTGCATCGCGTTCAGGTCGTCATAGCGAATGCCGATGGTGGTCAGAATCCGGCGGTGGGTCATGCGCGACGGATTCTCGACGGTGATCTGGGTGAACAGCGCGTTGGGAACGTAGATGGGCCGCTTGTCGAAGCGCCGGATGCGGGTCAGGCGCCAGCCGATTTCTTCGACCGTGCCTTCGATCTCCTTGTCTGGAGAGCGAATCCATTCGCCGACGATGAATGGGCGGTCGAAGTAAATCATCATCGCGCCAAAGAAGTTGGCGAGCAGGTCCTTGGCGGCGAAGCCTACCGCGATGCCGCCGATGCCGCCGAAGGCGAGCACCCCGGAGACGCTGAAACCGAGCGACTGCAAGGTGATCAGCACGGCAGTGATGATCACCGCGAGGCGCAGCAGTTTGCCGATCGCGGCGACGGTGGCTTCGTCGGTGGGCAACTCGCGTTGGGCACGATGGGCGATCAGACCGAGTTCGGTATTGTGGATCAGGCGCGTCACCATCCATGCCAGCAGGGCGATGGTTCCGGTCTTGCGGATCGGGTCGACGGCTTCGAAGATGGGAGCGTCGGTGTGCGCGCCGACCATGTCGGCGGCAAAGGCCAGCCCGAGTAGCCAGATCAGCAGGCGCAGCGGCCGGCCGATGGCGTCAAGTGCCGCGTCATCCCATACCAGCTTGGTTTGTCTGGCGCGTGCAAGCAGGTGCTTGAGCACGATACCCAGGCTCAGGTTGATCGCCAGTACGGTGACGACGACGATAAAAACTTGTGTGGTCAGGCCGCTTGCGGCGGGATTCAGGCCCAGCGCCTGGAATCCCGCCTGAACAAAATCCAGAGACATCGTGTTGCGTCCGCGGTGCAATCAAGAAGTGGTGGGTGCGTTCGGTCCCGGGCGGCGGTGCGTGGATCCCGGCCGATGCTGCGCATCATAGCAGCCTGCCCGGGTCGATGCAGCGGCGCCGCCGGACCGGCGGGGGCCGGGCGGCGGCGCGAGGGGCAATGCGGAATGCGTGGGGTCAGCCGACGCCGCGCACAATCATGGCGGAGATGTCGACCTTGCGCAGCAGGCGTTCGGCCACGCTGCCGAGGAAGATGCGCTGCACGCCACGCCGGCCGTGCGAGCCGACGACCAGCAGGTCGGCATGGAGATCCTTGACGGCGAGCACGATCTGTTCGGAGATCGAGAGGTGTTCCGAGGTCAGCAGACGTGATTTGGGCGTTGCGCCTGCCGCCTGGGCGGTGGCGATCGCGGCGTCGAGCACCGCCTGGCCTTCGCTGATCAGCGCAGACTGCACCGCGTCGCGGTTGGCCAGGGTGGTGCGGTTGAAGTGCGCAAACAAGGCTTCGTCTACCGCGTGGACAACCGTCAGTTCGGCGTTGCTGGCGTTGGCCAGCGCGACGGCTTCGGCAATGGTGCGACGGGAGGTGGGGCTGTCGTCGACGGCGACGATGATGTGCTTGTACATCGGGGGCCTCAATTCAGGTGGTTGAAATTCGCTAACGAGGCTATCACCCCGTGCGCGCGGCTGTTATCGGCGTTTTCCCCAAGGGCCGGTGTTTTTGCCCGGGTGAACGAAAAAGCCCCCGCCGAGGCGGGGGCTCCGAGTCACGCCGGGGCGTGATGTCGGCTTAGTGGCCGGTAGCAGCACCTGCACCACGCGGGGTGCGGATGGACTCGACCAGGTCCTGGATGTGCGGCGGGCACTCCGGGGTCATCTTCATGACGATCATGGCGACCGTGAAGTTAACAATGGCGCCAATGGTACCGAAGGCGTTCGGCTGAATGCCGAGGAACCAGTTCGGGCCCAGGTCGCCCAGGAACTCGGTGCCCTTCACGAAGAAGATGCCCTTGTGCTGGAACACGTACAGCATGGTGACGGCGATACCCGCGATCATGCCGGCGATCACACCTTCCTTGTTCATGCGCTTGAAGAAGATGCCCATCATCAGCGCCGGGAAGATCGATGCACCCGCCAGACCGAAGGCGATAGCCACCGTGCCGGCCGCGAAGCCCGGGGGGTTCAGGCCAAGGTAGCCGGCGCACATGATGGCGACCGCCATTGCGACACGACCCGCGTTCAGCTCGAACTTGTCCGAAATGTTCGGCATGAAGATGCCTTTCATCAAGTCGTGCGAGATGGCAGACGAGATGGCCAGCAGCAGACCGGCAGCCGTCGACAGTGCGGCGGCAAGACCACCAGCAGCAACCAGGGCAATCACCCAGTTCGGCAGCTTGGCGATTTCCGGGTTGGCCAGCACGATGATGTCGCGGTCGACCTTGACCATCTCGTTGCCTTTCCAACCGTAGGATTCAGCCTTGGCGACCATTTCCGGGTTCTTGTCGTTGTAGTACTGGATGCGGCCGTCGCCGTTCTTGTCTTCGAACTGCAGCAGACCGGTCTTTTCCCAGTTCTTGAACCACTGCGGACGGTTCTCGTAGGCCAGGTTGCCTTCCGGCGAACCGACTTCACCCGTCTGGATGGTGGCGTGCAGGTTCAGGCGAGCCATCGCGCCGACAGCCGGGGCGGTCGTGTAGAGGATCGCGATGAACACCAGCGCCCAGCCAGCGGACGAACGAGCGTCAGCGACCTTGGTCACCGTGAAGAAGCGAACGATAACGTGGGGCAGACCCGCGGTACCGATCATCAGCGACATGGTGTAGACCGCCATGTCGAAGCGCCCGGCGATGGTGCTGGTCGTGTATTCCTTGAAGCCCAGTTCCGTCACCACGAGGTTCAGCTTGGCCAGCAGCGTCATGCCCGAGCCGTCTGCCATCGTCGAACCCAGGCCGAGTTGCGGCAGCGGGTTGCCCGTCAGGTTCATCGAGATGAACATGGCCGGGATGGTGTAGGCGAAGATCAGGATCACGTACTGTGCGATCTGGGTGTAGGTAATGCCCTTCATGCCGCCCAGGGTGGCGTAGAAGAACACCATCGCCATACCAATGTACAGGCCGGTGTCGTAGTCCACTTCAAGGAAGCGCGAGAAGGCCACGCCAACACCCTTCATCTGGCCGATCACGTAGGTGATGGAGGCGAGAATCAGGCAGACCACGGCAACGACGCGCGCGGTGTTGGAGTAGTAACGATCGCCGATGAACTCGGGCACCGTGAACTTGCCGAACTTGCGCAGGTACGGAGCGAGCAGCATGGCCAGCAGCACGTAACCGCCGGTCCAGCCCATCAGGAACAGCGAGGCGCCGTAGCCGTTGTAGGCGATGAGGCCGGCCATCGAGATGAACGAGGCTGCCGACATCCAGTCAGCGCCGGTGGCCATACCGTTGGCAACCGGGTGGATACCACCGCCGGCAACGTAGAATTCGCTGGTGGAGCCAGCGCGTGCCCAGAAGGCGATACCGAGGTACAGGGCAAAGGAGGCCCCGACGACGATATAGGTTAGGGTTCTAAGATCCATTCGTCTGTTCTCCTCAGTCTTCGTGTACGTCGTGTTCGCGGTCGATCTGACCCATTTTCTTGGCGTAGAAGAAAATCAGTGCCACGAAAATGTAGATGGAACCCTGCTGGGCAAACCAGAAGCCAAGCGGATAACCGCCGAGCATGATGCCGTCCAGCATGGGTTGCAGAATGATCCCGAATCCAAAAGAAACGATAAACCAGACTACGAGAATCGGTGTAAGTAGGCCGAGAGTGGCACGCCAGTAGGCTTCACCTGACTTATCCATCGCTAATCTCCTCTCAAATATTGTTAAAAGCCAATCTCCGGACCGCGTCCGACTTCGGTTGCCAGAATGACTCCTGACGCCCTCCACCAGTGATCCAGACAAGGCATGTCGACAAACCACGCACTGCTGGAAAGTGCTGGGCTGACCGAAGTATCGAGAGGAAAACTTACAGAAACCTTAACAAGCTTTATGGGGCGATAAGTGCGCCGAGGGTGTGTGCGCTCAATTGTCCCGCGTCGCGGGGAAGCGCGTGCGTGCTTCGCCCGGTATCGATTCGTGCGCCCAGTCGCGGTCGAGGCGGTTCATGTAGCGCACGTAGATGGCAACGATCAGCAGGTAGGCAATGAGCGCGCCCTGGGCGAAGGCGTAGAAGCCGACCGGGAAGCCGAAGAAGCTGAACTGGTTGAGTTCGGCTGCAAAATAGCCGGCAACAAAGGTTACGACAAACCACGCGGCCAACAGCACGAGGGTGAGCCGGATGTTCTTTTTCCAGTAATAGCGCTGGGCGGGCTTGGGCTGCATGGCGGCCAAGGTTGGGCAAAGGGCCAGTATCGGACAGCCGGATGGTTTAGGCAAACCACGGCGCAACCGGACTGGCGGTGGATTACTTCAGGAAATAGTAGGTCGTCAGCAGGCAGCCGGTGGTGGTGATGAAGCGCCGCAGCCACACCGCCGGCAGACGCTGCGCCAGCCGTGCTCCGGCATACCCGCCGGCGACGGCGGTGACGAGCATCACCAGGGTGTGCGGCCAGCTGACCGCGCCGGCAAGCACGAAGGTGGCGACCGCAACGCTGTAGATGACCGCGGACAGCCAGTTCTTGAGGGCGTTGATGTGATTCAGGTCGGTGTGCCCCTGAATCGCCAGGGCGGCAATCATGACAATGCCCATGCCCGCGCCGAAGAAGCCGCCGTAGATGGATACCAGGCACTGAAACGCCAGACCGCCGGGGGTGTTGGTATCGCAGCCGGCTGGCCTGCCCTTGCGTTTCGACAGCCAGGTGGCGAGCCGTCCGCTGAGTGCAAACAGGGCCGTGGCCAGGCCCAGCAGCCACGGAATCAGGCGCGAGAACAGGTGGTCCTGGGTGGCTAGCAGGAGCAGGCCGCCGAGCAGTCCGCCAACAAAGGCAACCAGCGTGAGGGCCGGGAGGCGATGGCGAAAGCGCCGCAGGGCGTCGCGGTAGGCGTAGGCGCTGGACAGGCTGGCCGGCCACAGCGCGACTGCGTTGCTGGCGTTGGCGGTGACCGGGGGGACGCCGATGGCGAGGAGCACCGGGAAGGAGAAGAAGGTGCCGCCGCCTGCCAGCGCGTTCATGCCCCCGGCCAGAAACGCCGCCAGCCCCAGCAGCGCGGCGTCGGCCGCGTTCATGGCCGGTCGGCCGGGTGCCGGGCGCGCACGAAATCGACGACTTCGGTCAGCCGGGTGCCTTCCATGCTGGGTTCGACGCCGAGGCATTCGCGTGGCTGGCCACTGCGATTGATCCAGAACGTGGTGAAGCCGAACCAGGTGGCGCCGGCAGCGTCCCAGCCGTTGGCGCTCACGAACAAAATATTGCTTGGCGGCACCTGGAACGCATCGGGTGCGAGCTGATAGGCCGCGTCGGTGGTTTTGAACTGCTGCACGGTGTCGACCGACAGGATGTGCTCGAACAGGCCGTCGAAGCCGGCGCTGGCAACGCAGGCGGCGATCATGGCGGGGGTTCCGTTGGACAGGATGGCCAGCGGAATGCCGAGCTCGCGCAGTGCGCGCAGCGCCGCACCGTTCTCGGGGAAAGGCGCCAGACAGGCATATTGCGCCATCAGGCGCTCGGCGCCGGCATCGTCCAGCGGGAGGTGGAGGGCGTGCGCGGCGAAATGCAGGGCCTCTGCGGTGACCACCTCGAAGTTGCGGTAGCGCTGCGAAAGCGTGCGCAGAAAGGTGTATTCGATCTGCTTGCTGCGCCATAGCTGCGACAGCGCTGCGCCGCGGCCGGGAAACATGCTGTCGGCGCAGGCGGTAACGGCATGGACGTCAAACAGGGTGCCGAAGGCATCAAAGGCTACGGCGGCAATCGGGGGCGCGGGCATCGCGGTGTCCTGGGGCGGAAGGATGCCGCCCAGTCTACGTGAAGCCGTGTCGCGGCGGAATGCGCCGCCCGGGCAGGTGAGCGGTCAGTGCCAGCACGCGGAGACGGTGCTCTTGCTGACGCCTTTGGCGCCCGTGTCGGTGAGGGTCAGGTTGCCGCATTTGTCGTTGGTCTGCCCGCCGGCCGGGGTGGCGGTCAGGGTGAAGGTGTTGGCCGCCAGCGCGGCGGTCAGCGTATAGGTTGTCGCGCCACCGTCGGTCGGGCAGGTGAACCCGGCCGGGGTGCCGCCGGTGTCGTAGCGCCCGAGGGTTGAAAAGCGTCGCTCCAGCGCGCCGGCCATGCCCATCATCTGCGCGCTGCATTCGTTCCGGTTGGTCCGCATGATGTACTCGCGGTAGCTTGGCAGGGCGATGGCGGCGAGGATGCCGATGATGGCGACGACGATCATGACTTCCATCAGCGTGAAGCCGAGCATCGATTTGCGTGCATTGGTCACGGCGCTCCCCCGTCGGTCAGTTGCCGGAATCAAAGATGTGCAGCTGCCGGACGACACCGGCATTGGTGTCCATGCCGACACGTCGGCCCAGCCAGCTGCGCGATACGCGCGAGTAGGCCAGCCCCGGATCGTCGGCGGTGACCCGAGTGGCGGTCGTCACCTTCAGTTTGCGGCCATCGACGCTGATCGTCGAGGTGGCAGGGCTCACCTCGGTGATGACGCCGATCTCTTCCAGCGGCATGGTCATGGTGGTCTGGGCGAGGGCGCTGCCGCCGACCAGCGGCAGCAAGGCGGCGAAGCCAGTCAGGGCGATGCGCAAGAGTGCGTTTTTCATGTCCGTCATCCTCGTTATTGAATCTGACGCCAGGAGATGCGGCGGCTGCCGCTGTTTTGCTGGGTGCTGGTGTCTATGGAGCGGGTCGAGGTCGAGCCGTACTTGTGGGTCTTGCCGTCCGCACCGCGGAGCTGGCCCAGGTTCTTGATCATGCCGCCGACCACCTTGCGGGCGTTGACCGCCTTCTGGTTGTATTCGCTGGAGGCGCCGTAGGTGCCGTCCTTGGCGAGGTCGAACACGCTGAAGTCGGTCCGCGCGCCGGTCTGGGGGGCGAGCTCGATGATCCAGCTCGAGCCACCGCCGGCGCAGGCATCGTCGTCCGGAATCGCGCTGACAAAGATGACCCGGTCGGCCCACAGCAGCGGTGTGGCCAGAATGCGTTCGCCCTTGGCGTTGCTCTGGTAGATCAGGTCGACATAGAAGCCGCGGTGGCTGGTGGTTGCCGCGTTCTGCGAGAACTGGCGGATCTCCCACTGGTTGCCGTTGAAGGTTTGCGCGCCTTCGTAGGTGATGGTCTGTTGCAGCAGATTGCCGCGTGCGACCTTCGAGGCGCCGCTGGCGGTACAACTCGTCATCGCCAGGCCGCATTCGTCGCGCACGCCGTACAGCGACTGAATGGCCAGATCGGTGTTGTCGCCGGTTTCAAAATACTTGCCGGTACCGAAGTACACCATCGTGCCGCCGTCCGGGTGGCTGCCCACTTGGGGTTTGGCGGTGATCGGCTGCGGGTTGCCGTTGCCGTCCTTGGCGATGAACAGCGGCTTGGGGGAGGTGCTGGAGCCGAAGGCGACCTTCCACGAACTGACGCTGTTGCCGCTGAAGTCGAACTTCCACAGGTTGCCGTACAGGTCGCCGGCATACACCAGATCGACCGAGCCGTTGCGGTTGGCGTCGATTGCGATCGGCGTGGCCAGCCCGTTGGGGGTGCTGGTGCTGCCCACCTTGGTGTCGATCTCGGCCAGTTTGTTGCCGTTGGCCAGGTCGACCACGAACAGCCGGGCGGTTTGCGAGGTGCTGTTGTAGCCGTTGCCGAAGATCGCGACCCAGTGGCCGCTCTCGGTGCGCACGATCGAGGCCTGGCCGATGCTGTAGCCCAGTTCGCTGAATCCGCTGGTGGCGTTGGAAATTTCCCACATCACGTCGCTGGTGCTGAAGTTGTAGGCGTCTTCAACGTTCAGCGCGAAGTAGGACTTTCCGCCCGCGCCGGTCGAGCCGACGAGCACCGTCTTCCATGTGCTGCCAACGATGGCATCGGCGACGCGGGGCGCGCCGTCGACGTAGTACTTGTGGGTGTAGTTGCTGGCCGCCAGTGCGGGCAGGCCGGAGAGGATCGTGTTCGGGATGAAGCCGAAGCGCTCGTTGCCCAGCGTGGCGTCGATGCCGTGCAAGATGCCGTCGTTGGCACCGAAGATCAGCATCGGCTTGCGGCTCAGGAAGGTGGAGGAGAGGCGGCGTGTGCCATAGGCCGCACGCTCGCTGTTGCTCAGCGACGCGGCCAGTGCGTAGTTGTAGTCCTCCGTGCCGACATAGGCCGGGTCGGAGTTCACCACGTCGCCCATGATGCTCTTGCGGTTGCGGAACGTGCCGCCCTTGGCTTGTTCCTTGCTCTGGTCGCCGCGCACCCAGTCGAGCAGGCTGCTGTCGTTGGACAGCGCGGTCTTCTGGGTGGTGTTCAGGTTGGCCCACGTGAAGGTGATGCCTTTTTTGGTGTTGGCGTCGTAGGTGACCAGCGTACGTGCGCTGGCGGCAGGAATCTTCTTGCTGGCCTGCCAGGTGGCCGGCACGATGGGCTCACCATAGGTGCTTTTCGATTTGTCCTGCTCGATCTTGTAGGCCAGCATGTCGCCGGTCCACCCGTCGCTGTCGAAGCTGGCCTGATACAGCAAGGTGGTGGTGCTCAGGCGGGCGGAGTTCGAGGCCACCGTGGCGGCGGAGCTGGTGCGCGCGTTGATGGCCGCCAGGGTGTCGGACAGCGCGGTGGCGAAGGTGTCGGGGTCGCCTGCGCTGAAGAACTGACCGCGACTGTTCAGTGCCGCGTGCAGCAGATCGTCGATTTTGGCCGGGTTCGACGAGAAGGGGTTGGGCCAGCCCGGATCGGCGCCGGTGGCGATGGCCGCAAAGGCGCTGGCCGGGGCTATCGTGCCATCGACGCCCAGACCGACGCCGAAGGTGACCATGTGCTGCCAGAAGGCCGGGTCGTCGGAATTGGCCGGGACGTTGTTGGTCAGGTCGGTGCGCAGGTCGCGCTTCCAATAATATGCGGCGATGTCGGCCAGGGTGTCGGAGCGGCTGTCGGCAAACGGGGCGACGCCGAGAAACTGACCGGTCATGTTGTTGGGGCCGGTGATGACGGCGCCATTGGAGCCGTCCTGGTTCTGGCGCGCCGCCGATGTTGCTGCGTCGTAGGAGCTGCCCTCACTCCAGTAACCGTCCGTCGTCAGGATGGTGAAGTTTTGCCGGCACGACAAGTCCTTGCCGCCAGAGACGCCCGGTGTGGTGCTGGCCGGCCCTTTGCTGTCGGTACGCTCGAAATACTGGCCTGCCGCATCCAGCGCGCGGCGCAGGGGCGTGCTGCCGGTCGGTTGCTGGGTGAACAGCCACGAGAAGTAGTCATCGCGATTGTTGGTGGTGTTGCCGTAAATATCGACATCGCTGAAGTCGCGCACCCCGCGATCGAGTGTCGATGTGGACACGCCGTCGATTGTGCCGCTGCTCTTGTTGATGCGCCCATAACCGACGCGCATGCCCGTGCCCTGGGTGCCGAAGGCGCGGCTCACGCCAGCCTTGGCGGCATACATGCGATTGCGGTAGTAGGAGTACCAGTTGGCAAAGTTCTGTTCCTGGCCGGAGCCTGCAACCAGCCGCTTGGTGTAGCAGCTGTCGTTGTCGGTGTTGCCGCAGCTCGGATTGTATTCGTAGTAATACGCCGGTTCCGCGCTGCCCGCCCATTCCGTGGATGTGCCGGCGTAATACCAGGTTGGGCGGAACGATTTCGAGAGATCGGTCTTGTTGCTCTTTTTGTTCCGGTTGGCCAGGTCGTAGCCGTCGAACCAGGCGTCGGTAAAACTGGCATCGGCCAGCTTGTTGCCGTCCTTGTCCAGCGGGGCGCTGTAGACCAGATTGGGGTTGTAGTAGATCTTGTTGTAGGTGCTCGATTTTGCGCGGTCGGTGGTGCGGTTGCCGTAAATGCTGTCGGGCATGAACGACCAGTACATCGAGCCGGAATCGTCGAGCACGAACAGGATGTTGGGCTCCACCGTGCCGCCGAGATAGAGCGGGACTTGGGCAATCGCCAGTGACGCCGCGTGTGCCGGCAGCGTGCCGGCCAGCGCGGCGCACGAAGCCAGCGCGAGGGCGATGTGGCGAGGCTTGAGGTGAGGGGCTTGGGTCATGATGGCACCTGCTTGTGTGTGGGCCGCGCGGTTCAATTGACGACCGTCGAGCGCAGAATGACGGTGGCCGTGCCGCTCGCGCCGGTGGAGCGTGCGGTGATGTCGTAGACTTCGATCGGCGGTGCGACGCCGCCTTCGAGCGATCCGCCCTCCGTGCGGTTGGGGCGTTTTTCGATCCAGTATTTCGGCTCTTCGCTGAATTTCGGGAAGGCCGCGCTCGAGCTTGACAGCGTCGTCAGGCCCGGATTCCACGGACGCAAATTGGGGGCACTCTGCCAGTTGGCGTCCGTCGTTTCGTCGGGAGCCGGGTTGCCCAGATAGTCGAACGCGCCGTAGCCGGTCGGGCTGGTCAGCGCGTCGGCGTCGCCCGCGCGCAGCGCCATTTCCGCGGCCTGGAATGCCAGCCCGCGATCGCGCATGTTGCCGGCCATGCGCTCTTCGAGCGTGGTGGTCTGCATCGCGGTCAGGCCAAGCATGGTCATCACCAGCAGAAAGATCACGCCGACGATGAGTGCGGAGCCGTTCTGGCGACGAGTGATTGAATTCAGTGGCTTCATTGTCGTGGCGCCTTCAGTCGACATTGCCGCGAAGCGAAATGGTCGTGGCCGCCGTCGAATACATGCGGTGGTCGGTCTTGGTTGCGGCGGTGCCGTTGAAGGTGACGGTCTGGTTCTCGGTAATTGCGTTGTCATCGACGCTGGCCATCAGCAATTCAATCTTGATTGCCAGCACATCGCTCCAGTCGGTCACCGCGGTTACGTCAACATACTGGCTCACCTCGGTGCCGCCGGCCGACGCCGGCACGCCATAGGTGATCACCATGTCATCGACCCCCTCCACCATTTCGTTGGTGCCGACATACAGCGAATTGAAGGCGTTGCCCTGACGGTTGGTGGTCCGCCCGGTCGACGGGCCGATGAAGAAGATTTGCTGATTCAGGCGCATGATGCGTGCGTCCTCAGCCCACGCCCAATGGGTTCCGGCGGGGTTGTTGCCGCCCCCTGCCTTGTGCTCCAGGGTTACGCTGTTGCCGCTGGCCGGCGTGTTGCTGATGCTGAACAACTCCGCCTGCTCGCAGTTGGAGATCAGCGCCACCTCGCCTTGCTTGAAGCCCAGCGCGTTGTTTTTGATCACCAGGCTATCGTCGCCGGCCTGCACCACCGCATCGAGCGTGGCCGAGGCGCCGGAGCCATAGGTGACCGTCACTACATCGGTCCCGGACTTGGCGCTCATGCCCATCGAGGCGAGGACGCCCGGATTGGAGGTGGAGTACCGGTACGCCGTGACGGCGGTGATGGTCTTCAGGTCGAGGGCCGGCACCAGCGAGGCGCGTTGCAAGGCCGTGGGCGGCGCGTTCAGCTCCGGGCAGCCGATGTGGCCGGCCATGCGCAGGCTGCGCTGAATGAATTCAACCGCAAAGCGGCTGTTTTCCTGCAGCCGGGCGAGCTCCTCGTTATAGCGATAGGTCTGCTTGTTGGCCGCGAAGACCGAAATCATGCCGCCGATGAGCAGCAGCCCAATCAGCATGCCGACCATCAACTCGATCAGGGACAGCCCGCGCTGGCGGATGGGGGACGCGCGCAAGGTGTTGTACGGCTGAGTCATGGTGCCACCTGTGAAACAAGCTGGAACTGCTGCAGCGCCCGCGTCGCCTTCGGGTCGTTGGCCTCGTTCCATTGCACGGTGATGAGTACAAAGCTCCCGGCTCCACACCCGCTGCTCGGGTCGGCCGTGGCGAGGCGGCAAATGCTGCCATCACCACTTGGGAGTTGGCTTGCCAGGGCTGTCTTCCACCCATTGACTTCGTCGCCATAGAGCGTGCCGCCCGTCAGTTTGGCGCTCAGCGCAACATCGAAATTCCCGTTGGAAACCGCGCTCCGGCTCGCCCGCATCGTGTCGAGCATGCGATACGCCTGGGTCGCCGCCTGGGTGCGCAGATGCGCCGTCTGGTTGAACTTGAGCGCGTTGATCTGCAGGCTCGCAAGCCCCAGCAGGCCCAGCGACAACACAACCATCGCAACCAGTGCCTCGATCAGCGTGAACCCCGACTGACCGGACCGAATCGCCACGAGGGGCGGGCGAGGAGCGGAGTGGGCAAACATCAGGGGCAGGCTCCTACCGTAATGGCACCGTGTCCGGAGGGATTGATGGTCAGCGTCCGCAGCCGCACCTCGCCACTCGCGCAGCCCGGTGGGGCGATCGTGATCGTGCGCGCCGCTTGCGCTGCATTGACGCCAAAGCTGTCGAACGCGATCGCCGTCGACGCCGAGGCGCCGCCCAGCGAGACGCCGGTGAGCGCCTCGTTGTTGCGAATCGTCCCTGCCGTGCAATTGGCGCCGGTATGAACACACCAGCCCGAGGCATACGTGCCGGCGGTGGGGGTAACGGTCACCGTCACCCCGCGTTTGATCGCCTCGAAGCGCGCCAGGGTGATCGACGACAACAAGCCGTTGGCTTCGGTGGTGACGCGATTGTCCTGAATCATCCGCGTAAACCCCGGCGCCGCCACGCTGGCCAGGATGGCGAGTATGGCAACGGAGATCAGCAGCTCGATAAGGGTAAATCCGCGATTCATGGTCTTGATCCGTTTGGCCTAGGGTGACTCTAGTCGAGCCCCCGCGCCAAGCGCGATCCACAAGCGCCCGGCAGTTGTTTCCGGACGATGAACGGCGGGTTGCGATGCGCATCGCGAGTATTTGCAGTTTTCGGACCGGCTCGCTAGAATCAGCCCCCTTCGCTGCTGTAGCTCAGTCGGTAGAGCAACTGATTCGTAATCAGTAGGTCACCAGTTCGATTCCGGTCAGCAGCACCATAAAATCAAGGGCTTAGGGAATTTCTCCCTAAGCCCTTTTTGTTCGTGTAGACGCCGTGTAGACATCGCAAAAGTGGTCGATTGCACTCTATTTCGCGAGTGCGATTTGTCGTGGAGGTGGTGCCAAAGGGATGATTGTTGCCAATCTGATCTGGCTCAACGCTTTGTTGAGGTGCGCTGTCTTCTTTGGTGGGTGCCTGTTGAGCAGCTCTTCGGCAAAAGCAGCCGGACAGCGCATGCCGACGGTCGGTCAGCAATCGAGCCTTTAGCGGCCGCACGGCGCTCAGTGCCGTGGAACGGCAGGTCCTCGGTTCATTAAACTCGTGGTGTTGAACCACTGAAAATGGAAAATCAACCGCGGATTGCGGATACCCTCATTTCGCTAACAAATTTGCGGATGGGTCGGCTAGTCTGCCGGACTGCCAAATGCCTCCCTCGCTCAATGTGCCCTAACCGGTATGCTTATATGCGGAGGAAAAGGAGGTGCAACACTCATGCTTCATTCTGACGACAGCGACGAACTTAAAACCAAACGTGTCTGCTACGGGTGCGTCGGCGAGTCTTACCTCTCCCAAGAGATCCACCGCACTGGCGACGAAGCGGAGTGTTCCTATTGCGACGAGGCGGCTCAGTGCTGGACGGTCGAGGACCTTGCTGACCGGATCGGGAGTGCGTTCGAGCAGCACTTCATCCGCACCTCCGACCAGCCGACAGCATGGCAACAGAGTCTGCTCTCTGACCGGGAGTCTGACTACGAGTGGGAGCGTGATGGCGATCCAGTCCTTGATGCGATAGAAGGTGCAGCGGAAATTTCGCGCCAGGCTGCGAAGGACGTGCTGGCGATCCTCGATGACATGCACGGTGACTTCGATTCAGCCGCCATGGGAGAGGAGACCGAGTTCTCCCCCGACTCATACTACGAGGAGACGGGACCGAACTCTCAGGTCTGGCACGAGGAGTGGCGCTGCTTCGAGGAGTCATTGAAGAAAGAAGCCCGTTTCTTCAGCCGTACCGCCGCAGCGCATCTTGCCTCGGTATTCGGTGACATCGACAAGCTGAGGACGAGGGACGCTCGCCCACTCGTCGTCGATGCAGGACCGCAGTTCGCGCTCAATCATCTCTATCGCGCGCGCGTGTTCCAAGCGGACGAGAAGCTCGAAGAAGCACTGTGTCGCCCGGAACTCCATCTCGGCTCGCCTCCGGCACGGCTCGCCAGTGCAGGCCGGATGAACGCGCGCGGCATCTCTGTATTCTACGGCGCGACAGCTGCGGGCGTGGCAATAGCCGAGGTGCGTCCTCCCGTGGGCAGCAAGGTCGCCGTCGCCAAGTTCGTCATCATCCGTCCGCTGCGCTTGCTGGACCTTACCGCGCTGGAGAAGGTGCACGACCGGGGAAGCATCTTCGATCCATCCCTGAAGAACCGACTTGAGCGTGCTGCTTTCCTGCAATCCCTTGGTCTGCGGATCACACGGCCAGTCATGCCCGATGACGAAGCGTTCGACTATCTGGCGACGCAGGCTATCGCTGACTTCCTAGCAACGGAAAACGAGCCGCGCCTCGACGGGATCATCTTCCAATCGGCCCAATCGAAAGAGGGTCGCAACATTGTCCTCTTTCATAAGGCGGCGCGGATTGAAGCGATGGATTTCCCGAAAGGGACTGAGTTCGAGGTGTACAGAGGGTATGGGGCCGAAGACGGTTGGGTGACCGACTACTCAGTAAGCGAGATGGTGCCGCCGCCAGCTTCACTACCCCCGAAAGAGGACGACGACGTGTTCGGGTTTCTGTCGCATCATGAATCCGCTCCTCGTTGGAGCGACGACTTCAGGGAGGCGACGCTGCGCGTTGATCCTACATCCGTCGAGGTCCATCACGTTGACGGGGTCCAGGTGCAGTGCACAGCCTACAAGGTGGATCGACGCCGCTCCGAGAAGCACGAATCGAGCTTTTGAGGCCGCTCAGCGCCGGTTACCGAAGTCTCCCGTGTCCGCAAGTGCCGATGACCCCTACCAGCCTGAAGCGGTCGCACGAGCGGGACTGCGGAGTTTCCGCTCGCGGTCGGCAGTACGCGGTGAGCATTTACCCGCATAGCTGCCTGGTGTGCGACAAGTAACACTCGCCGACGTGAAGCCCGTGCGACGATCCGCTCAACAAGGCTCTGGTAACCGTGGTGCCGACCGGTGCGAAACCGACTGGCATTTTTTTGGTTGAGCCTCATGTTTTTATGTATTAAAGTCTCATTAAATAATGACCCGATCGTGCCGTGACCTACGACGATTTTCTTGGCGAGCTAAACAAGGCGGGTCTCAGTATCAAGCGCTTTGCTGACCTTGTTGGCATGCAGCCCAACTCGGTTTCCAACTATAAGAAGCGGGGCGAAGTCCCCATGCATCTCGCATTAATCGCCAGTCTTCTTGCTGAAATGTCCGCTCGCCATATCGATTACAAACCTGTCATGGCGCGAGTACAGCCCGTCAAGAAGCGGCCGCGCGGCGGCGCAATCGGCGGACGGTTCGCAGGAGACAAGCAGACCACGCTGGGGTTCACCAATGACTGAACACCAGAGCGCCTGGGTGTCGGTCAGCGTCACGGCCCCGATGCAACCACGGCGGTTCCGCTCATGAGCGCGGTCATCGATTCCCGCTGGTCGAAGGCGCTGGCGCTCGATCGTCGCCGCCCCCCCGAGTTCTATGCAGTCGGCAGCAAGGTCGCCGCTGGCGCGCATGCCGAGGCGATTCGCTTTGCACTCGATGAGTTGGGCCTGTCGGCTGTCAGCTGCATCAATGGCGTTCCCACGATCGGCTTTCTGAACGATCCCCTCGTTCCCATAGAGCGCATCGACGAGCTTCATCGGATTCTGTGGAACCAGGGTTTGATGAGCATGCTGCTCGTCGTTCGCAGTGACGAATTGACGGCGTACTCGCTGGTACAGCGCCCGTTGCGCCGCGACGAGAGCCGCGGCAAAGACCCGCGCTTAGTCAAGACGCTCTCCCTTCTCGACGATGCCTTGGCGCTGCGCGAATTGCTCGACTCGGCGGAGTCTGGCCGGTTCTGGTTTGAGAACGATGACTATTTCAATCCGGACAATCGTGTTGATAGCGTTCTTCTGGCCAACCTGTTGACGGCGTTTCGCAGCCTCAAGGACGAATTGGGCACAGACGCCGCTCAGGCGCTGCTGATGCAAACCATGTTCGTCGCCTACCTGGAGGACCGCCAGATCATCGGTGAAGCGGTATTTCGTGCTGCTTCGCAGGACCGCTATGCCACTTTGCTTGAATTGCTCAGGGCCGGAGATCCTGCGTCCTTTGAAGTGCTGTTCACATGGCTACACGCCGCTTTCAACGGAAATCTTTTCAAGGCCCCTTGCGCATTTGAGACCGAAGAAGGTACTCCACCCAAGCTCAAGCCTGAGCACCTATCCGTGCTTGCACGGTTCCGCCATGGTCACGAGAACATGGCCGACCGCCAGCTTCGGTTCTGGGGCTACGACTTCCGGTACATGTCGATCGGACTCATCAGCGCGGTGTACGACAGATTCCTGAAGGAAGAGGCGGAAAAGAAGAGCGCTGACGGGGCCTTCTACACCCCGATGTTCTTGGCCGATATCGTCGTCAGCCAACTGTGGGACGAGCTAACCGACGAACAGAAGGCCAATGGCGTCTACTGCGATCCAGCCTGCGGATCTGGCATCTTCCTGGTGCGGTTGTTTCAGCGTCTAGTCGCACATCATTGCCACATCACGAAGATGCAGCATGCGACGTGGACCGACTTGAAGGCCATTGCGAACCGCCTCCATGGGGGAGACATCAACTCTTCCGCAGTGCGGGTCGCGGCGTTTTCGCTGTACATCGCACTCCTTGAGCAATCGAGTCCTTCGGACTTGCCCAAGCTCATCGAGGCCGGCAAGTTGCTGCCGCCTCTGTATGGAAAGACGCTGCGTCCCCAATCGGACTTCTTCAGCGTCAAGGATGCGCACCAGTTTGACGTGATCATCGGCAATCCGCCTTGGAATGGCCGTACCGGACAGCTGACGACGGCGCAACGCTGGACCACTTCCAAGGGCTACCTCGCGCCCGCCAAAGACATTGCATGGGCATTCGTGTGGAAAGCCCTTGAAGAGGTCAAGCCAACCGGTCTGGTAGCATTTTTGCTGCCTGCCATGGGGATATTGCACAACACCGAGAGCCAAGCCGCCCGCCGGATGTTGCTGCAGAAGTCCAGAATCCGCCGAATTATCAACATGTCCGATCTGTGCTTCCAGCTATTCGATGGAGCGCAGCGCCCAACCGCCTTCGTGTTGTATGGCCCTCAGAATCAGGAACAAGCTCCCTACCGCTTCGAATATTGGGTCCCCAAGGCTGACCTCAACCTGCGACTCAAGCGGCTGGTGACGCTGTCGCGCGTCGATCGTATGACGTTTCGCTCCGATCTGGTCGCTGAGGATCCCAGCGCGTTCAAGCGTCGCTTGTGGACGCGGGCGCCCGAAGAGCGACTACTGCAATACCTTCGTACGATCCCATCCATTGGCTCGTTCGTACAGGAGTTCAAGGCCTTCAAGCGCTCCAAGGTTGACTTCAACCGGGACAAGCACTGGGTGATTGGGCAGGGCTTCAAGCCAGCGCAGGAGAGCCGCCTGGACGATCCTGAATACCAGACGACCACCGCTGAGATCGTGACCCAGCTGCCTTATCTGGATGCCAGTCAGTTCCAGGTAGTCGCCCTGCCACGTGTAGAGACCAATACCTGGCACACGTCCGTCGTGCACCGGGCAGGGTTCGACGCCGGATTCTTCGGTCCTCACATTTTGATCCCGCAAGGGGTGGAACGGGCCGTAGGCCGGGTGCGGGCAGCATTCAGCGAACAGGATGTCGTGTTTCAGCATTCGCTTCAGTCGATCGCCGTGCCGCTTAGTCAGGAACGCAAAGCCAAGGTGCTGACGGCTGTGCTGAATAGCAGCTTAGCGGCCTGGTTCTATTTCCATGACACCGCGAATCTGGGAGCCGATCGAGCCAAGGTCCACCAAGGCGAACTGCTGAAACTGCCGTTCGACGACCCTGAGAACATGCCGGATCCTGCGAAGGCGCTGAATGCGGAAAGAGGGTTGGTGGAGCTGATCGACGGGGAACTGGCGAACGCGAAGAAATTGCTTGCCTCGCAACAAGATGTGCTGGGTGTCATCGACCGTCTGGTGTTCGAGTATTACGGGCTCGACGACAGCGACGTGGCCATCGTCGAAGACACGGTTCACTCTGTCATTCCGGCTATGCAGCCCCGACGTAACGCCGGCCTACAGTCCATTTGGGCGCAGGCCAGCTCGCATCAGCGGGCGGCCTACGCCGACATGCTATGCAACGCGCTCTCGCCGCACTTTCGCGTGCCCGTTAAAGCCTCGTTGGCAGCGCACTCCACAGATGTGGCGGTGTTGAAACTAACGATCGGCGATGAAATTGCGCCGTACACCGAGGACTCGTCCGGCGAGTTCAACGACTTCCTCGGGTCGATCGCCGCAAAGCTTCCCATCGATTTGCCTGGCAACGTCCAATTGATACCTGATCTGCGTCTCGTCGTTGACCATGACATGTACCTCGTGAAGCCAACGGCGTTGCGGCATTGGCTTCGATCCACAGCATTGGCCGACGCGGAGCAGATCGCCGCGGAGTTCGTAGCGGCAGCGGCTCGCCATGGGCAAGGGGGGGCGGTCCATGCTGGCGGGTAGTCCTGATGCTTGGCTTGCTCATTTCCGAGATCTTGGGGAGCAAATGTCTGAAGCGATTGAGGCTGCCTGGCCGATCTGCATTGGACCTTTGCAGGCCAAGAAGGGCGCGATGACGCATGAGGACCACATTACCGAGCATCTCGTGACGGCCCTGAGACGAACGAAGAAGGTGCCGGGTCGGATCACATACCAGTATGTACTTCTGGTCGAGGACGTCAGCGGCAACGTGTCCCTGTCGAGCAGCATCGACTTTGTGCTGACAGTAGGGGACGATGAAGACGTCTATCTGGCCTATGAATGCAAACGGCTGAACGTGCCATACGCAGCTCGCGTGCGTACCCTTTGTGTCCCGTATGTCAAAGACGGCCTGATGCGCTTCGTGACTGGCCAGTATTCCAAAGGCCTTCCGATGGCGGCGATGATCGGTTACGTCATGAACGGGGACAATGGCAGGGCGCGTAGTGGTCTGCGCAAAGTTATGAAGGCACGCACAGCTACCCTTGGACTGACCGCCGAGCAGGACCGCCCATCGCTACCGGGGATGCCCACTCGCTTTAGTTCCACGCACACATGCAGACCCGGCCATAGCATGAAGGTGGAGCACCATCTTTTGCCTTGGCCATGACGGGTGACGGGAAAGCGGGAGGAGACATCGAACCGTCGGAAGTTTTGCGGCTGTATAGGGCTGGTTGCCGGACATCCACGGGGAGATCCAACCAAACGTCGGCTCCTTCGATCTGTAAACTTGCCTTCTCGACAAGTTGTAGACACTCAGACAGTGGCTTTCACGTGACCACCCTGCGGCGAAAGCGGGTACAGCTCGCTCCACCTTGCGGGAAGATGACGAGGAAGGACGATATGAAAAACCCGTTTGGTCCGCGTAAACGCAATCATGTCGCGAAGTGCCCTCGCTGTGGAACGCCACATCAGTACGTTGATGTGACGAATCCGGTGGCGAATGATCCTGGTTACTGGGTGGTGAAGTGCTCGGGCTGCGCCGAGCCCTTCTGCATCGCGAATCTGCATGACGTCTACGACTCCTTCACAGACGTCACCATCCTGTCGCGCGAAGAAGGAAACATCGAACTGGCTCAAGCACCAGTAGCTCACCAGGTTGCTGTCTACAACCTGGAGCTGGACGTGCTCCGGCTTCAATACGACTATGCCGCACGCCCACTGTATGAATGCTCTTGCGCTAATCCGTTGGATCAACTGGCTCGACAGCAGTTGGTAGAAGAGTTCGAGGAGATCAATAAGGAGTACCGGTACCGAGTCCACTACGCGCTTAAGGGCAGGTTCTACGCCGAGTACGTGGTAGCGAAAGTGCACTTTGCCTGCGAATGCGGAGCGAAGCATGTGGCGACGTACTACACGCGGTTTGTCGTCGACGATGATCAACCGCCGTTAAAGATTGACGACTACATCCTTGCCGATGTGTCTGGCGCTCCGCTGTCAGACACCCTGGACGGCATCCGCTCCAAGGACGACGCAATGGACCTGCTCGCCAAGCTCGTTATGCGGTGGAACCTTATAGCGGACCAGGTCTTGGTGGCCTCGCCCTTCATCGGTCACCAATACCTCTCGCCAGAGAACCAGATGGGCATCTGGGAATGGTTGCTCAGTATGCTCGATTCGCGGATAGCTATATTCGTGACGCGAGCGACCACCTGGAAGGCGTACCGCCGCTCCATGCAAGTAGCAGGGTTGCCAGTTGACGTCCTGGAGCAGTTTGGTCTGGAGAACAAGGTAGTCTCGGCGGGCCAGTCGAAACAGGATTTCCATGCGAAGTTCTATGCTGGCCTGTCGGACAGTTGGTGCGAGGTGTACAGTGGTTCCGCAAACTTGGTGCGAGGGCCATCGATGGAAAACACCTCGTTCCGGAGTATGACGCGGGAGGCTTTTGACCGTCGCTACGTTGCAAAGATGGCGTTTAAGGCGCCGCTGCCGCAACCAGAATTCAAGGCAGCGAAGCGATCGCTGGTCATTTATCAAAGCGAGACAGCAGGTTAGCGGCAGGGAATCAACGACTGCTTCTGGCCGCATACCGACCGATGGCGCGGGCAGAAGCCACCGGCAGCAAAGGCCGAGCAGGAGACCGACGTGAAATTCCTTCGAACGGCCGCCCGAAGATCGGTAAGCCGCCAAAGTATTTGCAGACGTCATCAGACAGGCAAGGGTCGTCAAGAGACAACCGAGCCATGACAGATTTCGATCAGCAACCGCTGCTGCCTCGCACAACGCAAACGCATTGCTGACCACTGAATATGTCATCAGCCTAGCGGACGATTTATTCCGTTTCGTGAGCTGACCCCTTTATCAGCGTGGACAACGAGAAGGGGGCCTATCTCGCGGTCAAGGCGCTGAGCGCAGGGATTGAAGTGCCGACCACGGCAGCCATTCTCGAAGGCATTCGTAGTGCCGAGAATGCGCAGGCGCGCAAGCAAGGTGCGGAGCGTGCGTTTTCAGAGAACACGGCGATCCGAGTGGTTGCCAGTGAAACCGCCAACTGGAAGATCGATGAGGCCTATGAGGTAACCAGGAAAATGTTCGAGCTGCATCCGGGCATCGGCCTGCTGTTCGCCGCCAACGACATGATGGCACTGGGGGCCTTGCGATACTTGAGCGACAATGGGCTGAGCTCGGTCAAGGTGGCCGGTTTCGACGCCTTGCCCGAAATCCGGACCATGGTCGATCAGGGCAAGCTAGCGGTTACCGTCGACCAGCGCTCGGCGGAGCAAGGTTATCAAGGTGTTCTGTATGCGATTCGCCTGCTCAAGGGCGAAAAAGTGCCATCAGAAACGCTGATCGATGTGGAGCTGGTCAGCGCGCCGAAGTAGGCCCGGGATTGCGTTTGAACATCATGACGATCAAATTCGCCGCTCCCTTGGCGGAGTCGGCCCGTTGCTCATGGGTGGGGGGCGGATGCGGCTGAACCTCACCCAGCGCTTCATTGTCTACCTGATTGTGCTTAGCATCCTGCCACTGTTGGTGGTGGGCTTATCGGCGATACACCTGTCGAACCAGGCTCTGGAACATGAGACGCGCAGCAGTGCGATTCAACAGGCTCACGACAAGGCTGCCCTGCTCAACGGGCAGATGGCGCAGATCGAAGCATTGATCGCTAACATCAGCGGGGTTGAGCAGATTGTCGAGGCGGTCTCGGCTGAGCCGCCCGATGGCGATGTGTTCACGCGCCTGGCCACCCAGGCGCAGATCGGCTACGTGCTCAACAATTACATCAACCTGGACGGCCTTGTCTCCATCGACATTTTTACCTTGGGGGGTAGTCACTACCACGTCGGCGA
Organism: Rhodocyclaceae bacterium; assembly: GCA_020445945.1. Lineage (GTDB taxonomy): Bacteria > Pseudomonadota > Gammaproteobacteria > Burkholderiales > Rhodocyclaceae > Nitrogeniibacter. Next base: position 50,643 of record JAGRFQ010000015.1, read on the forward strand.
CACCCTGGTTTCAAATAACCTGGATGTAACGGCGCGCGAACAGTTGATCGCAGAGACCCTGGCCGCTCCCAGCCGGATACATTGGGCAGGTGTGCAGGCCAACCTCAATCGTGACTCCGCCCACCGCCAGGTGGTAACGGTAGCCCGAGTGATTCGCCGTTTCGATCTGGCGACTTCGCGCGAGGTCCCGGTCGCCTTGCTGCTGATCAACTACGACCCACACCAGATTCGCCGCGAGTTCAGCAAAGCAGGCGTTAGCGAAGATCGCCTGCTGATCGTGTTGGACGGGCGTGATCGCCTCGTATATCACCCCGATCCAGCACGCCTCGGCTCGCACGCAGAACCAGCGTTGATTGCCCAGCTGGCCGAAGCACACAGCGCGACGGTAACGATCAATGCTGCAAGTGGAGTACTCATTAGTCAAGTCGCCCTGCACGCTCCCGGCTGGCGACTTGCGATCTTGGTTCCGGAAGAAACGCGGTATCGCTCAGCGCAGGCCATTGGACGGACCACCACCGTGGCGATGCTGGTGTCGCTCCTTATCGTGGGCGTGGGGGCGGTCTTGTTCGCGCGCCGGGTGGTGCAACCGATTCGTGATGTTGCCGGACGCTTCGGGCAACTACGCGACCTGCCCGATGCCGAATTGCTGCCGCTGGCGCCGCGCGGCGATGACGAGATCGGCAATCTCTCGCGCGGGTTCAATGCCTTTCTGGATGGTTTGAATGTCCGGCGTCAATCCGACGCAAAGCTCCAACTCGCAGCAAGCGTATTCAGCCACGCCCGTGAAGGTATCGTTATCACCGATGCCGATGGCCACATTATCGAGGTCAACGACGCCTTCACCCGTATCACCGGCTATCCCCGAAACGAGGTACTCGGCCGCAACCCCCGCATCCTCAGCTCCGGGCGCCATGATCGAGCTTTCTATGACGAGATGTGGCGTGATCTGCGCACCCGAGGGTACTGGGAGGGGGAGGTCTGGAATATGCGCAAGTCCGGACAGGAGTACGCCCAGTCACTCGCAATCGCGGCCGTGCGCGGGAGCGATCAGCAGACCTCCCACTATGTGGCGCTGTTCTCGGACATCACGCGGCAAAAGGACAATGAGCAGCAGCTCAGGCATATCGCGCACTTCGATCCGCTCACCGGCCTTCCCAACCGGGTGCTGCTGGCCGATCGCCTCGAGCAGGCCATCGTACGGGTAAGGCGCAGCGGCCTGCCGCTGGCACTGGCTTATATCGATCTGGATGGGTTCAAGTCAGTAAATGATGTACATGGCCATGACGTCGGCGATCAACTGTTGGTGACCCTTGCCGCGCGCATGAAGGATTGCCTGCGCGAGGGCGATACCGTCGCCCGCCTGGGTGGCGACGAGTTCGTCGCCGTACTTGCCGATCTGAGCAATCAGAGTGCAGCGAAGGATCTGATCGATCGATTGCTGTCCGTCATCGCCCAACCGGTAAAGGTGGATGGCGTGGTCGTTCAGGTTTCCGGCAGCATCGGGATTTCCCACTACCCGCAAAGTGATGATGTCGATCCCGATCAGTTGCTGCGCCAGGCGGACCAAGCGATGTACCAGGCCAAGGTCGCGGGCAAGAACCGTTACCATATTTTTGACACCGCACGGGATGCAAGTCTGCGCGGTCAGCACGAGCACCTGGAGCGCATCCGGGAGGGATTAATCAAGAACGAGTTCGTGCTTCACTACCAGCCCAAGGTCAACATGCGCAGCGGCGA
>JAGRFQ010000083.1 GCA_020445945.1 Rhodocyclaceae bacterium
CCGCTGGCACGCCCTTTGCATTAAAGGGACTGACACCACCACCCGAGGAAGCCGGCCATGGCCGAAATGGTGAATCAGACCCAGCCCCACCTGTTCCAGCCCGCCCCCCGCAGCGCCGACAGCGCGCGCAGCCGCGACGCGGCACGCGACAGCAACACCGCCGACAGCTTCAGCGGCACGCTCGAACAGCGCATGGCGCGTAGCGAACGCGGCGACCGCCCCGCACCCACCGCAGCACACTCCAACAAAACCCCGAAAGCCACACCGCACAAGGCTTCTGAGCCTGGCAGCAGCGATGCCGCACGAGCGCCAGAGACGCCCGACAGCGCGGTCAACGCCGCGCCAGTCCATCCCAGCACGGTTGATGCCGACACGGCACCCGAGAGCGGCAAGACCGGCGACCTCAGCGACGGCCTCGTGACGGTGCGCGACGAGGCTGCCCTCATCCCCATCGCCGAGGACGCCGCAGCGTCCCTCCCCCCGCCCCCCGCGGAAGCCCTTGCCGCCCGGCCGGCAGCCCTTGCCGCCGCACCGGCAAACGCCGCCGCCGTGAGCATCGCAGCACCGTTGATGGCCGCCCAGGACACTGCCGACACCAACGCCGAAGCCAAGGCTGGCACCGACACCCCGGGGCGCCACCCCGCCATCGCCCTGGCCGACACCGCAGCACCGTCGCCGCGCGCTGCCAGGGTCAAGTCCAGCGCCGACCTCGCCGACACCGCAGCCGACACCGCCAAGCCCGCCCCCGACCAGAAGGGCGACGCCCGCGACACCGCCGTGCGCGCCCGCGGTCAGGACTTTGCCGCGCAGCTCGAAGCGCGCGTCGACCGCGCCGCCCGGCCGCTGGAGTTCGTCACCCCGGCCGGCACCACGCCCCCCGCCGGCAACGCCGCCGCGGCCCTGGGCAGCGCGCTGCCGCTGGCTGGCGCCGAGCGCGCCGTGGCGCCTCAGGGGGCGTTGCCGATGCATGTCGGCACCCCGGCGACCAGCGCCGCGTGGGCCGATGCGGTGGGCAATCGCGTGCTGTGGCTGGTCGGGCGCGATGAGTCGCGCGCCGAGCTGATCCTCACCCCGCCCAATCTGGGCAAGCTCGAAATCTCGCTGACCGTCTCGGGCGACACCACCACGGCGCAGTTCATGGCCGCCACCCCGGCCGCGCGCGAGGCGCTCGAAAATGCCATGCCGCGCCTGCGCGAGATGCTCGAACAAGCCGGCGTGACGCTGACCGACGCCAACGTAAACACCACCGCGCAAGACCAGTCCGGCGCGCAGCGCGACGGCACGGGACACAACGCGCATGCATCCCGCCACGCCGCCACCGCCACCATGCCACTGCCCGGCCAGAGCGGCGGATGGGTGCAGGGCGGGCGCGGCATGATCGACACCTTTGCCTGAGTGGCAGCCGAGCGACCGAATAACGGGCATCCATCGCCGCTGTTCGGCGCATTCGGCAAGGTCACCGGCTTTGATAATGGGCACAGCGCCAAGGCTTGATCGCCCCGGCCGCCCCGCTAAAGGACGCACCCGTGCTGACGTTAATGCCATCGACACGGTTCGCCGCCGCGCTGCCAGCCCGGCCACGCGGTCGCTTCCGGGTTGAACCGTAGCAACTGGAGATTCAGGCATGTCCAAACCCGCCGCCAAGCCCGACGCAGAAGGCGAAGAGAAGCCCAAGAAGGGCAAGAAGCTGCTCATCATCATCCTCGTGGTGGTGCTCTTGCTGGTGATCGCCGGCGGCGCCGCAGCCTTTCTGCTGCTCAAGAACAAGCACGCCGATGAGGACGAAGGCGGCAGCCACGCGGCCGAAGCGCCGGCCAAGATCAAGGTCGACCTCTCCCAGCCGCCCACCTTTGTCAATCTGGAGCCCTTCACCGTCAATCTCGCCCCGGCCGAGGGCGACCACTATCTGCAGGTGATGCTGGTGCTCAAGGTGGTCGACCAGCAGGTGGCCGACCAGATGGCGGCCTACATGCCGGAGATCCGCCACGAGATCAATCTGGTCCTGTCGAGCCGGCTGCCGTCCGAAGTCGCCACCGTGCCGGGGCGCGAGAACCTGGCCGACGAGATCATGGAGCGCACCAACTACGTGCTGGGCTTCGAGAAGCCCCGCGACGACCGCCGCCGTCACGACGCGGGCCCGTGGGGGCCGGTGCTGTCGGTGCTGTTCAACTCTTTCATCGTGCAGTAAGCGCGCAGGACGCCGCCACCATGTCAACGGATTTTCTCTCTCAGGACGAAGTCGACGCGCTGCTGCGCGGCGTCAGCGGCGAGGCGGAGGAAACCGAAGCCGAGGACGAAAACGACGGTGGCGTCCGCGCCTACAACCTAGGCACGCAGGAGCGCATCGTGCGTGGGCGCATGCCCACCATGGAGCTCATCAACGAGCGCTTCGCACGCTATCTGCGCATCGGCCTGTTCAACTTCATGCACCGCAACGCCGAGATCTCGGTAGGCACGATCAAGGTCCAGAAGTACAGCGAATTCGTGCGCAACCTGGTGGTGCCGACCAACCTCAACCTGGTCACCGCCAAGCCGCTGCGCGGCACCGGGCTGATCGTGTTCGACCCGAATCTGGTGTTCCTGGTGGTGGACAACATGTTCGGCGGCGACGGGCGCTTTCACACCCGCGTCGAGGGGCGCGACTTCACCGCCACCGAACAGCGCATCATCATGGGCATGCTCGACACCCTGTTCGCGGAATACGAGCGTGCCTGGGCGCCGGTGTATCCGCTCAAGCTCGAATACCTGCGCTCGGAGATGAACTCACAGTTCGCCAACATCGCCACGCCCTCCGAGATCGTGGTGTCGACAGTGTTCTCGCTGGAGCTGGGCGGCGCGCAGGCCGACATGCACGTGTGCTTTCCGTACTCCATGCTCGAGCCGATCCGCGAGACGCTCTACTCGACCATGCAGAGCGACCACATCACGCAGGACAAGCGCTGGATCGGCACCCTCACGCGCCAGCTCAAGACCGCCGAGATCGAGCTTCACTGCACCCTCGGCCGCAGCACCGTCACCCTGCGTGACATCGTCAACATGCGGGTGGGCGACGTGATCCCGCTGAATGTCCCCGAACTGCTCAAGGCCGAAGTCGATGGCGTGCCCGTGTTCGAAGGGCACTGCGGCGTCCATGCCGGCCAGTACGCGATCCGCGTCGAGCGCATGATCCCCGCTGACGACGGCAACGAAAACCAGTCAACCGGAGCGAAAAATGGCTGACACCGATACCGAAACCGACGCCGCCGCCGACCCGGCCGCGGACGCTGACAACCAGATCTCCGACGACGATTGGGCCGCCGCGATGGAAGAACAAACCGCGGCCGAAGCCGCCCAGGAGGCAACCGCCGACGACGACACCAGCGACGACGACTGGGCGGCCGCAATGCAGGAACAGGCCGAAGCGGACAAGGTGGCGGCTGACCTGGCCGCCGCGGCCGGCGACGGCGACTCGCCCTACCAGGCCAAGCCCGCCAGCCAGCTGTTCCCCGACTTCGGCGCCGAAGGCGGCGGCGCCGGCGGCAGCGCCGAGCTGGACATGATTCTCGACATCCCGGTGCAGATCACGGTCGAACTCGGGCGCACCAAGCTGTCGATCCGCAACCTGCTGCAACTGGCCCACGGCTCGGTCGTCGAGCTCGACGGGCTGGCCGGCGAACCGATGGACGTGCTCGTCAATGGCACCCTCATCGCGCAGGGCGAGGTCGTGGTCGTGAATGAAAAGTTCGGCATCCGCCTGACCGACATCATCACGCCCTCCGAGCGGATGCGAAAGCTGCGTCACTGACGCCCCGCCAGCACCCCACGGGCCGCAGCATCGCGCTGCGGCCCGCGTCGTTGACGGCGCACGCAACGTCGAAAGCTTCATGCCGCTGTCACCCGGCGGTTACATGCGCGCCCTACTGTTGGCGGCGGTCGGTAGCCTCCCGGCCACCCGCAGCTCACGACATCAACCTAGCCATCAACAGGACGCACAGCCATGGTCAAACCGCTCGCACTCGCCATTTTCACCGCCTTCGCCAGCGCGCAGGCGCTCGCCGCCGCCACCCACTTCGACGACTTCACACCGCTGTCGTCATCCTTCGGCACGCCGATCCCGGTCGCCGATGCGCAGGAAGCCACCCCCTTCATCCTCGCCAACCCCGCCTGGACGCAGGAGACCATCGCCGACCGCAGCACCCAGCTCGGCCTCGGTCACAGCAACTCCGGCCTGTGGGACATGATCGACACCAACCACACCGGCGTCGATGCCGGCCGCTACCTGTTCATGCCCTTCGAGCCGAGCAATGCCGGCGGCGTACCCAACACCGCCTCGGGCGCCCAGCGCATCGACCTGTGGGAAACCGACTACAACAAACGCACCATCACCCTCGTGCCGGTCGGCACCCAGAACTGGCAGCGCGGCGACGCCTCGCGGTGGACGCCGTGGGGCGGCTGGCTGACTGGCGAGGAGAACTTCTCCGCCGGCAATGCCAGCTCCGGCCGCCTGTTCGAAGTCACCAACCCGGTCTCGGCCACCAAAGACAACGGCAACCTCGTCCAGCGCAACAGTGTGGTACCGCTGATCTCGCACGAAGGCATCGTCTTCGACAACAGCAAGAACCTGTACTTCGTCGATGAAAACAGCAGCGGCTCGATCTACAAGTTCGTCTCTGCCAACCCCAACGCCGGCAACGGCGACGACTACTTCGCGGCCGGCCAGACCTTTGTTGCCAAAGTGAACAGCGGTCAGACCGGCGCCTACGCGTGGGAAGCCATCACCGACATCAATGGCGGCAACGTGGCCGCCACGGCGCGTCTGGCCAGCGGCGAAATCGACGGTCGCGCCTCGGCCGACAACGCCGGCGGCACCGCCTACAGCCGACCCGAAGACATGGAGATCGTGACCCTGCCCAACGGCGACGAACTGATGCTGTTCACCGCCACCGGCACCCACGAGGTGTACTCCATGAACCTGACGACCCGCGAAACCAAACTGTTCGCCAGCCGCAACACCGTCGACGCCGCCACCGGTCTGGCGGTCGGCAACGTGCTCGCCAGCCCCGACAACATGGCCATCGACGCCGCCGGCAACTTCTACATCATCGAAGACCAGAGCAACGGCGCGGCCGACATCTGGATGGCCACCGACGCCGACAAGGACGGCGTGGCCGAGCGCCTCTCGCGCTGGGCCACGCTGGGCACCACCGGCGCCGAGCCGACCGGGCTGTACTTCGACGCTTTCAACCCCAACGTGGCCTACGTGAACATCCAGCACCCGAGCAGCGGCATTGATCGCACGATCATGATCACCGCCGTGCCGGAGCCGGAAACCTACGCCATGATGCTGGCCGGTCTCGGCCTGGTCGGCGCCATCGCCCGTCGTCGCGCCTGATCGGCGGCTGTACACGCGTCCCGCCGGGGGCGCACCGACGCGTCGCCCCCCGTGCGGCGCGTTTTCTTTTGCGCCATAGCGACGGTTTTGGACCTTGATCAAACCGCGGCTCGGGGCGCTTTGCTATCGTCCGTCCATCCTCGCTCTGGACCTGACCCGTGAACCCGATTGGCGACTTCTACCGCAGCGATCTGCGCACCGGCCTCAAGATTGTTTTCACCTGCCTTGTGATCGGCATTCTCAGCGCCGCGCCGCTGTGGCTGGTGGCCACTTTCGGCCCAGAGGGCACGACGCCGACCGCTCTTGCGCTGGTGGCCATGTTCGGCACCATCTTCGCCGGTCTGGGCGCCGTCATCGGCACCGTCTGGCTGATCATCGAGCTGATCTTCATCCGGAAGTAGCCGCCACTGCCGCCGCGGGGCGCGCGTATCATGACGACATTTCCGTCAACCGCTGCCCACCCCGTGGACCCGACGCCGCCTCCCTGCCCCGACACCGCCGCACTGGTCGTCACCGATCTCGCCGTCGGGCCGCTGTCGGGCGTGTCGATGCACGTTCCGGCGGGCCGGATCCTCGCCCTGTCGGGCCCGTCGGGCTCGGGCAAAAGCCGCTTGCTGCGCGCGCTGGCCGATCTCGACCCGCATCGCGGCGCGGTGACGCTGGGCACCATGCAGCAACGCGCCGTGCCCGCCCACGCATGGCGTCAGGCGGTGATGATGGTGCCCGCCGACAGTCAGTGGTGGGGCGACACGGTAGGCGCGCATTTCCCCGCCGGCACGCCGTGCGGACTCGTCGAGCTGGGCCTGGACGCAGCGGTGATGGGCTGGCAGGTCAGCCGCCTGTCGTCGGGCGAGAAGCAGCGCCTGGCGGTGCTGCGCGCCGTCGCCCACACACCGCGTGCGCTGCTGCTCGACGAGCCGACCGCCAATCTGGACGTCGACACCACACGGCGGGTCGAAGCCTGGCTGAGCGCACAGGCACGCCAGCATGGCTGGCCCGTGGTGTGGGTCGCGCACGACCCGGCGCAGATCGAGCGCGTCGCCGACCAGCATCTGCGCATTGCCGGCAGCGCGCTGAGCCCCGCAGCATGAACGTCATCGACCTGAGCGGCGGACAACTCGCGCTGGCCGCACTGCTGGTGGTCGCGCTCGCCGGCAGCACCCAGCTGGCACGGCTCGACATTGGCGCCACGATGCTGATTGCCGCGCTGCGCACGGTGGTCCAGCTGAGCTTGATCGGGCTGGTCCTCGAAGCGCTGTTCGCGGTTGCCGCGCTGCCATGGATCGCGCTGATGGCGCTGGTGATGCTGCTGATGGCGGGGCGCGAAGTCACCGCGCGGCAGAAACACCGGCTGCGCGGCGGCTGGGCCTTCGGCATCGGCACGCTGTCGATGTTCATCTCCGCCTTCAGCGTGACCGTGCTGACGCTCATCGTCGTCATCGGCCCCACCCCCTGGTACGCACCGCAGTACGCCATTCCGCTGCTTGGGATGATGCTCGGCAACACCATGACCGGCGTCGCCCTCGGGCTGGACCGGTTGACCGACGCGGTGTGGCGCCAGCGCGCCGTGATCGAAAACCGGCTGATGCTCGGCCACCGCTGGCAGGACGCCATCGGCGACGCCCGCCGCGACGCCATGCGCAGCGGCATGATCCCGATCATCAACGGCATGGCCGCGGCCGGCATCGTCAGCCTGCCGGGCATGATGACCGGTCAGATCCTGGCCGGCGCCGCGCCCACGCTGGCGGTGAAGTACCAGATCCTGATCATGTTCACGATTACCGCCGGCACCGGCTTCGGCACCCTCGCCGCGGTGATGGCCGCCAGCCGGCGCCTGTTCGACGAGCGCGAGCGCCTGCGCATCGACCGCCTCGGCCGCTGACGCACCCGCTCCGGCGAAGCCATCCGGCGCACACGGCAAAGACGTAGAATGGGCAGCCAAACCGTGATCGGCCCGCGCCAGCAGGCACGGTCGCATCACGCCAGCCGGGGCACATGCCCGACATGCAGCGCGGCAATGCCGCGTCCCGGCACGCACAACCTCTCCAATGGAGACCTCTGTGAACGATGAACACTTCATCGCCCCGGTCAGGCGCTGGGTCGAAGAGCTCGTCATAGGGCTCAACCTGTGCCCCTTTGCCAAACGCGAGCTGGTCAAGCAACGCGTTCGCTTCGCGCTGTCGCCGGCCACGACCGAGGCGGCGCTGCTCGACGATCTGGCACACGAGATTGAACGCCTCGACGCCACGCCGGCGATTGAAACCACGCTCCTGATCCACCCCGGCGTGCTGACCGACTTCTTCGAATACACGCAGTTTCTGCAGCGCGCCGACCGCCTGCTCGGTCAGTTGAAGCGCCGTGGCGTGTACCAGATCGCCAGTTTTCACCCCGACTATGAATTCGCCGACGCTGGCGCCGACGATGTCGGAAACTACACCAATCGCTCGCCCTACCCGCTGCTGCACCTGCTGCGCGAGGAGAGCCTTGAGCGCGCCATCGACAATCACCCCGACACCGACCTGATTCCAGCACGCAACATCGCCCTGCTCGAAGCCTTCGGCGTCGCGCACATGCGCGCGTTGCTGCGGGCCTGCTTCGCGGCCAGAACCGACTAGGGCCTGACGGTGGTGTGAACAAAAAACCGCCCGGTCGAAACCGGGCGGCTCTTCGTGCATCGGCACGATCGTCAAACGATCATGCGTGTTACTTCTTGCTGTTGATGGCCTTCACGGTTGCCTTGGTCGCGGCAGTCATGTTGGCTTCAGCCAGCTCGGACGCCTGCTTGGCGGCCTTGCTCATGCTGTCGTAGGCGCTGTTGGCCGCAGCAATGGCAGTCTTGGCAGCAGCAAAAGCCGCTTCCGAACCCGCCGGTGCCGACTTGGCGGCTTCGTCCAGCGCCTTGTTGAAGGCGGTGTTGATTTCAGCGATCTGGGCTTCGAACGCCTTGGTCACTTCGCTCTGACCTTCGGTCGCGATTTCATACACGCTGCGTGCGTACGCCACGGCCTTGTCGACCATCGGCTGAGCCATGCTCTGCTGCAGGGCAACCAGGCCTTGCACGTCTTTCACAGCCAGCAGCGCCTTGGTGTTGTTCACGCTGTCTTCGAGTGCCGAACGGCCGGCATTCAGGTTCAGGGCGGCGAGGCGCTCGGCACGGCCGAAAGCGGCGGTTGCCTGGGCCATCATGGCTTCAACGCCGGCTTTGCTGAGGTCGGCGAACTGCTGGGGATTCACAATCTTGGTCATGGTGTATTTCCTTAGAGAGGTATTCGAAACATAAAAAACCGCTGACCGCGCACCGAACCTATGAGCCACTTCTTATGTTGCGCTGCAGCAATGAGGCTATTGTAACCGTATTGCTGCTTCTGTCAACAACTTTGTTGCAGTGCACAAACCGGCGCGTACCCGCGTCTCCTCTGCCACGGCCCCTCTCCCGCTGGCTGCGCCACCCTGCCCGCCGCGCGAATAGCGGCAATTTTTGCCGCCTTATCCCCCCCTCGCTCTGGCGGGTCGCGGGCTACCCTGCGAGCACGTCCCAAAGTGTCTCGAGGCACCCATGTTGCGAAGCCTTTCCGGGTTGATGATGTTGCTGTCCATTGCCGCGCACGCCGCGGAAGCGCCGGCGGTGCCCTCACCCGGCGGCGACCTGGCGGGCAGCATCGGCCAGATGGCCTTTGGCCTCGGGGTGGTAGTGGCGGTGCTGATGGCTTGCCTGTGGCTGCTCAAGCGCCTGGGGGCGCCGCGCGGCAGCGCACGCGGGATGAAGGTCTTGGGTGCGGCGCCGGTGGGCCCGCGCGAGCGCGTGGTATTGGTCGAGGTCGCCGGCAAGGTGTTGGTGCTCGGCGTTGCGCCGGGGCGGGTCAACACGCTGCATAGCGTTGATGCGGAGCAGCTCAACAGCGCCGCCGCGACCACCGAGCCGCCTGCCGACGCAGGCGGTTTCGCGACGCGCCTCAAGGCCATGGTGGAGGCACACAAGCATGCGTGAGAAGTGCCGCGCACTGCGCCTGCTCGCGCCGGCACTGCTCCTGATCCTGCCGCAGCTGGCGCTCGCCCAGGGCGTGCCCGCCATCACCGGCACCCCGTCAGCCGGCGGCGGCACGACCTACAGCCTCAGCGTGCAGACCCTGGTGATGCTCACCTCGCTCACCTTTCTGCCGGCGGTGGTGTTGATGATGAGCAGCTTCACGCGGATCGTCATCGTCTTCTCGCTGCTGCGCCACGCGCTGGGCACGCAGACCGCGCCGCCGAACCAGATCCTGGTCGGGCTGGCGCTGTTTCTGAGTTTCTACATCATGTCGCCGGTGATCGAAGCGGTCTATACCAAAGCCTATTTGCCGCTGACCGAAAACGCCATCACCACCGAACAGGCCGCCGCCGAGGCCGCCGCGCCGGTCAAGGCCTTCATGCTCAAGCAGGTGCGCGAGCCGGACCTGACGCTGTTCGCCGGCATGGCCAACACCCCCAAGGTCGACAAGGCCGAAGACCTGCCGCTGAACGTGCTCGTCCCCGCCTTCGTCACCTCCGAGCTGAAAACCGCGTTCCAGATCGGCTTCATCGTCTTCATCCCGTTCCTGATCATCGACATGGTGGTCGCCTCGGTGCTGATGTCGATGGGGATGATGATGATGTCGCCGGTCATCGTCTCGCTGCCGTTCAAGATCATGCTGTTCGTGCTGGTCGATGGCTGGACCCTGCTGATCGGCTCGCTCGTCCAGAGCTTCGTGCTCTAAAGGAGACCCCATGACACCGACAACCGTCATCGACATCGGCCGCCAGGCGGTCGAAGTCACCCTGTTGGTGGCCGCCCCGCTGTTTGTTGCCGCACTGGTCACCGGCCTGCTGGTGAGCATCTTTCAGGCCGCCACCCAGATCAACGAAATGACGCTCTCCTTCGTCCCCAAGGTGATCGCCATCTTCGTTACCCTGGTCGTCGCCGGGCCGTGGATGATCACCCTGCTCACCGACTTCATGCAGCGCATGTTCACCGCCATCCCGACGCTGATCGGCTAAATGTTCGAAGTCACCGCCGCCCAGCTCGATGCCTGGATCGCCGGGCTGATGCTGCCGCTGGCGCGGGTGCTGGGCATGGTGTCGTCGGCACCACTGTTCTCCAACGGCGCCGTGCCGGTGCGCATCCGCCTCGCCTTCGGGCTCGGCGCGGCAATCGCCATCGTGCCTGCGCTGCCCGCACCGCCGCCGATCGACCCCGCCTCGGGCATCGGCCTCGCCGTCTTCGTCCAGCAGATCATGATCGGCATCGTGATCGGATTCATCATGCGCCTGGTATTCGCCGCCGTCGACATGGCCGGCGAGCTGATCGGGCTGCAGATGGGGCTCTCCTTCGCCACCTTCTTCGACCCGCAATCCGGCGGCCAGACCGCCGTGCTGTCGGAGTTCCTCAGCCTGCTCGCCACGCTGATCTTCCTCGCCCTCAACGGCCACCTGCTGATGGTCGAAGTCCTGGTACGCAGCTTCGAATGGCTACCGATCCGCGAAGCCCCGATTCTCGCCACCGGCTGGCGTCAAGCCGCCGGCGCCGGCGCCCTGCTCTTCGCCGCCGGCCTGCTGCTCGCCCTGCCACTGGTGACCGCCTTGCTCATCACCAACATCGCCATGGGCGTACTCACCCGCGCGGCGCCGCAGATCAACCTCTTCGCCGTCGGCTTCCCGATCACCATGTCCGCCGGCTTCGTCGTCCTCGCCCTGTCACTCGACGCCTTCAGCCCGGTCATGCGCCACTTCTACGACCGCGGATTCGACACCATCGCCACCGTCATTCAAGCGCTGAGCTGAATCGACGCAACGCCCCCTGCCCCATCCGCCCGTGCGTGCGCACCAATGAAAAAACGCGACTCAAGGTCGCGTTTTTCGTCATTCGTGTAACTGGCGGAGAGGGAGGGATTCGAACCCTCGGTACGCTTGCACGTACGCCTGATTTCGAGTCAGGTACATTCGACCACTCTGCCACCTCTCCGCTCGAAGGACGGCATTATAGAAAGGTTCTCAAAAAAAAGCACCTCTGACTTGCGTTATGCGCTTTTTGGCAGCATTTCGTCGTAGGCGTTCACGGCTTCGGCAGCGTACATCAGCGTCGGACCGCCGCCCATGTAGGTGCACACCGCCAGCGTTTCGATCAGTTGTTCGCGCGTCACGCCAAGCCGGATCAGGGCCTTGACGTGAAATCCGATGCACGCGTCGCAGCGCGAGGAAACACCGATTGCGAGTGCGATCAACTCTTTGTGAAGGGCACTGACCGTGCCTTCCGCGAGTGCGGCTTTGGCCATGCTGTTGAAGCCCTTCATGGTGTCGGGGGCTTCGTCACGCAGCGCGGCCAGACCCCTGGATGCGTCTCTGGTGATCTGGACAAAGGATTTGCTGGTCACAGGGTTTCTCCAAACATTAGAATTTTAGAATATTCATCATATTACATCCGTGCAGAAAAACATACTGTTGCGTACTGTCGTCGCGCACGCCACACGTTGCGCCGGAGGAGGCCGCAGTCCACAATCGAAGTCCGCTTCCCTCGGGGCTTTTCATGCGCCTGCTTGCCGCGTTCGCTCTTGTCGTGCTGCTCACGGGATGTCCGCGTGGCGATGCGCCGACCATCATCGACTACCAAACGCTGGGCGAACTGCGGGTGGCGACACGGATCGACAGCATGGCTTACCGGTCCGATGCCGATGGCCACACGGATGGTTTTGAGCACGATTTGCTGCTCGAGCTGGGCAATGAGCTGGGGGTGCCGGTGCGCTTTGTGGTCTATCCGTCGGCGCAGCGCGCGCTCACCGCGGTGCGTCGCGGCGATGCGCATCTGGCAGCCGCCGCGCTGGCGCGCAACGAGTCCTTACGCGGCATCCGCTGGGCGCCGGGGATTCGCGACATGAAGCTGGTGATTGCTGCGCGCGGCGAACTGGCCGAGGCGATCAGTGCGCCCCAGCAGCTTGCGGGGCGAACCGTCACTGCACGCCGCGGCACGCTGGCGGCGCAGCATTTGCGGGCGCTGCGCAAGTCGGTGCCGGAGATGCGCATCGAGCTCGTCTCGGGTCGGCGCGACGAACAATTGCTGGCCGATCTGGCCGATGGCCGCATCGCCCTGCTGGCCACCGACGAGGTGCAGCTGGCGGTGGCTGCGGTACTCCGCCCGGAGCTTGAGATTGCGCTAGCGCTGTCCAACACCGCGGTCATGGCCTGGGCACTGCCCCGCAACGCGCCGCAGGATCTGGTCGATACGCTGACCCGCTTTGTGGGCCAGGCGCGCCACGACGGGCTGGTCGCACGCCTGGAAGACCGTTACCTCGGCCACATTCAGCGTTTGAGTCAGGTGGACATCGCGGCCTTCGTGGCGCGCATCCGCACACGCCTGCCGCGCTTTCAGGCAGCGTTCGAGGCTGCCGCAGAGGAAACCGGCGTGGACTGGCGGCTCCTGGCTGCGGTGGGTTATCAGGAATCGCAGTGGGATCCGTTTGCGGTTTCGTTCACCGGCGTGCGCGGGCTGATGATGCTGACCGATTCGACAGCGGCGCGGATGGGCGTGCGCGACCGCCTCGATCCGGCGCAGAGCATCTTGGGCGGCGCCCGATATTTTGCACTGATGCGCGAGTCGATTTCGGACGAGGTTGCCGAACCGGACCGGACCTGGATGGCGATCGCAGCCTACAACCTGGGGCTCGGTCATCTGCGCGGCGCACGCCAGATCGCACGCAGCCTGAAACGTGACAGCACGACCTGGGTGTCGATGCGCGGCGTATTGCCGCTCATGTCGCGGCCGAGCTTTGCGAGGCGATTGCGGGCCGGGCCGGCGCGCGGCGGCGAGGCGGTGATCATGACCGAGAACGTACGCGCGTTCTACGACATCCTGCGCCGCTTCGAGCAAATATCGGAGACGCCGGACGACACGGTGGCCGCGGTGCCTGACCTGCCGCCTCAGGCGACCGGTTCGAGTACCTCGACCCCGCCCATGTAGGGGCGCAAGGCCGCCGGCACGACCACCGAGCCGTCGGCCTGCTGGTAGTTCTCCAGCACCGCCACAAGGGTCCGCCCCACCGCCAGCCCCGAGCCGTTCAGCGTGTGCAGCAAGCCTTTCTTGCCCTGCGCATTCTTGAAGCGCCCCTGCATCCGTCGCGCCTGGAACGGGCCGCAGTTGGAGCACGAGGAAATCTCTCGGTAGGTGCGCTGCGCCGGCAGCCATACTTCGAGATCGTAGGTGCGCGTGGCCGAGAACCCCATGTCGCCGGTGCACAGCACGATCTTGCGATACGGCAGTTCGAGCTTGCGCAAAATCGCCTCGGCATGCGCGGTCATCTCTTCAAGCGCCGCTGCCGAGTTGTCGGGGTGCTCGATGCGCAGCAGCTCGACCTTGTCGAACTGATGCTGGCGGATCATGCCGCGGGTGTCGCGCCCGTAGGAGCCCGCTTCGGAGCGGAAGCACGGCGTGTGGCACACGAATTTGAGCGGCAGCGTCTCGGCCGCCACCATCTCGCCGCGCACGATGTTGGTCACCGGCACTTCCGAGGTCGGAATCAGATAGAACGTGCTGCCATCGGCCTTGGGTACGGCGAACAGGTCTTCCTCGAATTTCGGCAACTGCCCGGTGCCGTACATGCTGTCGGCGTTGACCAGATAGGGCACGTACACCTCGGTGTAGCCGTGCTCGGCGATGTGGGTGTTGAGCATGAACTGCGCCAGCGCACGGTGCAGTCGCGCCACGCCGCCGCGCATCATCGCAAAGCGCGCGCCGGCGATTTTTGCGGCGGTGTCGAAATCGAGACCGCCCAGCGTGGCGCCGACGTCGACGTGATCGCGCGCCTCGAAGTCGAATTCGCGCGGCGTGCCCCAGCGCGACACCTCGACGTTGTGCGCCTCATCAGCCCCCACCGGCACGCCCTCCGCGGGCAGATTGGGGAGCGCGCACACGAAAGCGTCGATGCGCGCGAGCAACTCGGCCAGCGCCTGCTCGTTGGCCTTCAATTCATCGCCGATTCCGCCCACTTCGCTCAGCACCGCCGACGCATCCTCGCCCTTGGACTTGAGCATTCCCACCTGCTTGGACAGCGTGTTGCGCTGCGCCTGGAGTTCCTGGGTGCGCGTCTGCAATTGCTTGCGCTCGGCTTCGAGGGTCTGGAAAGCGGTGGTGTCGAGCACGACCCCGCGGGTAGCCAGCGCGGCAGCCACAGTGTCGATGTCGGAACGCAATTGTTGAATGTCGAGCATGTTGGAACCTTGCCGCAAAGGGCGTGTCGGAATCGCAAAGCCGACATTCTAACCGCTCAGCCGAAGTGCAGCGCACAAGCCGCAACGCAGCATTGCACGCCCCTATCGGCTGGCCGAAAAACGATCTCGGTTTCAACTGGCTTATGCCCCACACTGCCTTACGCTAAAAAGATAAGAAACATAAAAAGGCTGCACTGACAGCCGACACGGGACTGGAGGAGAATCGCTATGCTATCCATGCGCGACTGCTTGGACTATTGCAATCTCACTGACGACGAGATTGCGCTGATTGCGGAACACGAAGACATCCCCGATGTTGCGGCAGCCCAGATGGCGTGTGGCCTGGTCCAGACGCCAGAGGGCACCTTGCTGCTCACACGCTGCCTGGAGGAGTTGCTCGCGCGGGCCGAACGCTCGGGCGAGAAAGAGCGGCTGGCCCGGGCACGCGCTGCGTTTGCACAGTTCGTGGCCGACCACCCGACCACGCACTGATCCCGGCGCGGCCGCCCTAGCTGCGCTCGGGCGGCGACGCGTCCATTGCCCGCAGGTGCGCGAGCTTCTCGCGGATACGGGCTTCCATGCCGCGGTCGGTCGGCGCGTACCACGCCTGCGCCGGGAGGCCGTCGGGCAGGTAGCGCTCGCCCGCCGCATAGCCCCCGGCTTCGTCGTGCGCGTAGCGGTAGCCGTCGCCATGGCCCAGCGTTTTCATGAGTTTGGTGGGCGCGTTGCGCAGGTGCATCGGCACCGGCCGTGAGCCGTCCTCGGCGATAAAGCGGCGCACCGCCTTGAAGGCGGTGTAGACCGCGTTGGACTTGGCCGCGCAGGCCAGAAACACGGTGGCCTGCGCCAGCGCCAGTTCGCCTTCGGGCGAGCCCAGCCGCTCGAAGGCAGCGCAGGCCTGCAGCGTCATCTCCAGCGCGCGCGGGTCGGCCAGGCCGATGTCCTCGGACGCCATGCGCACCAGCCGGCGGCCAATGTAGAGCGGATCGGCGCCGCCGTCGAGCATCCGGCACAGCCAGTACAGCGCCGCGTCCGGGTCGGAGCCGCGCACCGATTTGTGCAGCGCCGAGATCTGGTCGTAGAACGCGTCCCCGCCCTTGTCGAAACGGCGCAGGTTGCGCGACAGCGCCTCGCCGACGAAATCCGCGCTCACCGGATTGACGCCCGCGGTGCGGGCCGCCGTCACCAGTTGCTCGACCAGCCCGATCAGCCGGCGGCCGTCGCCGTCGGCCAGCCCGACCAGGCGCTCGCCCGCCGCGGCCTCGAACACCAGGCTCGCATCCGCCGCCGCGCAGGCGCGCGCCAGCAACACCGCCAGATCGGCAGCGTCGAGCGGATTGAGCACATACACCGCGGCCCGCGACAACAGGGCGGCGTTGACCTCGAAGGACGGATTTTCGGTGGTGGCGCCGATGAAGGTCAGCAGACCTTGCTCGACGTAGGGCAAAAAGGCGTCCTGCTGCGCCTTGTTGAAACGGTGCACCTCGTCGACGAACAGGATCGTGTGGCGCCCGCGGCCGCGCTCGACCTCGGCTTGCTGGACCGCCGCGCGGATGTCCTTGACCCCCGAGAACACCGCCGACAAGGCGACAAAGTGGGCGTCGAAGGCATCGGCCATCAGCCGCGCGAGGGTGGTCTTGCCGACCCCCGGCGGGCCCCACAGAATCATCGAATGCAGTTTGCCGGAAGCAAACGCCAGGCGCAGCGGCTTGCCCGCACCGAGCAGATGCGCCTGGCCGACGATGTCGTCGAGGGTGCGCGGGCGCAGGCGCTCCGCCAGCGGCACGTTGACCGGCGGCGTATCGGCAAACAGGTCGACGGTGCCGTCGCGCGCCACGCTTTATTCGCCGATCACGTCGACGCCGGCCGGCGGCGTGAAGCGGAAGGTGGCCGGGTCGATCGCCACATTGGCGGTGAGGCGGGTGAAACGCAAGATGGTGGTGTGACCGAAGTTGTCACGAATCTCCATGCCCACCAACGCGCCGTCGCGAAAGCCGAGCTTCATCCGCGCAAAGCTGCTGTCGGCCGCTTTGGGGGTGGCGATCGCCCACACCAGCCCGTTCGCCTCGCCGCCGTCTTCGAGCGTAAACGTGGCGTCGAGCGCACCGTCGCCGGCGAGGATCGCGGCCGGCGTCGAACCCAGCGCGTCGCCCATCTTCTTGACCGTCACCTGCCCCAGCTCGGGGTCGTAGGACCACAGCCGGGCGCCGTCGCCCACCAGCACCTGCGGATAGGGTTTGACGTAATTCCAGCGAAACTTGCCGGGTCGCTCGAAGGCGAAATTGCCTTCCGACTCGTCGGCGCGGCCGCCATTCTGGCGATACACCGACTGCACGAAACGCCCTTCGGCGCGTTCCGTGGCGGCCACGAAACGCTTCAACTGGGTCACCCCGTCAGGGGTGGCGGCGAGCGCGCCGGGCGCTGTCAGCGCGAAACACAGCAGCGCCACGAAGCAGCGTCGAGACCGTTCCATTCAATCCTCCTCGCGTGTCGGCGCCAGCACTTCGCGGTTGCCATTGCTGCCCATCGCGGACACCAGCCCGGCGCGCTCCATCTGTTCGATCAGCCGCGCCGCACGGTTGTAGCCGATGCGCAGGTGGCGCTGCACCAGCGAAATCGACGGGCGACGCGTCTTGACCACGATGTCGACCGCCTGATCGTACAAAGGGTCCGCTTCGGCATCGCCGCCCTCGCCGCCGACCGGCCCATCGGCGGCCTCCTCGGGCGGTTCGAGGATGTCGTCGATGTAATCGGGCACGCCCTGCTGCTTGAGGTGGTCGACCACCTTGTGCACCTCGCCATCGGCGACAAAGGCGCCATGCACGCGCATCGGCAGGCCCGAGCCGGGCGGCAGGTAGAGCATGTCGCCCATGCCGAGCAGGTTCTCGGCGCCCATCTGGTCGAGGATGGTGCGCGAGTCGATCTTGGAGGACACCTGAAAGGCCATCCGGGTCGGGATGTTAGCCTTGATGAGGCCGGTGATCACGTCCACAGACGGTCGCTGGGTGGCGAGAATCAGGTGGATGCCGGCGGCGCGCGCCTTTTGCGCGAGGCGGGCGATCAGCTCCTCGACCTTCTTGCCGACCACCATCATCATGTCGGCCAGCTCGTCGACGATCACCACGATGTGCGGCAGCGGCTCCAGCGGCTCGGGGTTGTCCGGGTTGATCGCGAAAGGGTTGGTCAGCGGCTGCTCGGCCTTCTTGGCCTCGTTCACCTGTTTGTTGAAACCGGCCAGATTGCGCACCCCGACGGCGGCCATCAGCTTGTAGCGCTTTTCCATTTCGCCGACGCACCAGTTGAGCGCGTTGGCGGCGTGCTTCATGTCGGTGACCACCGGCGCGAGCAGGTGCGGAATGCCTTCGTAGATCGACAGTTCGAGCATTTTCGGGTCGACCATGATCAGCCGCACCTTCTCCGGCGGGCTCTTGTAGAGCAGCGACAGGATCATCGCGTTGATGCCCACCGACTTGCCCGAACCGGTGGTGCCAGCCACCAGCAGGTGCGGCATCTTGGCCAGATCGGCCACCACCGGATGACCGGAGATGTCCTTGCCCAGGCCCACGGTGAGCGCCGAGTGCATGTCGTGGTAGGCCTTGGAGCCGAGAATCTCCGACAGGCGCACGGTCTGGCGCTTGGGGTTGGGCAATTCCAGCGCCATGCACGATTTGCCGGGCACGGTCTCGACCACGCGCACCGAGATCAGCGACAGCGCGCGCGCGAGGTCCTTGGCCAGATTGACCACCTGCGAGCCCTTCACGCCGGTGGCCGGTTCGAACTCGTAGCGCGTGATGACCGGGCCGGGATAGGCCGCAATCACCTTGACCTCGACACCGAAGTCGGCCAGCTTCTGTTCGATGAAGCGCGAGGTGAATTCCAGCGTTTCGGCGCTCGGCGGTTCGACGTCGTTGGACGGCGCATCGAGCAGGCCCACCGGCGGCAGCATGCCCTCGGCGGCATCGCCAAACAGCGTCTGCTGGCGCTCCTTGAGCACCCGCTCGGATTGATCCACCGTCACCACCGCGGGCTCGATGCGCACCGGCGCGGCCGGTGTACGCTCGGCCTTGGCACGCCGCGTCAGCACCACCGCCTCGCGTTTCTGCGCCAGCTCGCGCCCGGCCCGACGGTCGCGCCAGGCCACGTACGTGCGCGTGCCGGACACCCACAGCCGCTCCAGCCAGGTACCCATGCGCTCGGTCGCCGCGAGCCACGAGATGCCGGTAAACAGGCTCAGTCCGCCGCCGATCAGCGCCAGCAGCACCAGCGTGCCGCCGGTAAAGCCGAGATATTTTTGCGCCGCCGTGCCCAGTTCGGTGCCCAGCAAACCGCCGGGCGCGAGCGGCAAACCGCTCCCGGTGGAATGAAAGCGCAAGGCCTCGAGCGACGCGCTGGCGACCAGCACCACCAGAAAGCCGGTCATGACGATGAACAAGGAGCGCTTGTCGGCGTTGAACTCCTCGCGAAAACGGCGAAAGCCCCAGGCGATGCCATAGCCGAGAAAGATCACCAGCCACCAGGCCGAGCCGCCGAACAGGTACAGCAGCACGTCGGCGAGCCACGCGCCGAAGCGCCCGCCGGGGTTGGTCACCCGCGCCACTTCGGTGGCGTGCGACCAGCCCGGGTCGGCCTTGTTGTAGCCGAGCAGGATCATCGCCACGTAGATGGAGAGGACGCCGAGGATGATCCATCGGGTTTCCTGCAGCAGATGCGCGATGCGCTCGGGCAGCGGTTGATTGCGAGGACTGGATTGAGACGCCATGGGGGAAGCACTGTGCCGCCGGACGGCCGCTGAAAAACACAGGCGCATTATACGAGAACGCCCCGCCGGGATGGACGGGGCGTGAGGCCGGCAGAGGGCCGTGGCGGCGCTCAGAGCTCCTGAATGCGGTCGCGCAGAATGATGCCGCCGGGGGTTTCCTCGATCAGCCCCTGCAGGCCGAGATCCTTCATCACCCGGCTGACCATTTCGCGCGAGGCGCCGATCATCTTGGCGATGTCCTGCTTGGAGATCTTGCGCACGACGATGGTTTCGCCGTCCTTCTCCTCCGCCATTTCGAGCAGCAGATGGGCCACCCGGCCGTACACATCCATCAGCGCCAGACTCTCGATCTTGCGGTCGGCATTGCGCAGGCGGTCGGCCAGATTGCACATGATGCGCCAGGCGATGTCGAAATCGTCGCGCATCAACTGTTTGAGGTCCTGCTTGGAGATCATCACCAGGTCGGAGGGCATCACCGCCACCACCGAGGCCGACCGCGGCTGCTCGTCGAAGATGCTCATTTCGCCGAACAGCTCGCCCTGGCCGAGGATGGTGAGGATCACCTCGCGCCCGTCTTCATCGCTGACCAGCACCTTGAGACTGCCGGTGAGCACGAAGTAGACATAGTCCGGGTGATCGCCGGCATGCACCACCGCCTGATTGCGCGGCACCCGGCGCATCATCGCGCAGCGGGCCACGTTGGCCAGTCGCTCGTCGCTCAGGCCCTGAAACAGCGAAAACGTGCGCAAGGCAATATTGGAAACGGCGGCGCTCTGGACCATCCTTCACTCCTGTTGATACGTTCTTGTTCTCAAACCGGCGATGCGCTGTGCAGACGATTGTCAAGCAACTGCGACACTATCACGATTACATCGAAAGTTAACGTCCCTCCAGCAAGAGCGACGCAAGGCCTCACTCTTTGACGGCAGCGCGCGCCAAATCTTGATTCCGCACTGCACGCTATAATTGCCGCCTCTTGTCATTCACTTATAGCCAGAAGACGCCCTCATGAGCACCCGCCACGAAAAACTCCTCATCCTCGGTTCCGGCCCGGCCGGCTACTCCGCCGCGGTGTACGCTGCGCGCGCCAACCTGAACCCGGTGCTGATCACCGGCATCGCCCAGGGCGGTCAATTGATGACCACCACCGATGTCGACAACTGGCCCGCCGACGCCGACGGCGTGCAGGGCCCGGAGCTGATGGCGCGCTTCCAGAAGCATGCCGAGCGCTTCGACACCGAGCTGGTGTTCGACCACATCCACACCACCCACCTCGCTGAAACCCCGATCCGGCTGGTCGGCGACGCGGGCGAATACACCTGCGACGCGCTGATCATCGCCACCGGCGCCACCGCGCGCTACATCGGCCTGCCCTCCGAGGAGGCCTTCATGGGCAAAGGGGTATCGGCCTGCGCCACCTGCGACGGTTTCTTCTACCGCAACAAGGAAGTGGCGGTGGTCGGCGGCGGCAACACGGCCGTGGAAGAGGCGCTGTATCTGGCCAACATCGCCAGCAAGGTCACACTGGTGCATCGCCGCGACAGCTTCCGCGCCGAGAAGATCCTGATCGACAAGATGATGGACAAGGTCGAGGCCGGCAAGATCGAGCTCAAGCTCCACGCCACCCTCGACGAAGTGCTCGGCGACGACATGGGCGTCACCGGCATGCGCCTCAAGAATGTGAAGGACGGCAGCACCGAGGAGATCGCGCTGATGGGCGTGTTCATCGCCATCGGCCACAAGCCCAACACCGACATCTTCGAAGGTCAGCTCGAGATGGAAGGCGGCTACATCGTCACCCACGGCGGGCGCGAGGGCAACGCCACCGCCACCAGCGTGGCCGGCGTGTTTGCCGCCGGCGACGTGCAGGACCACATCTACCGCCAGGCGGTCACCAGTGCAGGCACCGGCTGCATGGCCGCGCTCGACGCCGAGCGCTACCTCGACAGCCTCGGCAAGGCCGGCTGATCGATGGCCCGCAAGCGCCGCGCGGAGGCCTCGCAGGGGCAGCCGGCGGCGCGCCTGCGGGATACCCGCCTCGCCCCGCTCAAACACGTCAAACGCACGCTCAGGCGCAACACACCGCCCGCGCCCCCACCGGACGCGGCCCCGCCGCCGCCCAGCGACGACGACGCGACCCTGTTCCGCCAGCAGCTTGCCGATGCGCACGCCCTGCGCGACGCCAACCGCGCGCAACTTGACACGCCCCGCCCATCGCCCACGCCGCGCCGTCAGGCCATCGACAACGACCCACCGACGCCATCGCCAGCCGCGACGGGCGGCCCCGCGCAGGACGACTTTGGCCACTTGATGGACGACGTCACGCCGCTGCCCGCGGCCAATCGTGCCGACCTCGACGCCACCCGGCCGCCACCCGACGGGCCGGCACCGGACGCTGCGCAACTGCGCGACCCGGACGACGTGCTCGCCTGGCTCGGCGCCGGCGCCACCGCGCTCAAACCCGCCAACCGGGCCGAGGTCGCGACCCCGCCGCCGGTCGCCGCGCCGCGCCAGCACGAGGCCGACGAACGCGCCGCGCTGCACGCCTCGCTTGAACCCTTCACCCTCGAAGACCGGCTGGACATCGGCGAGGAAGCCACCTTCCTGCGCCCCGGCCTGCCGCGCCGCGTGCTCGCCGACCTGCGCCGCGGACGCTGGGTGGTGCAGGCCGAGATCGATCTGCACGGCCTGGTGCGCGACGAAGCGCGCGCCGCGCTGGGCGAGTTCATGGCCCTCGCCCTGCGCCGCGGTCAGCGCTGCGTGCGCGTGGTGCACGGCAAAGGCCTGCGCTCGCCGGGCAAGGTCGGCGTACTCAAGCACCTGTCGCGCGGCTGGCTGGCGCAGCGCGAGGAGATTCTGGCCTTCTGCCAGGCACGCGCCAACGAAGGCGGCAGCGGCGCGCTGCGGGTATTGCTGCGCGCGCCGGCGCGGCCACGCAATTGAAAACGGCCGCAGAGGCGGCCGTTCCCGGGGCAATCAGCGCCGACGCGTCAGACCGCGTCTTCGTTCAACTCGCCGGTGCGGATGCGCACGATCTGTTCGACCGGCGAGACGAAGATCTTGCCGTCGCCGATCTTGCCGGTCCGCGCGGCCTTGACGATGGCCTCGATGGCCTGCTCCGCCACCGCCTCGGCGACCACGATCTCGACCTTGATCTTGGGCAGGAAGTCGACCACGTATTCGGCGCCGCGATACAGCTCGGTGTGCCCTTTCTGGCGACCGAACCCTTTCACCTCGCTGACGGTCAGGCCGGTGATGCCGACTTCGGACAGCGCCTCGCGCACCTCATCCAGTTTGAACGGTTTGATCACCGCTTCGATCTTTTTCATGCATTGCTCCTGTCTTTGATGTGTTCAGTCCGGCTCAATACGGATCCTGATACCGGACGGTGATCGGAAAGCGCCAGTCCTTGCCGAAGGCCCGCCGGGTCAGGCGAATCCCCACCGGCGCCTGGCGGCGCTTGTATTCGTTGCGTTTCAACATCCCGACGGTGCGCCGGACGATGGCCTCATCATACCCTTGCGCGACGATCTCGCGGGGTGACAGGTCGCGCTCCATGTAGGCCTCGATGATTGCATCGAGCACTTCATAGGGCGGCAGCGTGTCCTGGTCCACCTGGTCGGGCTTGAGCTCGGCCGACGGCGGGCGGGTGATGATGTTGGTCGGAATCACCTCGGATTGCGCATTACGCCATGCCGACAGGCGATACACCAGCGTTTTATAGACGTCCTTGAGCACCGCGTAGCCGCCGGCCATGTCGCCGTACAGCGTGGCGTAGCCGGTGGCCATCTCGCTCTTGTTGCCGGTGGTGAGCACGATCGCGCCGGTCTTGTTCGACAGCGCCATCAGCAGCAGGCCGCGAATGCGGCTCTGGATGTTCTCTTCGGTGGTGTCTTCAGCCAGCCCGGCGAACTGCCCGGCGAGCATGCTGCCGAAGGTTTCCATCGCCGGTTCGATCGGCAGCACGTCGTAGCGCACGTTGAGGCGCCGCGCCATCTCGGCCGCGTCGTCGAGGCTCATCTGCGCGGTGTAGGGCGAGGGCATCATCACCGCGCGCACGCGGTCGGCGCCCAGCGCATCGACCGCCACCGCCAGGGTGAGCGCCGAGTCGATGCCGCCGGACAGGCCGATGATGGCGCCGGGGAAGCCGTTCTTGCCGAGGTAATCGCGCACCCCCATCACCAGCGCGGTATAGGCCTCCGTTTCGATGTCGGGCAGCGGCGTACACGGCATCTCCACCCAGCGCCCATCGGCAAGATGCACCACCTCGACCAGCGACGCGAAGGCCGGCGCCTGCCAGGCCACGCTGCCATCGCGCTGCATGGCGAACGACGCACCATCGAACACCAGCTCGTCCTGCCCGCCGACCATGTTGCCGTAGAGCACCGGCAAACCGGTTTCGGCGGTCCGCTCGCGCGTCACCCGATAGCGCTCGGCCTGCTTGCCCAGATGACACGGCGAGGCGTTGATGGCGAGAATCACGTCGGCGCCGGCGCGCTCAAGCACGCCGGCAGGCGCCGGACCCCACAGGTCGGCGCAGATCAGCAGCCCGCAGCGCACCCCGTCAAGTTCGAACACGCAGCCCTCGGTCGCGGGATCGAAATAGCGCTTCTCGTCGAAGACCTCGTAGTTGGGCAGGCGTTGTTTGCGGCAGCGCGCAACGATCTCGCCATTGCGCAGCACCACGGCCGCGTTGTAGCGCCCCACTTCGTCGAAATCGGGCAGGCCGACCACCACCGCCATGTCGCCGGTGCGCGCGGCAATCGCATCGACCGCCTCGCGACAGGCGAGATAGAAATCCGGTCGCAGCAAGAGATCCTCGGGCGGGTAGCCGCAGATCGACAATTCGGGCGTCAGCAGCAATCGGGCGCTGCGCGCCTCGGCCTCGGCCATCGCGTCGAGGATCAGCCGGGTGTTTCCGGCCAGATCGCCAACCACGGGATTAAACTGGGCAACAGCAATTGCGAGCGATGTGTTCATAGCGGTGTAACTATACCGTTTGGCGCCGCTTTGTGCCGCGCATCAAACGCGCCGAAATCGGCGCCCGCCGCTTATTCACACTTCAGGTGAACAAGGCTGTGGATAAATCGTGGACAAGCGCCCTGCGGCGGGTGCCGCCGTGACGCACGACACTTTGCCTAAAAATGGGGCAGCCGGGGGCAAGGCCGCGCGCGCGCCGCCCATCGCAGCCCACAAAAGCCACCGGACTCATGACCGAAGAACTCCGCTTTTTCCCCACCATCAGCGCCCTCCCCGCCGACCGCTGGAACGCCCTCGCCGGCCCCCAGCCGTGTCTCCAGCACGCCTACCTGGCCGCGCTGGAAAGCACCGGTTGCGTGGCCGGCTCGACCGGCTGGCAGCCGCATCACGCCACGCTGTGGCGAGACGCCACGCTGGTTGCCGCGATGCCGCTGTACGAGAAGCAGCACTCGTGGGGCGAATATGTGTTCGACTGGGCGTGGGCCGAGGCCTACACCCGCCACGGCCTCGACTACTATCCCAAGTGGCTGTGCGCGATCCCCTTCACGCCGATTCCGGGGCGCCGCATCCTGGGCGTTGACCGTGCCGCCCGCGCGCGGCTGCTCGGCCGCCTGCTGGCGTGGATCGAAGCCGGTGCGCACGGCTCCTTTCACGTGCTTTTCCCCTCATCCGACGACGCCGCCCTGCTCGACGCATCGGGCCTGATGCTACGCCACGGCGTGCAGTTCCATTGGCGCAACACGGGCTACGCCGACTTCGAAGCGTTTCTGGCCTCGCTGACCCGCGACAAGCGCAAGAAAATCCGCCAGGAGCGCCGCCGGGTGCGCGACGCCGGCATCGATTTCGTGTGGCGTGACGGTCACGCCATCGGCACCGACGAACTCGCCTTTTTCCACCACTGCTACAGCCTCACCTATGCCCTGCGGCGCAGCACCCCGTATCTGTCGCACGCCTTCTTCGCCGCACTGGTGCGCGAGCAGCCGACCGCCGTGCGCCTGCTGACCGCCTACCGCGCCGGCACACCGATTGCCTGCGCATGGTTCATCGCCGACGACACCGCGCTGTACGGCCGGTACTGGGGGGCGGTGGAAGAGGTCTCCTGCCTGCACTTCGAGACGTGCTATTACCAGGCCATCGACTACGCCATTGGCCACCGGCTGGCACGCTTCGAGGGCGGCGCGCAGGGCGAGCACAAGCTCTCGCGCGGCCTGCGCAGCACGCCGACCTGCTCGGCGCACTGGATCCGCGACGTGCGCTTTCGCGACGCCATCGACGATTACCTCGCGCGCGAACGGCAGGGCGTGTCGCTGTATCTCGACGAACTCAACGAGCGCGCCCCGTTTCGCGCCGCACCATGAAAAAAGCCCGCACGGCGGCGGGCTTGTTCTGGCGCAACAACGCAACTTACTTGTTGTTGGCGACCCCGGAGGTGATTTCCTCGCGCGCATCATCCACCGAGCCCCAGCCCAGAATCTTGACCCACTTGCCGGGCTCCAGATCCTTGTAGTGCTCGAAGAAGTGCTGGATCTGCTTCATCAGCAGCTCCGGCAGATCGTCGGTAGTCTCCACGTTGTTGTACAGCGGGGTCAGCTTGGACACCGGCACGGCGATCACCTTGGCATCTTCACCCGACTCGTCCTGCATCTTGAGCAGACCGACCGGACGGCAGCGGATGACCGAGCCCGGCGGCAGCGGGAACGGCGTCACCACCAGCACGTCGACCGGGTCGCCGTCGCCCGCAATGGTGTGCGGCACATAGCCGTAGTTGCACGGGTAGTGCATCGCGGTGCCCATGAAGCGGTCGACGAAGACGCAGTCGCTGTCCTTGTCCACTTCGAATTTGATCGGATCGCCGTTGGCCGAAATCTCGATGATGACGTTGATATCGTTCGGTACGTCCTTGCCTGCCTTGACTTGATCGAAACCCATACATCCTCCCGTTGAAGTATCCGCACGATTATAGGGTTTTTACGGATGGCAAAAAACCTTTCGTGCAAACCGCGGCTGCAATTCAAGCCCGATGGATTGCCGCCGTTACTTCTGGAGCATCTCCCCCAACCCGCGACCGGTCGAAAAAAAGGATCAATGCCAGCACCAGAGGCGATCACGCCCACGGCTCCACCGACCCGCAGCCCGTCCGACCCACCCGCCACCCAGACCGGCGACGTGGGGCACTGGCTGCCACGTGCCGTCTTCGCCGGCATGCTGGCGCTGATTCTGGTGCTCTTGCTGGGCACCGGCGGCTACTTTGTCTATCGCCAGGAACAGACCTTCGAGGCCAGCGCAATCGAGCTCGAAGCCCGCGCCCGCGCCGAACAGGAGGCCATTCTCCTGGGCGACGTCACCCGCGTCACCGACGCCCTGCAGCGTCAGCGCGCCACCTTCAACACCGCCCTGCGCGCACGCCTCAAGGCGCGCGTCGGGCACGCCGCCAACATTGCCGCGAGCATCCACGCCAGCCTCAACGGCACCCAGCCCGCAGCCGCGCTGCAACGCATCGTGGCCCAGTCGCTGCGCCCGATTCGTGGTACCGGCGGCGGTGGCAACCTGTTCATCCTCGACCGCCAGAACCGCGCACTGCTCTTTCCCCTCGCCCCCGAACGCGAACTGGATACGCCCCTCGCCCTGACCGACGACACCGGCCACCGCTTCATCGACAGCTTCCACCAGGCGGCCCGCGACAGTCGCGGCGACTACGTGCGCTTTCGCTGGTATCCGCCCGACGAGGACGAGTCGATGGCCGACGCAACCGCCTACGTCGGCCACTTCGAACCCTTCGGCTGGACCATCGGCAGCAGCGCCTTCCTGCACGTGGCGCGCGCCGAACTCAAACGCAGTGCGGTGGCTGAGCTGGTCAACCACACGCCCGACGACACGCGTTTCGTACTCATCATCAACGCCGACGGGCGAGTGCTCACCGCCCTGCCGGAAGCGCACCGGGGCCCGGGCGCAGTGCCTGACAGCGCGCCCTGGTGGGCGCAGAAACTGCTCGACAAGGGGCGCACCGGCGGGGGCGTGGTGAACTTCGAGACCCAGTTTCCGGGGCTGCCGAGCCTCTCGCGGCATATCGCCTACGCCGCACCGGTCGATGTGTGGGGATGGACCGTGGCGGCCGTCGCCCGCCTCGACACGGTCGACCAGCTGATCGCCGGCGAGCGCGACAGGATGCGTGCCACCACGCGCGAAGACTTCGTGGTCACGCTGCTCACCATGCTCGCCGCCTTCGGCATCGCGCTGATACTGTCGGTGCTGTTCTACCGCTGGATGGACGAACGTTTCCGGCGCTATCACCAGGACATCGAAACCCGCAATCGGGCACTCAACGACAACGCCCGCGAGCTGCGCCTGTCGGCCAAGGTGTTCGAGGCGAGCAACGAAGCGATCGCCATTCTGGACCACCGCTTCCGCATCATTTCGGTCAATCCGGCGCTCGAACGGGTCAGCGGCTTCAAGCACGCCCGCATCGTCGGGCGTCACTGCGCCGAATTGCTGATCGGCGACGCACGCGCCGGCAGCATCTGGCAGCAAACCGAAGCGCAGCTGCGCGACGTCCCGCAATGGGCCGGCGAAATGGACCTCAAGCATGCAGACGGCAGCACCTATCCGGGCTGGGTGTCGGTTGGCGCAGTGACCAACGAAAGCGGCCGCCACGCGCACTTCGTGGTCTCGATCTCCGACATCTCGAATCAGAAACGCAACGAGCAGCGCCTGCGCCAGCTGGCCGAATACGACGCCCTCACCGGCCTGCCCAACCGCGTGCTGCTGCTCGACCGGATGAGCGCGGCGATCGAAACCGCGCGCCGCCACACACAATTTCTGGCGGTGCTGTTCATCGACCTGGACCGCTTCAAGAACATCAACGACTCGCTCGGTCACGCCGCCGGCGACAGCCTGCTGCGCAACGTGGCGCACCGGCTGGCCAGCATGGTGCGCAGCTGCGACACGGTGAGCCGGCTGGGCGGCGACGAATTCGTGGTGTTGCTCACCGAGCTCGACACCGCCGGCCGCGCCGCGGCGGTGGCCAGCAAGCTGCTCAAGTCGCTGGCCGCGCCCTATGACATCGACGGCCACGAGCTGACCGTCACGCCGAGCATCGGCATCACCGTGTTCCCCGACGACGGCGACAACCGCGACCTGCTGCTCAAGAACGCCGACGCGGCGATGTATCACGCCAAGGAAAACGGGCGCAACAGCTACCAGTTCTTCACCCGCGAACTGAACGAACGCGCCCAGCTGCGCTTGAGTCTCGAAAACGACATGCGCCGGGCGCTGTCACGCCACGAATTCTCGCTGTTCTACCAACCGCAGTTCGACCTCCACAGCGGCACCCTGGTGGGCGCCGAAGCGCTGCTGCGCTGGGAGCATCCCGAGCGCGGCTTCATCCCCCCCGACAGCTTCATCCCGATCGCCGAAGAGACCGGGCTGATCGTGCCGCTGGGGGCGTGGATTCTTCGCCAGGCCTGTGCCACGGCGCAAGCGTGGCGCGACGAGGGGCTGCCGGAGATCGTCATGGCGGTCAACATTTCGGCGCTGCAGATTCGCCGCGGCCACCTTGAAGCAACCATTTTCCGCACCCTGGGCGAAACCGGGTTTCCACCCACGCTGCTCGAACTCGAACTGACCGAAAGCGCGCTGATGACGCACCAGACGCACGTCTCCGCCACCCTCAAGGCGATCCAGTCGGCCGGCGTGGGGCTGGCGATCGACGACTTCGGCACCGGCTACTCCAGCCTCGCCTACCTCAAGCGCTTCAAGCTCGACAAGCTGAAGATCGACCGCTCTTTCATCAACGAGCTGCCCGACGACACCGACGACGCCCATCTCACCCGCGCCATCATCGGCATCGGCCACTACCTCGACATGAAGGTGATCGCCGAAGGCGTCGAAACCAGCGCCCAGGAAGGCTTCCTGTGCGAACTGGGCTGCGACATGGCGCAGGGCTACCTGTACGCCAAACCGCTGCCCGCCGACGCCTTCCGCCAGATGCTGATCGACATCAAGTATCAACCCACGTCGAAGCCGGCCGCCTCCACCGCCTGAATCAGCATCTCGGGCGTCGCTTGCGCCTGATCGAAGCGCACGCGGGCCTGCGCCGCGGCCAGATCGACCTGCGCGTCGGTCACCCCGGGCACCGCCATCAGCGCCGCCGTCACGCCCTTCACGCAGCCCTGACAGCTCATCCCCTCGACTTTCAACACAATCTCGTCCATCGCTCACTTCCTCCGAAAATCAGTCCCGACGCGCCGGCCGCCAGCGTTTGAGGCGCAGCGAGTTGCTCACCACCGACACCGAACTGAGCGCCATCGCCGCCCCCGCGAGCACCGGATTCAGATACCCGAACACGGCCAGCGGAATGCCGAGCACATTGTAGATAAACGCAAAAAACAGATTCTGGCGAATCTTTGACAAGGTCGCGCGCGACAACGCCACCGCGTCGGCCACCCCGTTCAGGTCGCCGCGCACCAGCGTGATGTCGGCCGCCTCCAGCGCCACGTCGGCGCCGCCGCCCATCGCGAAGGACACATCGGCCGCTGCCAGCGCCGGCGCATCGTTGATGCCGTCGCCGGCCATCCCCACCAGCCCCCGGTCCGACGCCAGCGCCGCCACCGCAGCCGCCTTGCCGTCGGGCAGCACCTGCGCATCGACCCGCGCAATGCCAACCGCCGACGCCACCGCGCGGGCGGTCGCCGGGTGGTCGCCGGTGAGCATCACCACATCGATCCCCGCTGCCTGCAAGCGTGCCACCGCCGCAACCGAGCTGGCGCGCAGCGGATCGGCCACCCCGATCAGCCCCGCCCATTGCCCATCGACGGCCACCGCCACCAGTGTGCGCCCCTGCGCCGCCAGCGCATCGACCGGCGCGGCCGGCACCGCAACCCCGGTATCGCGCACAAAGGCCGGGCTGCCGACACACACCGCGCGCCCCTCGACCCGGCCGCGCACGCCCTTGCCCGGCACCGTCTCGACGCCCTCCGCGGTGTTCACCCCGGCCGCCGCCTGCACCACCGCGCGTGCCAGCGGGTGGCCGCTCACCGACTCCAGCGCCGCCGCCATCGCCAGCACCGCTTCGCGCGTCCAGCCCGCGGCAACGACCACGTCGGTCACCGCGGGGCGCCCCTCGGTCAGCGTACCGGTCTTGTCCACCGCCAGCACGGCGAGCTTCTCGGCGCGCTCCAGCGCCTCGGCGTTCTTCACCAGAATCCCCGCCCGTGCGCCCTGCCCGGTGCCGACCATGATCGCCGTCGGCGTCGCCAGCCCGAGCGCGCACGGGCAGGCAATCACCAGCACCGCCACCGCGTTGACCAGTGCCACCACCGCATCCCCGGCCACCGCCCACCAACCGAAGAAGGTCACCATCGCCAGCGCCACCACGGCCGGCACGAAGATCGCCGACACCGCGTCGGCCAACCGCTGCACCGGCGCCTTCGAGCCCTGCGCCTGCTCGACCATGCGGATGATGCTGGCGAGCAAGGTGTGTGCGCCGACGCCCACCGCCTCGCAGCGCAACACCCCGTCGCCATTCACCGTTGCGGCAAAGACACGGTCGCCCGCCCGCTTGGCCACCGGCAGGCTCTCGCCGGTGAGCATCGACTCATCCACCGCCGAGGTCCCCGACACCACCTGCGCATCCACCGGCACCGCATCGCCGGCGCGCACCACAAACAAGGTACCGGGCCGTACGCGGTCGACCGCCACCTCGACCAGCCCCGACGGCCCGTCGATCCACGCCGTGCGCGGCTGCAGCCGCACCAGCGCCTCGATCGCGTCGGAGGTTCTGGCCTTGGCCCGCGCCTCAAGCAGCTTGCCCATCAACACCAGCGTGATGATCGCCGCCGAGGCTTCGAAATACACATACTGATCGTGCCACCCGGCCAGCGTCACCGCGGCGCTGAAACCGTAGGCCATCGAGGTCCCCAGCGCGACCAGCACATCCATGTTGGCGCCCCCGCCACGCAGCGCCGCCCAAGCGCCGCGATAGAAGCGCGCGCCGATCCAGAACTGCACCGGCGTGGCCAGCGCGAGCTGCCACCACCGCGGGATCAGGTCGTGCCCGCCTTCGCCGAAGAACATCACCGGCATCTGCGCCACCAGCGGCAGCGACAGCATCAGCGCAATCGCAAAACGATTGCGCTCGGCCACCCACGCAGCGCGCTTGCGCTGCTTCTCCTGGGCCCGCGCGTCGGCGCCGCGCGGGTGCGCGGCGAAACCTGCCTGTGCGATCGCAGCGGTGAGCGCCGGCGCATCGGCGGCCCACGCCTGACGCGCAAGCTGCGCCGACTCGGTAGCAAAATTGACGGTTGCCTCGACCCCCTCGAAGCGGTTGAGCACTTTTTCCAGGCGCTGCGCACAGGCCGCGCAGGTCATGCCCTCGATGCCGAAGTCGAGCACCTGCGCGGGGACTTCGAAGCCGGCTTTGCGGATCGCATCGACCACCGCCTCCGGCGATGCCGTCGCCGCCGCGTCGAGGGTCACGCGCGCACGCTCGGCAGCAAGATTGACCTGCGCGTCGACGCCGGGCAGGCGCTTGAGCACACGCTCGATGCGCGTTGCGCAGGCGGCGCAGGTCATGCCTTCGATTGGCAGGTCGAGCGCGACGGGTTTGGCAGATTCGGTCATGGCGCAAACGGAACGCTGGAAATGAAAACAGTCTAAACTCCGTAGTCAGGTACGGAGTCAAGCCATGCAATCGATGACCATCAGCCAGCTCGCGCGCGCCGCCGAGGTGGGCGTCGAAACGGTGCGCTATTACCAGCGCCGCGGACTGATCGCGGTGCCGCCAACGCGGAGCGGCATCCGCCGTTACGAGGCGCCAACGCTGGTCCGCCTGCGCTTTATCCGCCGCGCGCAGGGGCTGGGTTTCAGCCTTGAGGAAATCGGCGATCTGCTGGGCCTGGACGAGCACACGGACCGCGTTGCGGCGCGTGCCATTGCGCGCGAAAAGCTGACCCAGATCGAAGAGCGCATCGCGCAGCTGCAGGCCATGGCGCACGCGCTACGCGATCTGGTGGCGTGCTGCGAGCACAGCCCGGCGGCGCAACCGTGCCCGATCCTGCACACGCTGGCTCAGCCCACGCGGGCCGACAGTTACTCGAAGTCGACCGGCGCCGGCTGATCGATCTGCAGCCCGGCCTCGGCCCAGGCGTCAAAGCCCCCGGCCAGCGACACAGCGGTGTCGACACCCATCTGCTGCAAGGCCACGGTCGCCAGTGCGGCGCGGCCGCTGGTCTTGCAATACACCACGATCGGGCGCGCAGTCTGGGTCAGTTCGGGCGTTGCCGCGAACCGGAACTCCAGCATCCCGCGCGGAATGTTGAGCGCACCCGGCAGATGGCCGGCGGCGAACTCCATGGGCTCGCGCACGTCCAGCACCACCGCGCCGGCGGCGATCAGCGCCTGGGCCGCGCCGGGGTCAACTTCGCGGATCTGGGACTTGGCTTCGAGAACGAGGTCGTGACTGGTTTTGGCCATCAGATGCTCCGGATGCGTTGTATCAAGATCGGTTTGCAAGCGCGCGCCGCTACACCGCGCACACGACGCCGCTCCACAGGGCCGCGCCGAGGGACGAGGCATTGAGCAGGCCGAACACGCCGAAGCCCAGCACCACGGTGCCGGCGACCGAGCGGACCCAGCGATTGCGGGTAACGCCGCGCAGATGCTTGAGGAGCATGCCGGCGAGCAGCAGATTGGGCAGCGTCCCCAGTCCGAAGGCCAGCATCAGCGCACCCCCGCGCAGTGCCGACCCGGTCACCAGCGCGGTTGCGAGCACGCTATAGATCAGCCCACAGGGCAGGAACCCCCACAGCAGGCCCAGCGGAAACGCCTGCGCCGGCCCCTTGGCGGGCAGAAAACGCCGCGTCAGCGGTTGCACCCGGCGCCACACCCCGTGGCCGGCCCGCTCGACCGGTGCGAGCAGGCGCGTGAAGCCGGTGAGGTAGAGCCCCAGGGCGATCAGCATGACGTTTGCGAGTACGTAGAAACCCATCTGGATGGGCAGGAAATCGTCGAACAGGAAGCCGACCGTGCCGAGCGCGCCCAGCGCGGTGCCCAGCACGGTATAGGTGGCGATGCGGCCGAGGTTGTAGGCGAGATGAATCGGCCATTGACGCTGCACCTGACCGGGAATCTGCACCGTCAGCGCGCTGACGATGCCGCCGCACATGCCGACACAGTGCGTGCCGCCAAGCAGGCCGATCAGGAAAACAGCGAGGTAGCCGGTCTCGAACATGCGCTATCCGGGGGCGTCGATCCGGGCAGCCTACCACAGCGCCCGGCGTGCCTCAGATCACCTTTGAATAGCGCGCCCGCTCGCGGTCGGCGCGCAGGTGGCGGTCGAACAGCATGGCGACGCCACGCACCAGCAGCCGCCCCGGCGGCAGCACCGTGAGCCACTTGTCATCGATGCGCACCAGCCCTGCTTCGGCCATGTTGCGCAGGTCTTCCATCTCGTCGGCGAAGTACTGTTTGAAATCGATCATGTGGGCGATTTCGATCGACTCGAACGAGAGCTCGAAGTGGCACATCAAGGCCTGGATGATCGAACGGCGCAGGATGTCGTCGGCGGTGAGCTCGATTCCGCGCAACACCGGCAGGCGGTCCTGGTCGAGCACGTCGTAGTACTCGTCGAGCGTCTTCACGTTTTGCGCGTAGGTTGGCCCGACCTTGCCGATGGCCGACACGCCGAAGGCCAGCAGGTCGCACTCGGCGTAGGTGG
The DNA here is from genome assembly GCA_020445945.1 of Rhodocyclaceae bacterium. Taxonomy (GTDB): domain Bacteria; phylum Pseudomonadota; class Gammaproteobacteria; order Burkholderiales; family Rhodocyclaceae; genus Nitrogeniibacter. The sequence goes on from JAGRFQ010000083.1 coordinate 34,036, forward strand.
AGTAACCCTGGAAGTTGCGATGCAGACGGCCCTGACGCTGAGCCACCGACAACTCGTCGTCAGGCTTGGCGAAGTGGTCCATGCCGATGTAGATGTAGCCCGCCTCGGTGAGCCGCCGGATCGCCAACTGCAGGATCTGCAACTTGGTGTCGGCATTGGGCATCTGCTCCGGGTCGATGCGCCGCTGGGGCTTGAACAGCCCCGGCAGGTGCGCATAGCTGTAGAGCGAAATACGGTCGGGCGAGAGCGCGAGCACCTGCTCGAGGGTGCGATTGAAACTGATCACGTTCTGCTTGGGCAGCCCGTAGATCAGATCCATGCTCACCGACTTGAAGCCGGTCGCGCGCGCGGCGTCGAGTACCAGCTTGGTCTCGTCGAAGCTCTGCAGGCGGTTGACCGCGCGCTGCACGTCGATATTGAAATCCTGAACGCCGATGCTCATACGATTGAAACCGACTTCGGCGAGCATCGCTACCGTGGCATGATCCACCTTGCGCGGGTCGACCTCGATCGAATATTCGCCTTCGGGCATGAGCGTAAAATGCTCGCGCACGGTGGCCATGAGCTGGCGCATCTCCTCATGCGAGAGGAAAGTCGGGGTGCCGCCGCCGAGGTGCAACTGGATCACCTGGCGCCCGCCGTCGAGGCAGGCCGCCTGCATGGCGACCTCCTTGGCGAGGTACTTCAGGTATTTGGCCGAGCGCCCATGATCTTTGGTGATAATCTTGTTGCAGGCGCAGTAGTAGCAGATGGTGTTGCAGAACGGGATGTGGAAATACAATGACAGCGGCCGGCCCATGCCGCCCACGGTTCTGCGCCCGAGCCAGTTCCCGAGCGCGTCGGCATTGAATGCCTCGACAAAGCGATCGGCGGTAGGATAGGAGGTATAACGCGGCCCGTTGACGTCGAAGCGACGAATCAACTGGGGGTCGAAAATGAGGTCTTTCTGATTATCCATGATCGTACGTTGGGTCATTGGCCCTCACGATCTCAAAATCCCGCCGCAGACGGGTTGACGTGGATCAACGGACCCTCTGCAGCGCACAAGAGAACACTTAGGAGTCAGCCATTCATGGCATCAACGGCACGTCTTACCGTTCTATCGGAAGGTTTGAAAACCGCCTGTTCGCAATGCAATCTGCAGGAATTGTGCCTGCCGATCGGCCTGTCGAACAACGATCTTGCACAACTGGACGAACTGGTCAGCGTCCGCAAGCGCCTCAAGCGCCACCAGCACCTGTATCGCACCGGCGATCCTTTCGAGGCGATCTACGCCGTGCGCGCGGGCTCGTTCAAGACCTCCATCGTGCAGGAGGACGGGCGCGAGCAAGTCACCGGATTCCAAATGACGAGCGAGATCCTCGGGCTCGACGGGATCAGCGCCGAAACCCACACCTGCGACGCCGAGGCACTCGAAGACAGCGAGGTGTGCGTGATCCCGTTCGCCAAACTCGAAGAGCTGTCGCGCCAGGTGGAACCCCTGCAGCACCAGTTTCACAAGGTCATGAGCCGCGAGATCGTGCGCGACCACAGCGTGATGATGCTGCTCGGCTCGATGCGCGCCGAAGAGCGCCTGGCGGCTTTCCTGCTGAACCTCTCGCAGCGCTTCACGGCACGCGGGTTTTCGCATACCGAGTTCCATCTGCGCATGACGCGCGAGGAAATCGGCTCCTACCTGGGCCTCAAGCTCGAGACCGTATCGCGCGCCTTTTCACGCTTCCAGGAGCGGGGCCTGATCTCGGTCCAGCAAAAACACATTCATATCCTGGACATCGACGGGCTCCACGCCATCGTCAGCCAGCACACGGCGCTGTAGCGCACTCAGGCGCGCACGCGACGGCGCGCCTTCATGTTGCGGCTGAATACCGCCAGATCCGCTTCGGTCAGCAACTGCGCCGCATAGGGCAGCAGTTCGTTGTCTTCGCGGTCCATGTGGTTGTGGTAGCGCGCGGTAAAGTTTGCGACATCGTCGGCGCTGAGCTGGTCGCTCTCGCCATCGGCAATGGCCTTGAGCTGTGCCCGCAACACAATCCACTTGCGGGCCAGCGCGGCGTGATCGTCCTGCGCCCAGCGAACCAGCGACTTGACACGATACTGCCCCTCGGCCGCGACCCGCTGGATCAGACACGGGAACAGGTCTTCCTCTTCGTCGCGATGGTGGTTCACCGCCGCGGTATCGAAATACCGCATGACCGCGGCCGCCGCTTTCTGAGCGTCGGCGTCGGCGCCGTGGTCGGGCAACCACCGCAACAAACGGTCCAGCGTCTCGAGCTGGCCATAAATCCGCTGATGGCAGGCCGACAGGATATGCAACGGTTCATCCAGTGATGGCGCAGTGGAAAACAGCGAATCAATCATCCGAATCCCTCAGCTCCTCTACGAAAAAAATCCGGCCGGCGACTTGCTCAGGGCAACCGAGACGATGTAGGCAAAGGTCAGCGCCGCCGCAAGCAGCGCCACGCAGCGTGTCGTCTTCGTCCGTCCGCGCTTGAGCGCGACGGTGCCGAAACCGATGTACGCCAGCAGCCCCAGCACCTTGGCCGTCACCCAACCATGTATGAAGGGATATTGCGCCATCATCATCGACAATACAATCGCCGAGGCCAGCAACAACGTATCCACCACATGCGGCAAGACCCGCGTCAAACGGGCATTCAGACGCGCCGAACCGGACAACATCCAATAGCCGCGCAGCAAAAATCCGCAGGCGCTCAGCGCCACGCAGGTCATGTGAAAATGCTTGATAGCCAGATACATCGATTCCCCTCGCCCTTTCGCTGACGACCTCATCCAAGAACAGCACGACGATACCGCAAAGTCCGCCGCCACCGGCGGGCACGCACCCTCGCCCGGCGTGACCAGACCGTCGTCATAGCGCCGCCGGACACGACCCACCATCACCGATCACTGATATAAACGGCGGGCGTTCCGCCACCCGCGCCGGCCGTGATACATTCGTGGCCTCAGGAGATAATCAGCCGCTTCATGAACCACGAGAAAATCGACATCCCCGGCCTGCTCAGCCGCATGCCCTTGTTCAGCGCCATGTCTGAGGATGGTCTGCGCTTCATCGCCGACACCACGCGCGAACGACGGCTGCACAAAGGCGAGTTGCTGTTCCAGCGCGGCGACCGCTCGAAAGGCTTCTACTACGTTATTTTCGGGCAAATGAAGCTCGCCTTTTCGTCGCCGCAAGGCAATGAAAAAGTGGTCGAAGTACTGGGCCCGCACCAGAGCTTTGGCGAAGCGGTGATGTTCATGGACCAACCGATCCCGGTATTTGCCGAATCGCTCACCGACACCTTGCTGCTGCACATCGCACGCGATGCGGTGTTCGAGCAGCTCGACCACGACCCGCAGTTTGCCCGGCAGATGCTCGCCGGCATGGCGCTGCGCCTGCACACCATGATCCGCGATGTCGAATCGTATTCGCTGCGTTCGAGCACCCAGCGGGTCATCGGCTATCTGCTGCAGCAAACGCAAGACACGCCGAACGCCGACACCCAGCAAACGATCGACCTGCCGACCAGCAAGCAGGTGATCGCCTCGCGCCTCAACCTCACGCCGGAAACCCTGTCGCGGATTTTCCACGAGTTGTCGTGCGCCAGCCTGATTACGGTGCAAGGCAAGCACATAACCCTGCACAACATCGACAAGCTGCGCGACTACAACGGCTGACCGCGCCGTAGCGCAGCGCGCGCCTGCTGCACCACGCGCAACAGACTGGCCCCCAGCAACCCAGCCGCAAGCAGCATCCCCCCGCCGCCGACATGACCCAGCGGCGGCCACAGCGGCGCGGCCAGCAGGCAGGCCAGCAATGCCAGGTGCGCACGCCAGTGCCACGCAATCAACGGCTCCGACAGCATCCGCGTCATCGGCGGCAGCTTGGTCACCCGCGGCTGCAGATACAGCCACAGCACGAACGGCACGATCTTGTAGAGCATGCCGACAATCACCGACACAAAACCGCCCATCAACACCAGCACCCCAACCATCAGCGGCAGGGCGTTGCCGCCGATGCCGAACAGCGCCAGCGCTGCCGCGGCACACGCGCCGATAATGCTCAACATCGCCAGCCGCCACAGCCGCAGCGTCACGTCCACCTTGGCGCGACGACGCCTGCGCTGGCGGTCGAGCGTCATCAGCGCAAAGCCGGCAATCAGCGCCAGCAAGGGCAACCAGGCCCACGCGTCCGGCACCGCTGCACCGACGATGACGGCGGCAAGCACCGCCCACGCATACCATCGCGAAAACCAGTCGGGATAGGCCGGGGTGAGCTGAAACATCGGCACCACGAGATACGCCGTGCCCGCCACCAGCACCCCGCCCCACCCCGCCAGACCAATGCCGACGTGAACCGACGAGAGTCTCAGCCAGGCCAGGTCGACGAAACCACCGCGTGCCAGCGCCATGCTTGCCCCGGCTGCGACCGCCAGCACGAGACCGCCCACCGACAGGCGCAGCGCGACCACGCTCGGCCCCCGGGCCGGACTGCGCAGCAGCGCGTGCAGGGCGCATGCGACAAAGCCCCCCAACCCCAGCCCGAGACACAGCGCGGCCGCGAGATAGGCGCCGGCCACGCCGTGGTGAAACCCGGCGACCAGCGCCAGCGCGCCGACGGCGCACAGCAGATGGACCGGCCATGCCAGCAGCCGCGGTCGCCACAGGTTGGCGCCGGCGGCCACCGGCATGAGCTGAAACAGCGCGCCGAGCATGACCTGAAGCATGAAGCCGGCGGTCAGCAAGTGAGTCAGCGCCAGCGCGGATGGGGTCCAGCGCGACGCAAACACCGCCGCCCCATCGACCACCAGCAACACGCCGGCCAGCACGAGAAAGAGGGGTGCGGTGAGGAAAAAGCGCAGCGGCACCGACGGCGGCGGCGCCTGCTCGAACGATAGCGCGTGCACGGTTCGCTATCGAATAGGCCGGTGCGGGGCCGATGGCCGGCGGCGCGTGCTCATGCCGGCGCGGCCATCTGGCGGATGTGAATGAGGAACAAGCCGGTGTTGTCGCCCTCGCCGTTTTCAACGCGGTAGGCGTAGCCGTTGTTGCGCAGGACGTCGTAGAGCGGTACCGGCTGGCGCGGAATGATGAGTACCACTTCCTGCCCGGGCTGAAGTTGATCCAGCGCTTCGAGCGTACGCTCCATGGGCTCGGGGGGCAGCATCGCGCGCGCGTCGACAATCAGGTCGGGGAGCTTGGCTTCACGCATTCGCGGCCCCTTCGGCCAGTGCATCGACCGATGCCGCCACGTCCGGGTCGTCACCCAGCGCCTGATCGCACATCGGGTAGAGGATGTTCTCCTCCTTCATGTTGTGCTGCTGCATGAGCAGCAACAGGGTTTCTGCGGCGTCGGCAAACGCCGCGTTGTCATTTGCCTGGCTCGCGGCGTCCAGCGCGTCGAGCAGGGTCCGCATCTGGGCATGCTCCGAACGCATCACCTGGGTGGGGCCACCGCGCATGCCGGAGCGCGCCTCGAAGGCCGGGAAGATGACCTCTTCCTCGATTGCAAAATGGCGCAGCACAGCGCCACGAAAATCCTGCGTCAACGCCTGGCAGCGCGCCCACTGCGCCTGCTCGGCCGCGGCTTCCGCGTCGGCAAACAAGGCGTCGCAGCGGCCGTGGTCGTGGGACATGGTCTGGGACAAAACGCTCATCTGAGGGGCTCCGTACATTTGGCTACGTGTTTCTACGGATTGTGGCGCAACCCGCCCCCCTCGCATTGACCCGAATCAAAGCCGCATCAGCACATCATTCCGGGTGGATAGGGGCGGCTCGATGTGCGCTTGCGGCCACGCGCCATCGCAGGCCCCCAGCACCGCTATACCTCATGCACATACGTGCCGGGGGCGGCCACCAAAGCCGGATGGGCGGCGTCGGCGGCAGCGCGTGCGCGCACCCGCCCGCCACAGCGCGGCTTGAGCCACTTCATCCAATCGGTCCACCAGCTCCCCTGGGTGTTCCGGGCGCGCTCACGCCACGCCTCCCAGCGGTCGGCCCGGTGCGCCGTTGCCACCCAGTAATTGCGCTTGGGCGGTGTGACCGGCGGGTTGATGATGCCCAGGATGTGCCCCGCACTCGACAATACGAAGCGTTTGGGGCCACGCACGAAATGGACGATGCGGAAGGTTTGCTGCCACGGTGCGATATGGTCGTCGTGCGCGGCCACGGCGTACAGCGGCTGGGTAATGCGATGCAGGTCGATGGGTTCGCCGGCAATGGTCAATGCGTCCGGCACGATGAGCTGGTTTTCGAGATACAGCGCCTTCAGATACCACGCATGCATCGCGTACGGCATGCGCGTGGTGTCCATGTTCCAGTACAGCACGTCGAAAGCCGGCGGCGCCTCGCCATACAGCCAGCCGTGCACGACATAGTGCCAGATCAGCGAATTGGAGCGCAGCAGGCGGAACGCGGCGGCCATCTGGGCGCCGTCGAGGTAGCCACGGCGCGCCATCTCGGCACTCAGAAAACGCACGCTGCCCTCGTCGACAAACACCTCGATGTCGCCCGGCTTGCGGAAGTCGACCAGGGTCGTAAACAGCGTCCAGTCGGACACCGGCATGGCTTCGGCACCGAAGCGCCGGTTGGCCCACGCCATGTAGATCGCCAGCGCCGTCCCCCCGATGCAATAGCCAACCGCATGCACGCTGGGCTGGCCGCTTTGCCGACGGGCGGTGTCGACAATGGCGTGCACGCCGTCGGTGATGTAGTCGTCAAAACGCGTATCGCGCATGCCCGCGTCGGGGTTCTTCCAGCTGGTGATGTACACATCCAGCCCCTGCTCGAGCAGGTAGCGCACCATGCTTTTGCGTTCGTTGAGATCGAGGATGTAGAACTTGTTGATCCACGGCGTCACCACCACCACCGGCTTGGCATGAATGCGCGGCTTGCGCGGTGCATAGTGAATCACCTCCAGCAAACGGTTGCGAAACACCACCTCGCCGGGCGTGGTGGCCAGATTGACGCCCACCTTGAAGCCGTCCGGATCGCTCATGCGCACCATGCGTGCGTCCACATCGTCGAGGAAGTTCTGCCAGCCGCGACGCAGGCTCTCGCCCCGGGTCTCGATGGCGCGACGCTGAGCCACCGGGTTGGTCAGAAAGAAATTGGTCGGCGATACCGCATTGAGCCAGTTTCGCCACCAGAACGCTGCCTGGCGCCGGTCCTGGCTCGACACCCCCGGCGTGGCATAGAGCATGTCCTGGGTGTGGTGGGTGGTGAGCAGGTACCACGACTTGATCAGATCCCACGGGACCGAGTCGTGCCACACCGGATCGTTGAAGCGGGTGTCGTCTTCATGCGGACGCACCGGATCGACGCTCGGCGCACCGAGCATGCGCCGCCAGGTATGCCATTGCAGGTTCCACAACTGCCCCGAGAACGACACCATCTTGCTGGCCAGCTCCTGCGGATGGGCCATCCAGGCAAGGTGTGCGTGGATCAGCGGCGCGGCCATCCCCAACGGGTCGACCGTCGACTCCCAGTGATCGTGCAACCGATGCATGGCCTGGTCAACGATCTGGACCGGCGCGAGCGATTTACGAGACGTCATGGCGCATCACCTCGTGAAAGTGCATGAGAACAAGCGGCCACCAACGAGCCATCGCCTTCATTTTGCGCGCCATTGCGCGTGCATGATTGATCGGTGTCAAGCGCTGCGCCAAGGATTCGGCGACTATAATCAAACCGACCATTCATCCCGGAGCGGCACCATGTTCAAGCATCTGCTGGTTCCTACCGACGGCTCGACGCTTTCCGAAGCCACCGTCAATCGTGCCATCTCGTTTGCAGGCGAGGCCGGTGCGAAGATCACTTTTTTCTACGCACAGCCCGATTTCCCGATGCCGATCTACGGCGAGGGGGCGCTGATTGATCCGACCACGCCCGAGCAATTCGCGCAAAGCGCAGCGCAGGAAGCGCAGCGCATTCTGGACAACGCACGCAGCAAGGCGGAAGCGGCCGGCGTTGCCTGCGACACCGACACGACGGTGAATGAAATTCCCTACGAAGCCATCATCGACGCGGCCGAACGCAAGGGCTGCGACCTGATTTTCATGGCCTCGCACGGGCGTCGCGGACTGGCCAGCCTGCTGCTCGGCAGCGAAACCCAGAAAGTGCTGACCCACACCCGCATCCCGGTGCTGGTGTTCCGCTAGGCGCGGTGCGCTGAGGGCTGTCCCCTCAATGCTCAACAGCGCCATCACCACGCTACTGGAGGAGCACCGGTCGCTCAAGGCCATCGTCTACGCGCTGCGCTTTGTTCTCAGCGAGGCGCGCAGCAATGCCACGACCGCGAACTTCAAGGCACTGCGGGCGATACTCCACTACATCGACACCTACGCCGAGCAGCGCCATCACCCGAAGGAAGAGCGCTATCTGTTTGCGCGTTTACGCCAGCGCACCCACGTGGCCGATCGCGTTCTTGACGTGCTCGAAGCACAGCACACGCGCAGCGCCCGGCGCGTCGACGAACTGAGGCGACGCCTGGAGGCCTTCGAAAGAGGGGATACCGGCAGTTTTGCTGCGTTTGCCAATGCCGCCGAGCGCTTTTCCGACCTCATGTGGCAGCACATGCATCAGGAAGAAAGCGTCGTGCTTCCGCTGGCGCGCATGCATCTCACGGGCGACGACTGGACCACCATTGCGGAAGCCTTCGGCGAGAACGGCGATCCATGCCTGCAGGCCGATGCGGACGATGCCTTCGCCGCCTTGCTGGCACGGATTGTCCAGCTCGCGCCCCCGCCGATCGGCAACGCCCGACCGGCCCGCGGGCTCAACCGCGATTGAGCTCCTCGGCCGAGGTTTGCAGAAAGATGGTGGTCAGGCTGGAGGCCGCGCACACAAGCCAGAATCCGAAGAAACCGATCGAATACGTTGCCACCGCCGAAAACTCGACCGCTTCGCCGAACAGATAAAGCTGCTGCGGATCGACTACGGTAAAGAACACGATTTCGGCCAACCCGGCCACCAGAAACGACGGCCACAGCACCTGAATCAACTTCATCATCTTCTTGCCTTCTCCTGATCCGCAGCGTCCTGTTCAGCAGGACAACATTTACTGACCCGCACCGTGCGCCCGCTCATCTTCCTGCATGTGGCGCTTGACAAACCGCACCAGGAACACGCCCATCGCGATGATGAACCCGATGGTGAATACGCTGAGCAGTCCGATGTCGGTACTGAACAACTCTTGAAGTGCCATGACACATCTCCTTAACGATCAGGGATTTTGGGAGGCGGAATCAACCTCACCGTGGTCTCTGTGGGGAGATGAATGGTCCCGGTCAGCCGCCAGCTGCGGGACTCGTCTTCGAGCAGAATATTCCAGCGCCCCATGGGGAGCGGCTTCAATGCTGCCGTGTATGTTCCACCCTGCCCGACCAGCGAAAGCGATTGGTCCATGCCGCCCTGAGTCGGATGCGTCAGGGTCACAAAAAGGGCTTCGGGGAGCGGGGCACCGTTCGAACTGCTCAGCCCCAGCGCCAGGGTTTCGCTGTCGAAACGCAGGTCTGCGCTCAGCCCCAGACGCCCGGCTTCGCGCGCGCGGTCGAGGGTGATCTGAATCGCCAGCCCTTGCTTGTAGTAGTCGTCCACCACCAGACCATCGTCGGACTCGATGGCGATCCAGATCGTGGCAATGCCGGCGATCACCGCCGTGGCCGGCAAGGACATCAGAAACCACGGCCACGCTTGACGGTACCAGGGAGAAACAGGGGAACGGACTGAGCTGGAAATTGGCATTATCGTGGCAACAGGAAAGTGGATTTTTCGCGCACCGCGACAGAAGCATCGTCGGTGGCTTTGACGTCGAAGAAAATCTGGTTCGACGAGCCGGGCTCGCCACCGTCGGCCGGCACCTGCACCAGCAGCATCACCGACTGCGTGGTCGCCGGCGCCACCTCGATCTGACCGGCAAACTCGCCCAGGCGGATGCCTTCCATGCCGCTCACCGACAAATCGAACTGGCGTGTGGACTCGCTCATGTTCATGACCTGCAGTCGATAGACGTTTTCGATCATGCCGCCCTCCACCTCGCGCGCCAGCACACCGCGGTCGCGGATGATGTCTACGCGCAGCGGCTCGCGCGTTGCCAGCCCCCACACGAACGCCAGGCAGATCATGGCCAGAATGCCGCCATAAATCAGCGTTCGCGGACGCATCACATGACTGACGATTTCCTTCCCGCCCCAATGCTTCTTGATCGCGTTCTCGGTGGAGTAGCGAATCAGCCCGCGCGGATACTCCATCTTGTCCATGACCTGGTCACAGGCATCGATACAGGCAGCACAGCCGATGCACTCGTACTGCAAGCCATCGCGAATGTCGATGCCGGTGGGGCACACCTGAACGCAGATGCCGCAGTCGACACAATCGCCTTTGCCCACCGTCTTTGGATCGACACCTTTCTTGCGCGCGCCGCGCGGATCCCCGCGCTCCTCGTCATAGGTGATGACGAGCGTATCGGGATCGAACATCACCCCCTGGAAGCGTGCATAAGGGCACATGTACTTGCACACCTGCTCGCGCATCACCCCGGCGAACATATAGGTGAAACCGCCATAGAACAGGATCCAGAAGATCTCCCATGAACCGAAGGTCCAATGCACCGCCGAGTTCATCAGCTCGCTCATGGGGGTGAAGTAGGCAACAAAGGTGAAACCGGTCCAGATCGATACCGCCGCCCACGCCGCGTACTTGGCCGACTTGAGGCCGAACTTGCGAGCGCTCATCGGCGCCTTGTCGAACTTCATTCGCTTGTTGCGATCCCCCTCGATCTTCTGCTCGATCCACATGAAGATTTCGGTGTACACCGTTTGCGGGCACGCATAGCCACACCACAATCGGCCCGCAATCGCGGTAAAGAAGAACAGCGCATAGGCGGAGATGATGAGCAGGATGGCGAGAAAAAACACATCCTGCGGCCAGAACACCCAGCCAAAGATATAGAACTTGCGCTCCACCAAATGGAACAGCACCGCCTGGCGGCCATTCCAGCTCACCCACGGCAGTCCGTAGAACAGCAACTGGGTGACCCACACCAGAATCCATCGCCAGTTGGTGAACACACCTGAAATTGAACGGACGTACAGCTTGCGCCGAGCCTCGTAGAGTGAGTTTTCCGAAGCGGACGCGTTTGCGGATTGGGGAGCCGGTTGGGTCATAATCGTTTTATTAGTAGATACTGATATTCGAACTCGAAATATCCCCGGGGCAGGCCCGGGGATATCTTGTCAGACGTCCGTCAATCACTTGGCGGGTGCGTTGGACATCCCATACACGTAGGCGGCAAGCAGATGCACCTTGTCGTTACCGAGGAAGGCCTCGAATGCAGGCATCTTGTTGCTCCGACCACCATTGATCGTTTCCATGATGGTCGCCTTCGACGAACCGTACAACCATACCTTGTCGGTCAGATTCGGGGCACCGATCGCGGCCATACCTTTTGCATCGGCGCCATGGCATGCGACACAGTTCTGCTGGAACAGTTCCTGACCGCGTTGCGCACGCAGCGAATCGTGCGCCAGCCCGGACAGCGAACGCACATAGTTGGCCACGTCTTCAACGCCGTCACCGCCCAGCGCAGGCCCGAACGGCGGCATCACACCCTGACGCCCACCGAGAATGGTCGCCTTGATGGTTTCCGGCTCACCGCCGTACAGCCAGTCGTTGTCGGTCAGATTCGGGAAGCCCTTGGCGCCACGCGCGTCAGCGCCGTGACACTGTGCGCAGTAGGTCAGGAACAGGCGCTGCCCCATGGCCTTGCCTTCCGGATCTGCCGCCACAGCGTTCAACTCCATCGCTGCATATTTCTTGAAGATCGGCGAGTATTTCTCGTCGGCCTTGGCCATTTCACCTTGGTACTGCCCGGAGGAAGACCATCCGTACACACCCTGCACGTTCCCGAACCCGGGATACAGAGAGAGATAGACGACCGCGAAAATGACGGTGATCCAGAACAGATACATCCACCACTGAGGCAGCGGATTATTGTATTCCGCCAAGGTCTCGTCCCACACGTGACCGTGCAGCTCGGCCTTGCCCCCTTTTTCGGTGCCCTTGCCCATATTGGTCACCAGAATGAACACACAGAACGCCAGACTCAGGGCCACCAGGACCATGACGTAGCCGTTCCAGAAGCTGCTAACGAAGTCAGCCATTTTTTTATCCTTCCTTCGGTTGCCGGTCCGACACGTCGCGGGCCGGCATATCGTCATCGGTGAAGGGCAGCAACGCCGCTTCATCAAACCCGCGCTTGGCGGCACTGCTGTAAGCCCAGGCACAAATCCCCAGGAAACACAGCAGCCCCAGAAGCGTCAGGATCGAACGGATGTCATTGATATCCACAGCGTCACCTCACCCCGTCACTGCACGTTCTGAAGCGCGAGACCCAGACCCTGAAGGTATGCGATCACGGCATCCATTTCGGTCTTGCCCTCGAGGGCCGCCTTGGCGCCGGCAATCTCCTCGTCCGAATACTTGTGCAGACCCACCTTGTTCAGCGCCCGCATCTTGTCTTCGATGTCACTCGCGTCGGCGGGGCGATTCAACCACGGGAACGCCGGCATGTTGGACTCGGGCACCACGTCACGCGGGTTGTTCAGGTGAACCCGGTGCCATTCGTCGGAGTACCGACCGCCAACCCGATGCAGGTCCGGACCCGTGCGCTTTGAGCCCCACTGGAAGGGGTGGTCATACACGAACTCGCCGGCCACCGAGTAGTGACCATAGCGCTCGGTTTCCGCCCGGAACGGACGGATCATCTGCGAGTGGCAGTTGTAGCAACCCTCGCGGATGTAGACGTCCCGACCGTACAGGCTGACCGGATCATAGGGTTTGACCACTTCGTTGAGCGGCGTCGTGGTCGACTTCTGGAAGAACAGCGGAACGATTTCCACCAACCCCCCGACGCTGATGGTCAGCACCGTGAGGATGATCATCCAGCCGACGTTGCGCTCGATAAATTCATGCTTCGATTGAGCCATTTTCGTCTCCTCGGATTAGGCGTGAGCCGCCTGCGGCGCAACAACCGGTGCGCTGTAGGCTGGTTGGCCGGCGATGGTTTTGATCATGTTGTAGAACATGAGCAGCATCCCACCGAGGAACAGTACGCCGCCGAGCAGACGGATCGACCAGAACGGATAGCTTGCCTTGACCGACTCGACGAAGGAATAGGTCAGCGTGCCATCCGGGTTGGTTGCACGCCACATCAGGCCTTGCATCACACCGGCAATCCACATCGAGGCGATGTACAGCACCACGCCGATGGTCGCGATCCAGAAGTGGGTCGTGATCAGCTTAGTCGAGTACATCTCGGTCTTGCCGTACATGCGCGGCAGCAGGTAGTACATGGCGCCGATAGACACCATGGCCACCCAGCCCAGCGCGCCGGAGTGCACGTGGCCGACGGTCCAGTCGGTGTAGTGCGACAGCGCATTGACGGTCTTCACCGACATCATCGGGCCCTCGAAGGTCGACATGCCGTAGAAGGACAGCGAGGTGATCAGGAACTTCAGGATCGGATCGGTACGCAGTTTATGCCAGGCGCCCGACAGGGTCATGATGCCGTTGATCATGCCGCCCCACGACGGTGCCAGCAGGATCAGCGAGAAGATCATGCCCACCGACTGGGTCCAGTCCGGCAGCGCGGTGTAGTGCAGATGGTGCGGACCGGCCCACATGTAGGTGAAGATCAGGGCCCAGAAGTGGACCACCGACAGGCGGTAGGAATACACCGGGCGATCGGCCTGCTTCGGCACGAAGTAGTACATCATGCCCAGGAAGCCGGCGGTCAGGCAGAAGCCCACCGCGTTGTGGCCATACCACCACTGGATCATGGCGTCCTGCACACCGGCATAGGCCGAGTAGGACTTGGTCAGGCTAACCGGAATCGCTGCG
>JAGRFQ010000084.1 GCA_020445945.1 Rhodocyclaceae bacterium
CCCTCGGCCACGGTGCAGGTGTTCACGCGCGATCCCAAGCGCGTGGTGCGTGGCCAGATCGCACTGCGCGCCGGCCTGCCGCGTATCTACCGTTTCTATGTGGTGCCCTGACGCGGCGCGTCAAAGCAGCTTAAAATGGCTGCTTCACGCCAGCCTCCGCGGAGCATTCTCATGACTTACAAAGTCTTCATCGACGGCCGTCACGGTACCACCGGGCTCAAGATCGACGAGCGCCTGTCCATTCGCGACGACGTCGAGGTGCTGACCATCCCCGACGCCCAGCGCAAGGACGCCGCCGTCAAGGCCGAGTACATCAACCGCGCCGACGTGGTCTTCCTGTGCCTGCCCGATGTCGCCTCGAAGGAATCGGTGTCGCTGCTCGCGCCGGGCAACACCCGCACCCGCTTCCTCGACGCCAGCACCGCCCACCGTACGCATCCGGAGTGGGTGTACGGCCTGCCCGAACTCAATCCCGGCCATCGCGAGCGCGTGCGCACGGCGCAGAAGGTGGCCGTGCCCGGCTGCCACGCCAGCGGCTTCATCATGCTGATGCATCCGCTGATCGCCGCCGGCATCGTGCCCGCCGACTATCCGGCCACCACCTACTCGATCACCGGCTACAGCGGCGGCGGCAAGGAGATGATCGCCAGCTACGAAGAGGCCGGTGAACTCGGTGATGCCATGAAGAGCCCGCGCTTCTATGCGCTCGGCCTGGCCCACAAGCACCTGCCCGAGATGCAGGCCCTCACCGGCCTCGCCGCCAAGCCGCTGTTCACCCCCATCGTCGGCAACTTCGCCCAGGGCATGGTGGTGGCCGTACCGCTGCTGCCGCGCCTGCTCGGCAAGCCGGTGGCCGCGGCCGACCTGCAGCACTTCTTTGCCGAGTACTACGCCGGCGAGACCTTCATCAAGGTCATGCCGGCCGACGCCACGCCGCTGCTCGATAACGGCTTCCTGCCGGCCACCGCCTGCAACGACACCAACCGCGCCGAGATCTTCGTCTTCGGCCACGGCGAGCAGATCCTGCTCGCGGCGCGCTTCGACAACCTCGGCAAGGGCGCCTCGGGCGCCGCCATCCAGTGCATGAACCTGATGCTCGGGGCGGACGAGGCGACCGGGCTGGCGGCATAGGCCGTCCGCGGGCCGGCCCGCCACGCCCCCGGCGTTTGCGCCGGGTGTTCCGGTCGACGCGGGTGTGTGAATCCGCGGCGAGCGAACGGGCTTGGGCTTCAGCGACTTGAGAGATGCTCCGGGCGGCGCCATGCCTTCGCTTGTGTGGTGCGTTCCCGGGCCCGGCGCATCGAGCGCGCCAGCAGTGGCCGGAAGGCACGCAGCACGGGGCCGCGATGGCGGGCCAGCCCGAGCGCGAGCAGCGCCAGCGCGATCAGCACCAGCCCGCCGGGTTCCGGCAGGGGCAGGGATTGCGCCTGCAGGTTGGCGCGCAGCTCGCCGGTGGGGAGTGCCTGGCTGTGGATGTTGAGATAGACCTCGCCGGCCGCCAGCGCCGCGCCCAGGGCCGACGCCGCGCCCGGGGCCGTGCCATCACCGGCACCGTTCAGGAAATTGTCAGCGTAGATGCCCGGGTTTGAGAGATCGAAGAGGCGGCTGTAGGTCGCGGTGGTGACGCCGCTGGCGAAGTCGGTGAGCCCGACCGCGATGCCGGCATTGGTGCCGGGGGGGGCGCAGCAGTGCAGGTGCGCGACGGTGGTGAGGCTGCTCAGCTCGGCAAAGCTCAACTCGACCGACAAGGTGTCGCCTGCCGCGTCGAAGCCGAGGGTGACCGTGCCGGTGGCGGGGGAGGCGTTGGCCGGGACCGCATATGTGCCGGCCAGCGTTGCCGTGTACACGAGCGGATCGGCCCATGCCGTGGCTGCGCACAGGGACAGCAGTGCCACGTGTCGTACGCTGAAGCGTCTCATCGTCACCACCTCGCCGGTCACTCGGCACGCGTGCGCGAAACATCGCGACGGCGCGCTACTTTCAAGCCTATGCAACGCCGTCGGAGATATCCATTTGATTTTCAATACGTTTCAATTTCGCGAAAATGCCATCCACGGCGGACATGCTGGGTTGGCGGCGCACGTGCTGGTAGGATAGCCCGACGCTGGCCCGCCCCGCTGCCGTCACGCCGCCCGTACGCCCTATCGCCGAGTTCCCCGTGCAGCGCTGCGAGGTGCTGCCTTTCGATGAAAAAAACGCTCAAACGCGCCGCCCGTTCGGCACTTGCTCCGCTGGTCCACTGGCTCCCGGCCAGCTGGCGCTTTGCCGCCTACAGCCGGGCCATCCGCTGCGAATCACAGCTGCCGGACAAGATCGTCTTCAAGCTGGCGGAAACCTGCGAAGAGCTCGAGGCCTGCTTTCATCTGCTGCATGAAGCCTACGTCGACGCCGGCTTCATGCAGCCCGACCCGTCCGGCCTGCGCGCCACCGTCTATCATGCCTTGCCCACCACCTCGACGCTGCTGTGCCGCTCCGGCGACCGCGTGGTGGCCACCGTCTCGCTGATTCGCGAGAGCGCGATGGGTTTTCCGATGCAGCGCATTTTCGACATTGCCGCCATCCGCGAGGCCGGCGGCAACATTGCCGAAGTGTCGGCGCTCGCCATCGACCGTCGCTTCCGCTCCGCCAGCGGGCGCATTCTGCTGCCGCTGCTCAAGTTCATGTACGAGTACGCCACGCTGAAGTTCGATACGCGGCACCTCGTCATCGCCGTCAATCCGCGGCATATCGGCTTCTACGAAACCATCCTGTGCTTCCGGCGCCTCGCCCAGCGCACGGTCAGCCACTACGACTTCGTCAACGGCGCGCCCGCCGTCGGCGCTCACCTCGATCTCGGCACCGCCCCGGCAGCCTTTGCGCGCCGCTACAAGGGTCTGCCGCCGGAGAAAAATCTCTACCACTACTTCACCCGCACCCCCCTGGCCAATCTGCAGTGGCCGACCAAGCGCTTCTACACCACCACCGACCCGGTGATGACGCCCGCGCTGATCGACCACTTCTTCAACCGGCGCACCCAGGCCTTCGCCACCCTGCGCCTGCGCGAACTGATGCTGCTGCATTCGATCTACGACCTGCCCGATTTCAAGAACGTGCTGCCGCCGGTGCCCGAAGACGCGCCCCGCTCGGAGATGCGCCGCCGGACCCACCGGCGCTTTTCGGTGCGCTGTCCCGGTGAGTTCTCGACCCGCCAGTTCGGCATCCGGCGCAACTTCGAGCTGACCGTCTTCGAATGCTCCGCTACCGGCTTTCGCGTCCACAGCGCCAACCGCCTGCCGGCCGGCAGCGCCGGCACGGTCATCCTCGAACTCGGTGCCGCCGACTGGAGCGTGATGCGCGTCACCGTCCTGCGCCTCGGCTCGCAGGACCGCCACATCGCGCTGATCCGCATCGACCACGACGACCTCGCCTGGCGCAAATTCGTCGGCGCGCTGGGCAAGGCGAGTACGCACGGCGATCTCGAGCAGGCGACACAGTTTGTGTAGGCGCGGCCGGCATCGCGGCGGCGCGGCGCGCTTCAGCCGTCCGGTGTCGCGTGCGCGAGGCGCGCGAAGATCGGGTCGGCCTCGGCATATCGATCGCTCTGGATCAGCAGGCGGCCGTAGTAACGGAGCGCGGCGGGATGATCGGGGGCCGCGGCGAGTACCTGGCGGTAGCCGCATTCTGCGACATCGAGCCGGCCCGATTCATGGTGACGCGTCGCGTGCCGGACGATCGCGTCGAGGCTCTGCGGGTCTGACGGATCGTGCGTCTGCGCGTGATCGCGGGTGTCGATGACGATGTACCTGATCTGCCGGTCGGTTGCGCCGAAGGCGTATTTGTAGCCCTCGTCGCCGCGCAGGAAATCGTAGCAGCGCAGTCCGTTGTCGATCGCCCAGCGAATGCTATGGGCATGGAGAACAAGCCCCGGCGGGGGTACGTTGCACGATTCGTCGCGGCCGGCAACGAAAAACAGCAAACTCTGCTTTTGCCGGTCCACAAAGCTGCCCAGCGCCCCCAGCGGCCGGGTGCCGTGCCACAGCACGGGCAGGAAGAGCGTGCCGCCGGACCACGCCAGATGCAGAATGCTGCGGTACCTGCGGGCGAGTTCGTCGGCGCGGGCGCCTTTGCGCTCGCCCCATTTCCTGTGCCAGAAGCTGATCAGGATTTCGATGTCGCGGGTGTAGGTTTCAGCGCTGGCGAGGGTGAATCTGAGCGTGTCGGACTGATCGACCTTGCGCAGGAAACGGCGCACTTTCTGGCGTGCGTTGGCGCTGAGCTTGCTCTGCAGGTAGTGCTCGAAATCGTCGGGGAGTTCGACATACGGGCAGACCAGCAGATTGGTGTTGTCAGTTTTGCCGATGCGCGGGCGGTCGTCCTGATGAAATGCCGGCCCGGACAGCGCCGAGACGAGCGCGTGCAGGCGCTTTTCGGAGGCGCGGAAATTCTTCAGCGTGAGCCGCCGCCATCCCATTTGACGCAGGTGCGCGCCGAAGACCGCGATCGCCGCCTCGTGTGCAGGATGGCAGATGAAGCCGGTGTAATCGGCCCAGGCAATGCTGCCCGCCATCTGGATTTCGCTGCAGAAGCGCCGCGCGCTGTGGCTGTAGCGCACGCGCCGCCGCAGCGGAAAAAAAGCGACGTAGTCCCCGTCGCTAGGCGCGGCCTTGACGGCCAGCACACACCAGTTGTGCCCGCCTTCGCCGAGCAGCTGCCGCAGCCAGCCCCACGACAGGAAATAGTGAGCGTCGGGGTCGGCGGCATACACCGCGTCCCAGTTGCGCTCGCAGGCCTCAAACACGGCCAGCGTGTCGATGACATCCAGATGCATGGCGTGTGACATGGCACCAACCCGATAAAAATGAGCGCTTCAAGGTCGCGTGACGTGGCGTCGACAACGCCCCGCACGCCGCAAAAAAAGTGGACAGCATAGTCCGGAGGCACTCCCCAACATGGGGCACTACGCCGTGCCTGAGGCAAATTTAACGTCCTTGAATATATGTCGCTTGCGTTTTGCATTCCGCTGTGGATATCTTAACAAGACTGTCGTCGCCCGGGCGGAGCCCTTGAATCCCTGGCGCTGTTCCCGGAATGACGCGGGTTTCGACCGTGTCGCAGGTCGGCAGTGTTCATGGCGGGAGGCGTGTGCCATGAGCATCATCTCGCTGCCGGTGCGTCCGGACAGTGGAATAACAACACCAAGAGGCCAGGAGTATTGCATGACAGACAAATCAGATCTCACATTCGACGACTACCTGACGGGGGGTTCCGGCAAGGAGTCCGGCAACGATTGCGCAACGGGTAGCGGCGCGGGTTCGAGCAAGGGCGGGGCGAACGGTTCCGGTTCGGGCAAAGGTTCCGGCTCGGGCAAAGGCTCCGGCTCGGGCAAAGGCTCCGGCTCGGGCAAAGGCTCCGGCTCGGGCAAAGGCTCCGGCTCGGGCGAAGGTTCCGGCTCGGGCAAGGGCTCCGGTTCGGGCAAGGGTTCCGG
>JAGRFQ010000085.1 GCA_020445945.1 Rhodocyclaceae bacterium
TCGGGGGGAAGTGTCGAACCCCGGAAGCCCCGGTCAAAACTTTGACGCGCGTCAAAGCAATGGAGCGCAATGCCCGACAACAGGGCGCTGCGCCCCGTATCAGTGCGTGCCGGGTGTCAGCACGCGGGCCGCGCTGCGGTGGGTGCCAGCGTCGAACCAGCGCACCAGCAAGCGGTAGATGTCGAGGTCGAAGGTATAGGCCGCGCCGGAGAGCGCATCGTATACGTCGGCATCGCTGCGCACGGTGGCCAGATAGCACCACCGGTCGAGCAGGTGGAATTCGCTGCGGCCGGTCGCCGGATCGTGCTCCGCCACGCACACCGGCCCGTGCCACGGCCACGCCTTGACACCTTTGCCGGCCAGCGCGAGCGCAAGGCGCGCGTCGTGACTTTCGGGCGATTCCTTGCCGGCGCACACCCCGGCGCAGCGCTTGATCTGGTGCGCCATGCACGCGCCCGTGCGGCCGGGTTCAATCCCCAAGCGACGTGGGCAGAGCTGGTACAGCATGGCCAGCTCGCGTAGCAGGTTGTCGGCCTCCTTACGGGTCCGGAAGGCACCGTGCACGTCTTCCCATGTGCGCGGGTCACTGCCGGTGAGCGGCACCCGTTCGAGCACCACCGCCTTGCGCTTGTTGCTGGGCAACAGGCGCAGCGCGAACACCTCGTCGTTGCGTCGCAGCTGGCGATTGTGCAGCGGGCGGTGATGTTTGATCAGGCATGCTTCGAGCAACAAGGCGCCAAGCTCGCCGGCGGTCTGCTCCCACTCCACGCGCCGCACCTGGCGTGCCAGCTCGGCCGACTTGCCATTCGACCGGTCCGCCGCGAAGTGCGACATCACGCGCGCGCGCAGGCGTTTGCTCTTGCCGATGTAGAGCGGCAAGTCGTTCTCGCCGTAGAAGAAATACACGCCGGGGCTGTCCGGCACGCCTTCGAGCACACCCTCCGCCAAACCGGGCGGACGGGCCGGACGCTTCATGGCGCGTTCGATGCAATGGGTCAGCGTTTCGGCCGGAAAGGCGCCTTCGGCCAGCGCCAGAAACTGCCACAGCACCTCCGCGTCGCCCATCGCGCGGTGGCGTGCCGTGCAGTGCAGGTCATGACGCGCGATGATGGCGTCGAGGCCGTGACGGTGATGCTGCGGATAGAGCGCGCGCGAGAGCTTGACGGTGCATAACACCGGCGCATCGAACTTGCGGCCCATGCGCTCGAACGCGTTCTTGAGAAAACCGTAGTCGAAGCGCGCGTTGTGCGCCACGAACACGGCCCCGTCGAGCAAGCCGTACACCGCGTCGGCGAGCGCCTCGAAGGGCGGCGCATCGGCCACCATGGCGTTGGTGATGCCGGTGAAATTCTGGATGGTGGGGGGAATCGACACCCCGGGATCGGTCAGCGAGGACCAGCGCTCGACCACCTCGCCGGCCTCGATGCGCAGAATCGCGATCTCGGTGATCCGGTCGCGCAGCGGATGCGCGCCAGTGGTTTCGAGATCGACAACGGCGAGGCACGCCGGCAGGCTCACAGCGCCCACCCGCCGGCCGTGCCGGACAATACCGCGAGGATCAGTTGTCCGTCTGGTAGTAGTAGGGCTTGACCGGCACCTTGGCGGCGTTCTGACGCGTGCGGGTGTCGGCATCCTGCGGCTTGTCCCACCACAGTGCGCGGCCTTTCTTCTGCTCCGCGCTCTCTTCGGGATGCTTCTCCATCCACTCACGCATGAACTTGGTGTGCTCGGATTCGTACAGCGCCATTTGTTTTCTCCTCGATAAGCGAACGGATTCTAGGCAACTCGGCGCCGCTGCGCCACTACTTCAGCGCTTGACCTCGCTTTTCTGGCGAAACACGCGGGTCACGGCGGTCTGCACCCGCACGTTGCGGATGAGCCTGGCAAGATGCTTGCGATCGGCCACCTCGACATTGAACTGGAGCGCGGTATACGGCGCGTGGTCGGTGTCCATGGTGACATTCAGGATATTGGCCTCGGCGTCCGAGATGGCCGCCGCGACACGCGCCAGTACGCCGCGCTTGTCGATGGTCAGCACCCGGATCGCGGCCTCGAACAGGCGACCGTCGGCAGGCTCCCAGCCCACGTCGATCCAGCGCCCGCGATCGCTGCGCAAACGCGCCACCGCCGCGCAATCGTGCACATGCACCTCCAGCCCCTGCCCCTTGCGGATGGTGGCGATGATCTCGTCGCCGGGAATCGGGTGGCAGCAGCGCGCCAGCTGTACCGCCGCGCCCTCGCTGCCGCGGATCAGCACTGCGCTGGCAGGTTTGGGCTTGATCACGTTGGGGCGGCCGGATTCCAGGTCCTGCGCCTCGGCCAGGCGCCGCGCAACGATCACCGGCAGGCGCTTGCCCAGCCCCAGATCGGCAAAGATCTCGCGCCGCTGACGCACCCCGCGGTCACGCAGGAAGCGGTCCCACGCGAAGGTACTGATCTGCCCCAGATTGAGGCCGTGCGCGCGCAACGCCTGATTGAGCAGGCGCTCACCGAGCGCCACCGACTCGTCCTGCTGGGCGTTCTTGAGAAAATGGCGGATCTGCGCCCGCGCCTTGCCGGTGCGCACATACGACAGCCAGGCCGGATTGGGCCCGGCCTGCGACGCGGTGATGATCTCCACCTGATCGCCGTTGCGCAGCTCGGTGCGCAGCGGCACCAGATCGCCGTTGACCCGGCTGGCCACGCAGCGGTTGCCGATATCGGTGTGCACCGCGTAGGCAAAATCGACCGGCGTGGCGCCGCGCTGCAGCGGCATGATGTGCCCCTGCGGGGTGAACACATAGACCTCCGACGGAAAGAGGTCGATCTTGACGTGCTCCAGAAACTCCGTCGCCTCGGCCGACGCCGACTGCAGGTCGATCAGCGACTGCAGCCACGAGTGGGTGCGCTGATGCAGCTCCGACAGGCTCGACTCGTCGTCCTTGTACAGCCAGTGCGACGCCACCCCGGACTCGGCCACATGGTGCATTGCGCGCGTGCGCACCTGCACCTCGACCGGCGTGCCATACGGGCCGATCAGCGTGGTGTGCAGGCTCTGGTAGCCGTTGGCCTTGGGGATAGCGATGTAGTCCTTGAACTTGCCCGGTACCGGCTTGTACAGCGCGTGCAGCGAACCGATGGTGAGATAGCACGACGGCACATCGGGCACGATCACCCGGAAACCGTAGATGTCGAGCACCTGCGAGAAGCTCAGACGTTTTTCGAGCATCTTGCGATAGATGCCGAAGAGGTGCTTCTCGCGCCCCTGGATTTCGGCCGAAATGCCCCACTGTGGCAGACGCGCTTCGAGCGCCGTCAGCACCTTGCCGACCAGCTCGCGGCGATTGCCGCGCGCCGCCTTGATCGCCTTCGACAGCACCTGATAGCGCAGCGGGTGCTTGTGCATGAAGGACAGCTCCTGCACCTCGCGGTACAGGTTGTTGAGGCCGAGCCGGTTGGCGATGGGCGCGTAGATTTCCAGCGTCTCGTCGGCGATGCGGCGTCGCTTGGCCGGGCGCATGTGGTCCAGCGTGCGCATGTTGTGCAAGCGGTCGGCGAGCTTGATCAGGATCACGCGCAGATCGCTCGCCATGGCCAGCAGCATCTTGCGGAAATTCTCGGCCTGCGCTTCTTCGTGGGAACGGAACTCGATCTTGTCGAGCTTGGAGAGGCCATCGACCAGCTCGGCCGTGACCTTGCCGAAGCGCTCGGCCAGCTCGGCCTTGGTGACCGAGGTGTCCTCCATCACATCGTGGAGGAGCGCCGCCATCAGTGCCTGCGGATCGAGCTTCCAGTCTGCCACCAGTTCGGTAACCGCCACCGGATGAGTGATGTAGGGCTCGCCGCTGACCCGGAACTGCCCGAAATGGGCATTGGCTGAAAAGTGGTAGGCAGCTTCCACGCGCCCGACGTCTTCGGGGCGCAGATAGGTCGATATTTTATTGCGCAGCCGCTCGAAATCCAGCGTAAGAACGCTGGAGACCGGCGGTGAAAACGGGGCGGGAACAGGACGGCCAGCTTGCATCGATGAGGCTCCTTGCGGCTCGACCACCACCCGCCCCGCCGCGCGGACGATCAGGCCTGGCCGCGGTTAAGCACTTCCAGACCAACGCTGCCAGCCTCGATCTCGCGCAGCGCGATCACGGTCGGCTTGTCCTTGTCGGACTTGTCGAGCTCGACCATCGGTTCGCTGCCGACCGTGACCTGGCGTGCGCGATATGTCGCGGCCAGGGTCAACTGGAAGCGGTTGGGAATACGCTTGATACAGTCTTCAACGGTGATACGAGCCATGAAGCTTCAGTCCTTTTCTAGAAAATCGAAATACGCCGGATGGCGCGCATGCTGGTTGGCATAACGCAAGCGGGCGGCGCGAACCACCGCCACCAGATCATCCAACGCATCAGACAATTGGTTGTTAATTATAACGTAATCAAACTCCCCCACATGGCGCATCTCGCCGCGTGCACCGAGCAGCCGGCGGGCAATCACCTCGTCGCTGTCGGTACCCCGACCGCGCAAGCGCCGCTCCAGCTCGTCCATCGACGGCGGCAGCAGAAAAATCCCCACCGCGTCCGGAAACACCTTGCGTACCTGCTGCGCGCCCTGCCAGTCGATTTCGAGCAGAATGTCACGCCCCGCGGTGGTCTGCTCATGCAACCACACCCGCGAACTGGCGTAGTAATTGCCGTGTACTTCTGCCCACTCGATAAACTCGCCCTTGTCGCGCAGGGTGCGGAAGGTGGCGACATCGACAAAGTGATACTCGCGCCCATCCTGCTCGCCGGCGCGCGGCGGGCGGGTGGTGTAGGACACCGACAGCTGCACCTGCGGATCGCGCACCAGGAGCTCGCGCACCAGCGTGGTCTTGCCTGCACCCGACGGCGCGGTGACAATAAACAAGGTTCCCGACATGGTTATTCCGACCGGCCCGAAACGCCGCCGCCTCCCAGAAATGCGCGCAAGTGCGCTGAAGTGGCGATTCTAGCCGGAACCGCCGGACGCCGCCGAAACGCCGGCATCGGCCACAAAATGTAAGCGCGGCTTTGCAGTTGTAACGGGCGAGAACTTGGCGCCGGCAGGCCGGTCACACCCTGCGTCCCGCATCGCAACATCGGGGGCTTGCAATCGGCGCAAGCGCCCCCACTTGCCATTGATCAACGTTGACCCGCCCACAGCCCATCGGACAGCTGCGGCGCCCAGGAGCACTGAATGACCCGCAAATCGGATGCAAACGTTCGCAAGATCATCGGTACAGCCGCCATGGCGCTGGCCGTCCCAACCGCCGCCAGCGCCGCCACCGCGCCGGCCCCCCTGCTGACAGAAAAGACCGCCGTGAGCACTAGCGCCGCCAAACGCAACACCCGCCAGACCCTGCGTGACGAAGCCAATCCCGAACTGTTTCCGCTGAAGCTGCGGCCGTCGTTGAGTGCCGGCGCCGAAGTCGCGGAGAAGCCGATCCAGGTCAAGGTCATGGACGCCGACGGCCGCCGCATCCTGCTCGCCCGCGCCCACGGCAACATCACCCTCGGCCCGCTGCCCGCCGGCGAATACAAGCTGCAACTACGCTCCGGCGGCACCACGGAAGAGCACGCCCTCAAGCTCGGCACCGGCAAACGCGGCCTGCTGCGCTACGAACTGGGCGCCTGACCCCCGCCACCTGACCACCACCCCGCCCGCGGCCCCGCGGGCGACTCACCGCCCCCGCACGACTTACTCGAACAGCGCACCAACACTCTCGCCGCTGTGAATGCGCTCGATGGCCGCCGCCAGCAATGGCGCAACGGTCAGCACCGTCAGCTTGTCGAAGTGTTTTTCGGGCGGGATGCTGACCGTATTGGTAACCACGATGGACTCGATCGGCGCCGCGCGCAGACGCTCGATCGCCGGGCCGCACAGCACCCCGTGCACCGCCCCGGCGTGAATGCTGCGCGCCCCCGCCGCCTTGAGCGTTTCAATGGTCGACACCAGCGTGCCGCCGGTGGAGATTTCGTCTTCGAAAATCACCACATCGCGCCCCGCCACCTCGCCCACCACCTGACCCTGCTTGACCTGCGTGTCGCTGACCCGGCGCTTGTCGATGATCGCCATCGGGATGCCGAGGCGCTCCGAGAAACGCCCCACGCGCTTCGCCCCGCCCGCATCCGTCGCCACCGCCACCATGTTGCCCAGATCGTGGTGGGCGCGAAAATGCGCCGCAATGGTCGGGATCGCGGTCAGGTGATCGACCGGCACGCTGAAAAAACCATGCACCTGATCGGCATGCAGATCCATGGTCAGCACCCGGTCCGCACCGGCGGTGCGCAACATGTCGGCCACCAGGCGCCCGGTGATCGAGATGCGCGGCGCGTCCTTCTTGTCCGAGCGCGCGTAGGAGTAATACGGAATAACCGCCGTCACCCGTCGCGCCGAAGCGCTCCTGAGCGCATCGAGGGTGATCATCAACTCCATGATGTGGTCGCTCACCGGCTCGGTGAACGATTGCACCACGAACACGTCGCGCTCGCGCACATTGGCCTGCACCTGCACGTGCAGGTTGTCGTTGGAGAAGCGCGACACCTCCAGCGGGCTGACCGGAATGGCCAGCGTGTCGCAAATCTCGCGGGTCAGGGCGTGGTTGGAGTTACAGGCGAAAACGCGCAGTTCATCGTTCATCGGAATCCGGACAGATCGGCAGCAGAACCCGCATTGTAGCCGCGCCGCCGACCACCGGGCCGACCTACGGCAGGCTGCGCAGGTAGGCGATCACGGCGGGAATGTTTTTGTCGCCAAGTTGGGTCACCGCCGCCGTCATCGGCGCATAGAAACGCTCGCCGCTCAGGTTCAGATAGCGCTCCAGATTCAGGCGCAGATACTCGGCCTGCTGGCCGGCCAACCGCGGGGTCGTCGCATTGCCATGACCATTGTCACCGTGGCAGCGCGCACACAACCGGGTGAACGCTGCCCCGCCGGCCACGCGTTGCGCCTCCGGCACCACGCTCACCGGTGGCGCCGGCTGGGCCGCATAGAAGGTAGCGACGGCCGTTTTGTCCGCCGGCTCAAGCACCTTCATCAACCCCTCCATGAACGCATTCTTGCGCTTGCCGGTCACGAAGGCATCGATCTGCGCGAGCAGATAATCCGGATTTTGTGCTGCCAGGTTGGGCACGTTGGGAATCGCACTCACCCCCGAGGCACCGTGGCAGTTGGCACAGAACGTGGCAATCCGGCGCCCAGCCTCGATGCGCTGAACATCGTCGTCCGCACCGTACACACTGAATGGCGACACGCCGGCCACCCACAGCAGCATCAGCGCCACACCCCGTTTCAACCGTACGCTCGTCCCACGCATTTTCCGCCCCACCGGTTCGCTCTCCGACAATCGTCATAATTGGTGTCGGACAACCGCGCCCGAACTTTACCGTCAATTTGACGAAAGTAGCGTATTTGTTGAGCGCCTTGGCGTCGTTGGAACGCAACCCGGTTTGGCGACTAACACGATCGGACTACGTCATCGACGGCCCGGTGCCGCGCACATCATGCAACGCGTACGCCGTGTGGCGTCGCATGCCAGCGGTGAAACGGTTCACTCAGAAATACATCCCCACCACTGCCGACAAGCGTCCCGCCTGGAAAATGGGCAGGGCAACCACCGCATCCAGTTTGGCGTTTTTTGCTGACAGCGCCGTTGGGTCGGTGGCCTCCGACAACCGCCGCCCGATCTGCGGCCGGCAGGTGAGCAGCACGCGCCCCAGCGCCCCCTGCCCTTTCTCGATGGGCGCGGAGTAATGGCTTTCATCGAAGCCCGGCGTCCGGTCACAGTCACCGTCCTTGAACACCAAACACTCGCGCGCCTCGTCCGGCGCCCAGATTTCGAAGCGATGGGCAATCGGCGTATTCAGCGCGGACAGAAAGGTCATCACGTAGTGCTGACCCGGCAGATAGGGCGAAGGCAGGCCCAAGCCCTTGTTGATGCCGACCTCGAGCGCCTCCTTGGCACGCAAAAAGCGTTTGGAATAGCCCAGATCACCCATCACCACCGGCTCGCCACCCTGCCACACCAGCCCCGGCAGGCCGAAACCCGGACGGAAGCTGGTGTGCTTCGAGATCCACTCGAAGCCCTCCGCATGACCGAAATAGCCATCGACCAGCGACATCTCCAGCGAGGTGTCCGGATCGTTGTGCCACAGCTCGATGGCCCCCACATGACGCTCGTCATCGCCGCAGAACAGCACCACCACCGACACCAGCAAATCGCCGGCAAAGATCGGAATCGCCACCCCGCAGGTCAGACCCGCCTTGGCAGCCGCCTCGCGGCGCACGAAATAGGAATTCTGCAAATCCTTGAGAATCACCGGCCGGCGCGCCGCCCAGGCCCGACCCGGCAGCCCCTCTTCAAAGCCGAAAAAGGTCTTCTCGCTGACCAGCCGAAAGCTTTCCAGACCGCCATACAACCCGTCCTGAAACTCCAGCAGACTACCGTCCTTGGACGGCGTCCAGATTTCGACAACGCGAATGAAGGTGTTGCGCATGCGGGTCTCCCGGTGTGATGGATTCGAGCGACCAGAAGCGATTTTCATGCCGGACGCAAACACCGGAAAAACGCG
This sequence comes from Rhodocyclaceae bacterium, assembly GCA_020445945.1. Taxonomy (GTDB): domain Bacteria; phylum Pseudomonadota; class Gammaproteobacteria; order Burkholderiales; family Rhodocyclaceae; genus Nitrogeniibacter. The sequence goes on from JAGRFQ010000085.1 coordinate 8,562, forward strand.
AGATTGTCAGCAAAATGACGCCAAAATCAGGCCCTGAACACGCCTCTGGCACCGAAGCGGTGCATGCACACGCGCGCGCCGACCATCAAACGGTTTCTTGAACAGCGACAGAATCTGGAACGAGTATTCGGCGATGACAATGAGCAGCGCTTGAACGTCTGCTTCAGCCCCGTCTCCGCAGACTCATAACTACGCAGGCTGAATGAGCTGTATTGGAAATAGGCAATCAGGATCTGTCTCTGATTCGGCCCATGTAAAAAGCTCCGTGTTTTAACACGGAGCTTTGGGCTACTTCATCACAGAAAGACTATGGGAGAACTGATGCTACGCCGATTTCGGGTAGGTTTTCCGCAAACGCAAGCCCATCAACCCAAGGCCAAGCAATGCAAGAATTCCCGGTTCCGGCACCTGTGCTGTCGTTTCATTAAATGAGAAATCAGTCATAACGATTCCCCCGCTGCCGGCCCCCGTCCCGGGAAGGCTGCCACTGTTACCCGGGTCAAACAAAACGGTGCCGATAGCGCCCACTCCGGAAACCGTGAGGGTGTACCACTCTGGTTCGTTGGCTCCACCGAAAACAGGTGACGAAAATGTACCCAAAACGTTATTTGTACCGAACTCCAGCAAAGTCAGTGCGAACGCATCTGCATCTCCTGCGCCATCTCCTGCGCGGACAGACACGCTGCTTGCCGGGCCCGATAGCGCGATTTGAATGTCCCAAGATGAGCCGCCACTCGTGCGAAGACCTGCGCCAAAACTGCCAGTGTATGTCAAGCTGCTATTTTCAGAAGTGAAAGTAGCCCCTTGGATAGTTTGGCCTTCAATGCTCTGACCTTCAGTAAATCCGAGCGTACTGAAATCAATTATCGCCGCATGCACATGGCTGCCGGCAAGAAGTGATGCGGCTGCAACGAATGCATTTAATGATTTTTTCATTGTCGAAGCTCCCTGCAGTTTGGATGTTTCATGCACAAAGCATCATTTGTGCCAAATTGTTAACTTCAATAAATACAGTTGGTTATAACAATACCAACTGGCTTCGATGAAAACACTGTAATAATTTCCGACACCATAGCCAGCGCCGTTTATACGATAAGTAAAGTGCGGGCCGTCCCCTCAATACAATAGGCTCCCGCGCCTCATCTCCCGCCAAGCCGCCTCATCCGGCGCGGTAATCGCCTCCAGATCCGCGGGCGTGGCAGACGCATCCTCGACCCACTCCCGCAACAACGGCGAGCCGTTAATCAGGTCGATGGCGAGTCGGTCGTATTCGTATTCGTACGCAAAATCCCGCCACAGCGGATAGTCCGCCCGCTGGCGCAGCACGGCCTTGAAGGCGAGGGCTTGCAGGCGCCACGGTTGGAAGCGGTGGTGCTGGTAGGCGCCGTCGTCCACGTGAATCTGCACGCCGTGGCACTGGGTGCCGGCGTGTTTGTGGAAGGTGGGTTCGAACCAGCATTCGCGCAGGCGGCAGCCTTGCAGCCACCGGGGGGCGAGGGCGTGCATGTCGCGCAGCAGGGCGGCGGCGTCGAGGTCGGGCGCGCCGAAGACTTCGAGCGGGCGGGTGGTGCCGCGGCCTTCGGAGAGGGTGGTGCCCTCCAGCATCACCGTGCCGGCGTAGGCGCGGGCCATGGAGAGGTTGGGGGCGTTGGGGCTGGGGTTGACCCAGCTGCGTTCGCCAACGGGCCAGCCGTGGCCGGGGGCGGCCTCGGGCTGCCAGCCGGTCATGGGGATGACGTTGCATTCGACGTCGATCTTGAATTCGGCGATGAACCAGCGCGCCAGCTCGCCCAGGGTGAGGCCGTGGCGCATGGGCAGGGGGCCGGCGCCGACGAAGCTCTCCCAGCCTTCGCGCAGGGTCAGGCCTTCGACGGGGCGACCGGCGGGGTTGGGGCGGTCGAGCACCCACACCGCCTTGCCGTGCGCGGCGGCGGCTTCGAGCACGTAGCGCAGGGTGGTGATGAAGGTGTAGATGCGGCAGCCGAGGTCCTGAAGGTCCACCAGCAGCATATCGAAGCTGTCCATCATCGCGTCGGTGGGCCGGCGCACCTCGCCGTACAGGCTGAACACCGGGATGCCGTGCGCCGGGTCGGTGAAGTCGGGCGACTCCATCATGTTGTCCTGCTTGTCACCGCGCAGGCCGTGCTGGGGGCCGAAGGCGGCCGTCAGCGTGAGGTCCGGCAGGGCGGCGAGGGCGTCGAGGCTGTGGGTGAGCTCGGCGGTGACCGAGGCCGGGTGGGCCAGCAGGGCGAGGCGCTTGCCGGCGAGCGGGCGGCGCAGGGCGGGCTCGGCGATGAGCCGGTCGATGCCGAATTTCATGCCCGGCACGCCGCCGGCAGGATCAGCGAAAAACTCTCGCGGTGATGGAAGTCGGGCTGCCCCGCCGGGTGGCGCAGCGCCCAGTACGACAGCGCGCCGTCGGCGTGTTCGAGCACCGCGCTCAACGCCACCTGCAACGGCTGCGTGCCATTGCCCGGGAGCAGGGTGGGCGCAATGGCGACACGCAACACCACACCGTCGGCGCCACCTTCAACCCGTACATCGGCCGACCACCGCGGCGGCACGGTTTCGCTGCGCTGACGATAGGCGTCGAAGTCGTACACCGCCCACTGGCGCGACGGTGAAAAGTTGAACTCGCGATAACCCGGCATGCCGGCAAGCGCCACCAACAGCTCGCAACAGGTGTGGCGCCACAAGTCGTCGGCCGGCGCGGCCAGGCGCAGCGGCGGCACGCGCAAGGCCGCCGCGGGGCCGCTGAGCCGGTATTCAAGCTGCAGCCCGCCGTCGTCGCGCGAGGTGAGCTGTACCGTCACCGCCATCCCGGGCGGGGTGTGCGAGGCGTGCGGGGTGAGGCGGTGCAAGCAATCTGGCATGGCAATGCATTGTGCGGTGGCGACATCGCGCAGTCTAACCCGAGGCGCCGCGCCGACTATACTCACGCGATGCGCCTGCCCGTCGTCCCCACCATCGTCATCGCCGAATTGTTCGGTGGATCGCTGTGGTTCGCCGCCAACGCTGCTGCCGACGATCTGGTCCGCGTCTGGGGCATCGGCACGGCGGACATCGGCCGGCTGACCAACGCGGTGCAGCTCGGCTTCATCGTCGGCACCCTCGGCTTCGCCCTCACCGGGCTGGCCGACCGCTTTGCGGCGAGCCGCATCTTTGCCGTGTGTGCCGTGCTCGGCGCACTGGCCAACGCCGCCTTCGCGCTGCTGGCCAACGGCATGGACAGCGCGCTGGCGCTGCGTTTTGCGGTCGGGCTGAGCCTGGCCGGGGTATACCCGCTGGGGATGAAGCTGGTGGTGAGCTGGGTGCCCGAGCGCGCCGGCGACGCACTGGCCCAGCTCGTCGGCATGCTCACCCTGGGCACCGCACTGCCCCACGGCATCAAGCTCGCCGGCGGCCAGTGGCCGTGGCAGGCGGTGCTGCTCGCCGCCTCGGTGCTGGCGCTGATCGCCGCGGCGATGATCTTCGCGCTCGGCGACGGGCCGCACCTCAAACGCCGTCACGACGCCCCACCGCTGCGGCTCGGGCGGGTGCTGATGGCTTTCCGGATTCCCGCTTTCCGCGCCTCGGCGCTGGCCTATTTCGGCCACCAGTGGGAGCTCTACGCGATGTGGACGCTGGTGCCGCTGCTCGTCGCCGGCACCACGCTGAACGCGCTGGCGCCGGTCTCCGCGCTGGCCTTTGCGATCATCGGCGTCGGCGCGCTGGGCTGCATCGGCGGCGGGCTGGTGAGCCGCCGCACCGGCAGCGCGCCGGTGGCCGCTGCCGCGCTGGCCACCTCGGCGCTGTGCTGCGCCGTCTTCCCCTTGATGGCCGACGCGGCGGCCGCGCCGCTGCTGGCGCTGATGCTGCTGTGGGGCGCCAGCGTGGTGGCCGACTCGCCGCACTTCTCGGCGCTCTCGGCGCGCGCCTGCCCGCCGGAGATCGTCGGCAGCGCGCTGGCGCTGCAGAACGCGCTCGGCTTCGCGGTGACGATGGTGTCGATCGGCTGGGGCACGGCGGTGGTCGAGGCGTGGGGCGCACAGGTGGCGTGGCTGCTGCTGCCGGGCCCGCTGCTTGGCCTGCTGGCGCTGCGTCCGCTGCTCAAGACGGCACCGCCCCACTGAGACGCGCTCAGGCGCCCGCCACGCCGCCCTGCGCCGCGAACAGGCCGGCGATATCGTCGACCGTGAACGCGCCGACCACATTCTGCGCAGCGTCCATCACGTCGAAGAGCAGCCCGCCGGGCCCACCCCGCGTGCTGTAAAACACCACCGCGCCCGCCGCCCCGCCGCCTTCGCTGTGGGGATGCGCGTCGGCCGGCGTGAAGGCCACCGCGCCGCTCGGGCGGGCGTCTTCGAGCGCGCCCTCGGGCGTGTAGATGCGATGCTCGCCCGCCATCACCACGGTGAAGGTGTCGGCGCGGTGCCGGTGCAGGAAGATGCGCGCATCGGGGTCGTAGCGAATGCAGAAATCGGTGGTGCCGCGCGCCGCGTCGACGGCCAGCACGGTGTAGGTAAAACCTTCGAAATCGCCCAGCGTGCGCCAGTGAATGCGGCTCGCGTCGAGCGCGGGGGAGGTCGGCATCAAGGCCATCGGGGGGCTCCTTTTGGGTCCGGGTTGGTCACCCATGGAGCCTACGGCAGCGCGCCGGAATCGCAGCGGGCAATCTCCCCGCAGCGGGCCGGGCATTCCGCCCGGTCAGTGCCCCGACGCCCCCGCCATCACCTGCAGGCAGGCCGCCACCCCGGTGGCGATGCCGTCGGCCATGCGCCGCTGGCGCGCCGCGTCGCGCAGCTGCAGTTCCTCGTCGCGGTGCTTGATCACCCCGGCTTCGAACAGCACCGCCGGCAGCGCGGTGCGGTAGAGCACCACCAGATTGTCGTACCAGTGCACCGCCAGCGCCGGGTCGGCGTACGCGCGGCGGCGGGCGTTCTTGGCGGTCGGCACGAAGCCGAGGCGCTGCAGCCGCGCGCCGATCGCGCGGGCGCAGGTGAGGCTCGCCGCGGGCTGCGGGTTGGCCTGCGACACGAACAGCGAGTGGCCGGCAAATTCATCATTGAAATCGAGCGCCCGACCCTGCCAGATCCACGGCGTGAGCTCGTGCGCGCTGACCGAATCGTGGTGAATCGAGAGGAAGAAGTCGGCCGCCGGCACCGCATGCGGGCGATCGTGCAGGCGGGCGATGCGGCCGTCCTCGTTCACCAGCCGGGCTTCGATGCCGCGGCTGCGCAGCGCCGCCGCCACCGCCCGCGCCAGATCGCGGTTGAATTCGAACTCGCTGCGCCCGCGCGCGCTGGTCGCCCCCGGCGCGTCGAGAGTGTGGCCGACATCGACCGCCACCACCGGCGCGCCGGCACGCGCGGGCAGCGCCAGCCACAGCGCGGCGCAGATCAGCAGGGTCAGACATCGCATCGCGTCAGTGTAGCGGCGCTGCCGGCCAGCGTGGGCGGATGCGGGTATATTCGGAACAGACGGCGGCCCAAGCCCCCGGCCGCGCCACACAGGAACGCCCATGCCCACCACCGAATTCACGATCGACGGCCTGCGCGACGACGCCGATCTGCGCGCCGTGATGAACGCGATCCAGGATCTGCCCTGCATCACCCACGCCGAGGTGTCGGTCGACACCGGCGCGGCGGCCATCGAGCACACCTCGATGGTCTCCGAGAGCGACATCCGCGGCGCGGTCGAAGACGCCGGCTTCAGCACCCGCTAGCACGATCCCCCCGATGCGCGTGCTCGACCTCGGCGACAGCGCCTTCACCGTCGAATTCGGCGCGACCATCGACCCCGCGCTGCAGGCGCAGGTGGCGGCGCTGGATGCGGCGATCGCCGCCGCGCGCGACACCCCCGCGCTGGCCGGGCTGATCGAGACCGTGCCCACCTTCCGTTCGCTCACGGTGCGCTACGATCCGCTCGCCACCACCCGCGCCTCGCTCGAAGCGGCGGTGCGCGCGCTGGCCGCCGGGCCGCCCCCCGACACCGCGCCCCCCGCCCGGCAGTGGACCCTGCCGGCCTGCTACGGCGGCGCGTTCGGCCCCGATCTGGCGGCCATCGCCGACGCGGCGGGACTCACCCCCGACGAAACCATCGCCCTGCACACCGGCGCCGACTACGTGGTCTACATGCTCGGCTTCCTGCCCGGCTTCCCGTTTATGGGCGACGTGGCGCCATCGCTGCAACGCCCGCGGCGCGCCGAACCGCGGCTGCGCGTACCGGCCGGCAGCGTGGCCATCGCCAACGGCCTGACCGCGATCTACCCGTGGCAGAGCCCCGGCGGCTGGCACCTGATCGGGCGCTGCCCGGTGCCGCTGTTCGACCCCCGCCGCGATGCCCCGGCCCTGCTCGCCCCCGGCGACCGGGTGCGCTTCACCGCCGTCGCACCCGACGCCTTCGCCGCGCTGGCCGAGGAAGTCGCCACCGGCCGCCACGATCCGCAGCGCTGGTGCGCGTCGCCATGAGCACGCTGGAGGTCGTCGCCCCCGGCGCGCTCGCCACCCTGCAGGACGCCGGCCGGCACGGCTGGCGGCGCATCGGCGTGCCGGCCGCGGGCGCGCTCGACCTGCGCCTGCTACGCCTCGCCAATGCACTGGTCGGCAACCCCGAAACCGCGGTGGCGATCGAATGCTTCGACGGCGGCCAGCAGTTTGTTGCCCGCGACGGCGCGCTGCGCGTGGCGGTGGCCGGCGA
>JAGRFQ010000016.1 GCA_020445945.1 Rhodocyclaceae bacterium
CCGAGCGCCAGCGCATCGAGCAGGCCGTCGAGGCCATGCAGGTGCACTATCAGGACGCGCCCCTCGGTACCAGCGAACCCACCTTGCGCCACGCGCTGGGCACCGCGCTGGTGTGTGTGTCGCTCAAGATGGATGTCGAGGCCCGCATTGCGGCGATCTGCTTTGCGCTGCACAGCCACATGGACAACGCCACCGAGTATCTCGAGAAACACTTCGGCTCGCGCGTCGCCCGGCTGGTCAAGGGCTTGCACCGGCTCAACGGCCTGCGCGTCATCACCCGCAAGACGGCCACCGCGATGGCGCCCGAGATGCGCCTGCAGACCGAAACCCTGCGCAAGATGCTGCTTGCCATGGTCGAGGACATCCGCGTGGTGATGCTGCGCCTGGCCTCGCGCACCCAGACCCTGCGCTATTACACCGAACGCCCCGACGACGTGCGCATCGACGTCGCGCGCGAAAGCCTCGACATCTACGCGCCACTGGCCAACCGGCTCGGCGTGTGGCAGCTCAAATGGGAGCTGGAAGATCTGTCCTTCCGCTTTCTCGAGCCCGAAACCTACAAAGCCATCGCCAAGATGCTCGATGAACGGCGGGTGGAACGCGAGCAGTTCATTGCCGACGCCATTGCCCGGCTCGAGGCCGAAGCGGCGGCCAGCGGCATCAAGGTGCAGGTGTACGGTCGGCCCAAGCACATCTACAGCATCTACAACAAGATGCGCGCCAAACACCTCGACTTCTCGCAGGTGTACGACGTGCGCGCCTTGCGCGTGCTGGTCGACCAAGTGCGCGACTGCTACACCGTGCTCGGCATCGTGCATCAGATCTGGACCCCGATCCCGCGCGAATACGACGACTACATCCTCAAGCCCAAGGGCAACAACTACCAGTCGCTGCACACCGCCGTGCGGGCCGCCGACGGGCGCGCGCTCGAAGTGCAGATCCGCACCCACGACATGCATCGCCACGCCGAATACGGTGTCGCCGCCCACTGGCGCTACAAGGAAGGCAGCGGCGCCGGCGGCAGCGCCTACGACGAAAAAATCGCCCTACTGCGCAACCTGCTGTCGTGGCGCGACGAGGTCACCGACGCCGACCACTGGGAGGCCAAGTACCGTGACGCCTCCTTCGACGACACCATCTACGTCATCACCCCCCAGGGCCGGGTGATCGACCTGCCGCGCGGCGCCACCGCCGTCGACTTTGCCTACGCGCTGCACACCGAGCTCGGCCACCGCTGCCGCGGCGCCAAGGTCGACGGCCATCTGGTACCGCTCAACACCGTGCTCGAAAGCGGCCAGACCGTCGAGCTCACGGTCGCCAAAGAGGGCGGCCCCTCGCGCGACTGGCTCAACCCGCAGCAAAGCTACGTCACCACCGGCCGTGCGCGGCGCAAGATCAAGCAGTACTTCAGCCAGCTCGACCAGGGCGAGCTGATCGAACGCGGCCGTGGCGTGATCCATCGCGAACTGCAGCGCGAGGGCCAGACCCAGCACAACATCGACACGCTCGCCACGCGCATGGGCTTCAAGGGCTCCGACGCCATGTACATGGCCGCCGCGCGCGGCGACATCGGCCCGCGCGCCGTACAGGTCGCACTGAACGGGCCCGCACACGTCGACGCCCCGGTCGCCGACGAAGTCGTCATCAGCCGGCGCCGCAGCAAAAACACCGGAGAGGACATCCTCGTCGAAGGCGTCGGCAAACTCATGACCTCGCTCGCCCGCTGCTGCAAACCCGCACCGCCCGACGCCGTCGAAGGCTTCGTCACCCGCGGCCGCGGCATCTCGGTGCATCGCGTCGACTGCCAGGACTTCAAACTGATGTCCTCGCGCCACCCCGAACGCGTCATCGCCGCCACCTGGGGCGAGAGCATCAACGAACCGAATCACCGCTATCCGGTGGATATCGTCGTCGACGCCACCGACCGCCAGGGCCTGCTGCGCGACATCACCGACGTACTCACTCGCGAGCACCTCAACGTCATCGCGGTCAACACCCTCACCAAAAGAGGCGCGGCACGCATGCGTTTCACGGTGGAAGTCGGCGGCGCACAGCAGATCCAGCGCGCGCTGTCGCTCGTCGGCGAGGTAGAAGGCGTGACCGACGCGCATCGCGCCTGAGCACGCTGTATGCGCACGCGGTGGGCGGCCAGCAAAAATGCCGGCGCCAGGCCGACCGAGTCTTGGAGCGCGCGCTCGGTTGAGTGATGCGTGGCTGGGGGCGGCCACACCACGCAAAAACAAGGCGTTACGGGTCTTGTGTCGGTGGAAGTGTGAGACAGCCAGAAACAAAAAACGCCTTGATTTACAAGGCGTTTTGAGTGGTGGGCGGTACTGGGATCGAACCAGTGACCCCTGCCGTGTGAAGGCAGTGCTCTACCGCTGAGCTAACCGCCCACTCGAAAGAGCGCGCATTGTAGGCGGCTGAACCCCCGGCGTCAAGGGGGCGTGGGGCGCTAATTGGCGTAGAATACGCGCTCGTTTTTGTCTCCCGTCCAAGACCATGACCGCTCCTGTTCGTACCCGTTTTGCGCCCAGCCCGACCGGCTATCTTCACATCGGCGGTGCGCGCACCGCGTTGTTTTCATGGGCTTTTGCGCGCCATCACGGCGGGCAGTTCGTGTTGCGGATCGAGGATACGGACGTCGAGCGCTCAACGCCCGAGGCCGTGCAGGCGATTCTCGATGGCATGGCGTGGCTTGCGCTCGATTGCGATGAGGGGCCGTTCTACCAGATGCAGCGCATGGACCGCTACCGCGAGGTGGTGGACGAACTGCTTGCCAGGGGGCTGGCGTATCCGTGTTATGCCTCGCCGGACGAGCTTGACGCGATGCGCGAGGCGCAGCGCGCGCGGGGCGACAAACCGCGCTACGACCGACGCTGGCGCCCGGCCGAGGGCAAAACCCTGCCGACGCCGCCGGCGGGCGTGAAACCGGTGATCCGTTTCTGCAATCCGGTCGATGGTGCGGTGGCATGGGACGATCTGGTGAAGGGGCGGATCGAGATCGCCAACGCGGAGCTCGACGACCTCATCATTGCCCGTGCGGACGGGACGCCGACCTACAATTTCTGCGTGGTGGTTGATGATTGGGACATGGCCATCACCCACGTGATCCGCGGCGACGACCACGTCAATAACACGCCGCGGCAGATCAACATTCTGCGTGCGCTGGGCGCCGAGGTGCCGCAGTACGCGCACCTGTCGATGATCCTCGGCGATGACGGGCAGAAGCTCTCCAAGCGCCACGGCGCGGTGAGCGTGATGCAGTATCACGAAGCGGGCTACCTGCCGGAGGCGGTCGTCAACTACCTGGCGCGGCTCGGTTGGAGCCACGGTGACGACGAGGTGTTTGCGCGCGAACGCTTTGTCGACTGGTTCAACCTCGACCACATCACCCCGTCGGCGGCGCAGTTCAACACCGAAAAGCTCAACTGGCTCAACGCGCATTACATCAAGGCGTCGAGCGAGGCTGCGCTGGCGGCCGATGTGGCCACGCGTCTGGCCCGCCGTGGTGTCGATCCGGAGTCGGGGCCGGCGCTGGAGACGCTGATGGGGCTCTACAAGGTGCGGGTGGCGACGCTCAACGAGCTGGCCGACGCGGTCGAGGCGTTCTACGTGGACGTTCGCCCGAGCGCCGAATTGATTGACCAGCATCTGACCGAGCCGGCACGTGCGGCCTTGCGCGATCTGTGTGAGCTGTTTGCCACCATGGCGTGGGAAAAGGAGCCGCTTGGGGCGGCGATCAAGGCGGCCATGAAAGCCCACGGGTTGAAGATGCCGCAGGTTGCCATTCCGCTGCGTGTGCTGCTCGTCGGCCAGCCGCAAACGCCGTCGATTGACGCGGTGCTTGAGGTGATGGGACGGGCGACAGTGCTCGCGCGCTTGCGTCGCTACCTGTAAATACTCGCCCTCGTCGCGTGCCATGAAACCGAGCCCGCCATCGCAAGATGGCGGGCTCGGTTGTTTTCAGCGGCGGCTGTTTGCCCCGGCGTTATCGGCCGGGGACGGGGCTTACCCGCAGGTGCCGACCGCGCCGCAGGCGGTGCAGAAGTCGCAGCCGTCTTTGCGGATCATGGAGTGGTTGCCGCATTCGGGGCACAGTGAGCCTTGCATGAGCTTGGGTTCGTTGTCGTCGCGCGGGGCTTCGAGGATGCCCATTTCCTGCACCGGGTAGCCGCGCTCGTCGAGCACCCCGAGCATGGCGTAGCGGTGGATGATGAGCTGCGCGAGGTAGGCCACCGTGGACGGGTAGTTCTGCTGCTTGCGCGAGCCGGGCACGAAGGCCATGAAGTCGCCCAGCGGCTCGGGGTAGTTGAGCAGCTTGCGCAGCTTCATGCCGATCCAGGCCGGGTCCATGACGCGCATGTCGAGCGACAGGATGCGGCCGAGGCCGTCGAGGGCGCGCGGGTAGTTGCCGGAGAGCCACATCGAGTAGGGGCGGGTGACGCCGTCGGGCAGGGTGATTTCCTTGATGCCGAGCACGAAGTCTTCGCCGGTGGCCGGGTTGCTGATGTCGACCGTCCAGGACAGCGTGCCGTCGGTGCCGGTCTTGGGCTCCTGCAGGCTGAACAGCGAGTCGAGCACCGGGGTGGGGCCTTCGGCGTCGAGGGCGCCGAGCTTGTCGCAGCGGTAGCTCACCACCTGGGCGAAGGCGGCGACGGCACCCGGCACGAGCTTTTTCTCGCCGTGCGGGGGGAAGGCCATCTCGAAGGACTTTTCACCGATGGTGCGCGACAGGGTTTCGAGCTTGAGCTTGAGCCAGCCGCGGTCGTTGGTGCGCATGTCCATCGACAGCGTTTTGGCCACCGCGCCGAGGCCGCGCGGCTGGTCGGCGCCGTTGACCCACACTTCGAACGGGAAGCTGCCCTGGCTGTTGTCGCTGTTCTCCATGTGGCCGACGAAGAGGCCGAACTCGCCTTGCGGGGTGGACAGCATGTAGGTCCATGCGGCGTTGCCGTCGGGCAGCTCGGGGCGACCCGGCCAGCGCAGCGAGGCGAGCACCGGGGCGGGCAGGTTCTGGATCGCCAGGCGCTTGTTGGCGTCGATGATTTCGACGTCGTGCGGGGCCTTCTTCTCGCTGCTCGGGGTGACCGACAGGACCGAGCCGAGCACCGAGTTCGGGCGGTAGGTGGCGAGCCCTTTCAGGCCGGCTTTCCAGGCCGCCATGTAGAGGTCTTCGAAGTCGGTGTAGGGGTAGTCGGCGGGGACGTTGACGGTCTTTGAGATCGAGGTGTCGATGTAGGGCGCGACGGCGGCGACCATGTCCTTGTGGGCCTGGGCGGAGATTTCGAGCGCGGTCACGAAGGCCGGCGGCAGTTTGTTGACGTCGCCGCCGATGTGCTTGTACAGGCGCCATGCGTAGTCTTCGACGGCGTACTCCTTGAAGGTGCCGTCGGCCATGCGCTTGCGCCGGGTGTAGGTGTAGGAGAACGGGGGCTCGATGCCGTTGGAGGCGTTGTCGGCAAAGGCCAGCGAGATGGTGCCGGTGGGGGCGATCGACAGCAGGTGCGAGTTGCGGATGCCGTGCGCGCGGATCTTGTCCTTGACCTCGGCCGGCAGGCGCGAGGCGAAGTTGCCGCCGGAGAGGTACATGTCGGCGTTGAACAGCTTGAAGGCGCCGCGCTCCTTGGCCAGTTCGACCGAGGCGAGATAGGTCTGGTCGCGCATGAACTCCGAGATGCGGGTCGCCATCGCGCGTGCTTCCCTGGTGTCGTAGCGCAGGCCGAGCATGGTCAGGGTGTTGCCCAGCCCGGTAAAGCCCAGCCCGATGCGGCGCTTGGCCTGGGCTTCTTCGTACTGCTGTTCGAGCGGCCAGTGGGTGGCTTCGAGCACGTTGTCGAGCATGCGGGTCGACACCGCGACGACCTTGGCAAACCCGGCGAAGTCGAAGGCGGCGCTGTCGCTGAAGGCGTCCTTGACGAAGGGGGTCAGGTTGATCGAGCCCAGGCAGCAGCAGCCGTACGGCGGCAGCGGCTGCTCGGCGCAGGGGTTGGTGGCCTCGATGGTTTCGCAGTAGTACAGGTTGTTGTCGCGGTTGATGCGGTCGAGGAACAGGATGCCCGGCTCGGCGTGATCGTAGGTCGAACGCATGACTTGGTCCCACAGGTCGCGGGCGGCGACCTTGCGGTACACCCACTGGCCGTCTTCGCGCTGATAGGCGCCGCGTTCCTTGACCTCGTCAACCGGCTCGGCCTTGTGCGTGAGTTCGATGTCGCCGTTGGCCTCGACGGCCTTCATGAACGCGTCGGTCACGCCCAGCGAGATGTTGAAGTTGGTGAGGTCGCCTTCATCCTTGGCGTGGATGAATTCCTCGATGTCGGGATGGTCGCAGCGCAGCACACCCATCTGCGCGCCGCGGCGTGCGCCGGCGGACTCGACGGTTTCGCACGAGCGGTCGAACACACGCATGTAGGACACCGGGCCCGAGGCGTTGGACTGGGTGCCCTTGACCAGCGCGCCCTTGGGGCGGATCGAGGAGAAGTCGTAGCCGACGCCGCCGCCGCGACGCATGGTCTCCGCGGCCTGCGCCAGCGCGGTGTAGATGCCGGGGCGACCGTCGATGGATTCGGTGACCGAATCGCCCACCGGCTGGACGAAGCAGTTGATGAGCGTGGCCTGCAGCTTGGTGCCGGCCGCGGAGTTGATCCGCCCGGCGGGGATGAAACCGTGTTCCTGCGCCTCGAAGAACCTCGCCTCCCAGTGCGCACGCTTGTCCTCGGGCTCGATCGTGGCCAGCGCGCGGGCCACGCGGCGGCGCACCGCCTCGATGCTGGCCTCGTCGCCCTTGGCGTATTTTTCGACCAGAACTTCGCCGGAGATCTCCTGGGCTTGCAGGTTGGATGCGTCGGCAGTGGCTTTTTTGTCGGTGTGGGTTGTTTTGCTCATGGTCTTGTCTCGTCCCTCCAGGCGTGTTCTCGGCTGCGTCCAAATCGGCGTTCAGGATAACGCCATGGACGGCCAAAAGCAAAAATATAAAATCGTTGTAAAAACAATACGTTATAAATTTCAATTGTAGGGCGAAAGTCCGTGTTGCTACTACATGTAGTAGCCCATGTTTTGCGCTTCCACAAGGTAAACCACGATAAATCATGCGCTTGCCACGTTTCCTTGAGAGGTCCTGAAAGCTGTGAGCCCGCGCTGCGGCACGCGCAGTGCATGGTCATAAAATTTTTTTACGCTGGCGCCGCCCAATCGACCGCGGCGTCGCGCGATGGGGCCACCGGGGTTTGCGCGAAGTCAATATCCCCGCCAGTTTCATGGCCATAGAATGAGCGCGTATCCGGGAGACTGCGATGACGACCACAGACGAACATGTCGAAGCCGCACTGCAGCGTTACGGCCATCGCGCCGATGTCCTGCTGCAGATTCTGGTCGAACTGCAGGCCCGGGTCGGCTGGCTGCCCTCGGCGCTGATCACCCGCGTGGCCCACGCCTTGGGTCTGCCGCGCGCGCGAGTGGAAGGCGTGGCCGGCTTCTACAGTTTTCTGCACCTCGCCCCGGTCGGGCGGTATCGCGTGCTGTTCTCCGACAACATCGTCGACCAGATGCTCGGCAGCCGGGCGCTGATGGCGCAGCTGTGCGACACACTGTGGCTGTCGCCCGGGCGGGTGTCCGAAGACGGGCTGGTGAGCGTGGACACCACCTCGTGCACCGGCATGGGCGATCAGGGGCCGGCGATGCTGGTCAATGGCCAGGCCATCGCGCGGCTCGACCCCGCGCGCGTGAACGAGATCTGCGAGCTGATCCGCGCGCAGCGCCCGCTGGACGCATGGCCGGCGCATTACTTCGCCATCGACGACAACATCCGCCGGCGCGACGCCTTGCTCGGCAGCGCGTTTGTGCCGGGCGACGCGCTGCGTGCGGCGATCGCCCTCGGGCGCGAAGGCTGGCTGGCGCAGATGCAGGCGTCGAATCTGCGCGGGCGCGGCGGCGCCGGCTTCACCACCGCGGTCAAATGGCAGGCCTGCCGCGACGCGCCGGGGGCGCAGAAAGTGGTGGTGTGCAATGCCGACGAAGGCGAGCCGGGCACCTTCAAGGATCGCGTGCTGCTCACCCGCTGCGCCCATCAGGTGATCGAAGGCATGACGCTGGCGGCGTGGGCCGTGGGCGCGCAGCAAGGGCTGATCTATCTGCGCGGCGAATACTGCTATCTGCGTGCGTCGCTCGAAGCGGTGCTGGCGCAGCGGCGCCGCGCGGGCTGGCTGGGCGCCGGGATTGGCGGTGTGGCGGGCTTCGATTTCGATGTCGAGATTCACCTCGGCGCCGGCGCCTACGTGTGCGGCGAGGAGTCCGCCTTGCTCGAATCGCTCGAAGGCAAGCGCGGCACCCCGCGCATCCGTCCGCCGTTTCCGGTCACGCACGGTTATCTCGGTCGGCCGACGGTGGTCAACAACGTCGAAACGCTGGCCAAGTGCTGCCTGATCGCGCAGCACGGCGGCCCGGCCTTTGCCGCCACCGGCACCGCCCAGTCGGCCGGCACCAAGCTGCTGTCGATCTCCGGCGACTGCGCCCGCCCCGGCGTGTACGAATATCCCTTCGGCGTCAGCATCCGCCAGGTGCTCGACGACTGCGGCGCGCGCGAGGTGCAGGCGGTGCAGGTGGGCGGCGCCTCGGGGGTGACGGTGGCGCCCTACGAGTTCGGCCGCAAGATCGCGTTCGAAGACGTGCCCACGGCCGGCGCCTTCATGGTCTTCGACGCCACCCGCGACATCTTCGAGGTGGCGCGCAATTTCGTCCATTTTTTCGCCCACGAGTCCTGTGGATTCTGCACCCCGTGCCGGGTCGGCACCGCCTTGCTGCGCAACACCCTCGACAAGCTCGCCAAGGGCAATGGCAGCGCCGCCGACCTGACCGAGATCGAAGACCTCGACCGCCTGCTCAAGCAGACCAGCCATTGCGGGCTGGGCAGTTCGGCGCCCAATCCGGTGATCGACGGGCTGCAGAAATTCCGCCCGGCCTACGAGCGGCACCTGCGCAACCGCGACTTCGTGCCCGCCTTCGATCTGGACGGCGCGCTCGCGCGGGCGCGCCAGATGACCGGGCGCGATGACCCCGGCGCGCATCTGGACAACGCCACGGAGGCCGAACGATGAGCACCCCGCATTTCCTCCTCGACGGCTTGCCGGTGCCTTTTGAAGAGGGGCAGACGATTCTCGAAGCGGCGCGCGCGGCCGGGCGCTACATTCCGCATCTGTGCTGGCATCCGGAATTTGCGCCGCACGGCAGTTGCAAGCTGTGCGTGGTCAAGGCTGCCGGGCGCTATGTGTCGTCGTGCGCGATGCCGGCCAGGGCGGGCTGGGAGGTCGAGAGCGACACCCCGGCGCTCAACACCCGGCGGCGCACCTTGCTGCAGATGCTGTTCGTCGAGGGCAATCACTTCTGCCCGGCGTGCGAGAAAAGCGGCGACTGCCAGTTGCAGGCGCTGGCTTACGATCTGGAGATGACCACGCCGCGCTTCACCCATTTCTTCCCCGACCGCCCGGTCGACGCCTCGCACCCCGACGTGCTGCTCGACTTCAATCGCTGCATCTACTGCGAGCTGTGCGTGCGCGCCTCGCGCGAGACCGACGGCAAGGCGGTGTTCGCGCTGAGCCAGCGCGGCATTCACAAGAAACTGGTGGTCAACGCCGAATCCGGCCGGCTGGCGGATACCGATTTTGCGGCCACCGACCACGCCGCCCACATCTGCCCGGTGGGGGTGATCCTGCACAAGCGGGTCGGCTTCAGGACGCCGATCGGCGCGCGCACCTATGACGCCGCGCCGATTCGCGTGGTGGCCATGCGCACGGAGGCGGACGATGACTGAGCCGCGCAAGATCCGCCTCGCCACGGTGTCGCTGGCCGGCTGCTTCGGCTGTCACATGTCGCTGCTCGACATCGACGACCACCTCTTCGAACTGGCCGGCAAGGTCGCGTTCGACCGCTCGCCGCTGACCGACATCAAGCGCTGCGGCCCGTGCGACATCGGCCTGATCGAAGGCGGGGTGTGCAACGCCGAGAACGTGCACGTGCTGCGCGCGTTTCGCGCCAACTGCCACACCCTGGTGGCGCTGGGTGCGTGCGCGGTCAACGGCGGCCTGCCGGCGCAGCGCAATCACCTCGACCTGGGGCGCTGCCTCACCGCGGTGTTCCAGTCGCGCCCCGGCATGGACACCGGCGCGGTGCCCGACGACCCGGAGCTGCCGCTGCCGCTCGACCAGGTGCATCCGATCCACGAGGTGGTGCACGTCGATTACTTCCTGCCCGGCTGCCCGCCCTCGGGCGAGGCGATCTGGGCCTTCGTCTCCGACCTGCTGGCCGGGCGCACGCCGCGCGTCGCCCACCCGCTGCTGCACTTCGATTGAGGCTGTGCGATGAACGCCGACCTGGAAACCGCTCCCAAACGCGACGGCCTGCGCCGTGTGGCGATCGACCCGGTGTCGCGGGTCGAGGGCCACGGCAAGGTCACGCTGCTGGTCGACGACGACGGCCACATTCACGAGGCGCGGCTGCACATCGTCGAGTTCCGCGGCTTCGAAGCCTTCATCGAGGGGCGGCCGTACTGGGAGGTGCCGGTGATGGTGCAGCGCCTGTGCGGCATCTGCCCGGTGAGCCACCACCTCGCCGCGGCCAAGGCGCTGGACTTCGTCGTCGGCGCGGTGCCGGTGACCGCCACCGCCGACAAGATGCGCCGGCTGATGCACTACGGCCAGATATTGCAGTCGCACGCGCTGCACTTCTTTCATCTCTCGTCGCCCGATCTGCTGTTCGGCTTCGAGGCCGAGGTCGGCCGGCGCAACATCATCGGCGTGGCCGAGGCGCATCCCGACATCGCGCGCCAGGGCGTGGCCTTGCGCCGCTTCGGCCAGCAGGTGATTGCGGCCACCGCCGGCAAGCGCGTCCACGGCACGGCGGCGGTGCCCGGCGGCATCAACCGCCATCTGGCGCCCGCTGATCGCGACGCGCTGCTCGCCGAAGCGGAGGCGATGGTCGCCTGGGCGCGCGAGGCGGTGCACCTGGTGCGCCGGCTGCACGAGGCCGACCCGGCGCTGTACGACCGCTTCGGCCACTTCGAATCGCCGATCATGAGCATCGTGCGCGCCGACGGGGCGATGGATCTGTACGACGGCGCGCTGCGCATGCGCGCCGCCGACGGCGGCATTGTGCGCGACGCGGTGCCGCCGCAGTTCTACATGGACTTCATCACCGAGGCGGTCAAGCCGTGGAGCTACATGAAGTTTCCGTATGTCACCGATCTGGGCGCCGAGCGCGGCTGGTACAAGGTCGGACCGCTGGCGCGGGTGCAGAACTGCGACTTCATCCCCACGCCGCTGGCCGAGGCCGAACGCCGCGCCTTTCGCGACTACCTCGGCGGGGCGCTCCAGCACGCGCCGCTGGCCTATCACTGGGCGCGGATGATCGAGCTGCTGCACGCCGCCGAAGTGATCCGCGACATGCTGCCCGATCCCGACCTCACCGCCGGCGAGCGGATGGCCGGCGGCGCCCGCCAGCCTGCCGGGGTGGGCGTGATCGAAGCGCCGCGGGGCACCTTGATCCACCACTACGCGGTGGGCGAGGACGACCTCGTCGGCTGGTGCAATCTGATCGTGTCCACCACCCACAACAACCAGGCGATGAACACCGCGGTGCGCGAGGTGGCGCGGCGCTACCTCGACGGCAAAACGCTGACCGAGGGCCTGCTCAACCACATCGAGGTGGCGATCCGCGCCTTCGACCCGTGCCTGTCGTGCGCCACCCACGCGCTCGGCAAGATGCCGCTGCGGCTCGAGTTGCGCGACCGCGCCGGCGCCATGCTCGACCGCATTGCGCGCGACGCATGAGCGCGGTGGTGGTGCTCGCCGCCGGCAACGATGCGCGCGGCGACGATGCGCTCGGCCCGCGCCTGCTCGATTACGTCGATGCGCTGGCGCTGCCGTCGGTGCGCACGGTGTTCGACTTCCAGTTCCAGATCGAGCACGCGCTCGAACTCGATGACGCCGAGCTCGCGCTGTTCATCGACGCGCACGCGATGCAACGCGTACCGCTGCGGTTGCGCCGCGTGGTGGCCGACGTCTCGCCGTTTACGACCAGCCACGCACTGAGCCCGGCGCAGGTGCTGGCGGTGCATGGGCGGGTAGGGCGGCACGCGTGTCCGCCGGCGTTTGTGCTCAGTGTGGCGGGGACGTGTTTCGAGCTCGGCGCGGGCCTGTCCGCGACGGCGGCCATCGCGCTAGCGGTGGCACAAACGCAGATCGCGGCCTTGCTGGCCGATCCCCGCGCAACGGCGTGGGCGCGGGCCGCCGATCAGGCGTGAAGGCGGGGGAAGAACAGCGAAATGGCGGCGGCGAGGTTGAGTTCGGCTTCTTCGCGGATCTCGCTGAACGATTCGGGCGCCAGATCGAGCTGCGCCCACACCCCGGAATCGACCGCCGCGGCCGCGTCCTGACTCGACACCGCGCGCCGGTCGGCGTCGGTGATGCGATTGGCGAGGAACACGATGGCGGCTTCGAAGCTGTGCTGCCCGGCGGTGACCGGCGCGTACTGACCGCCCACGATGGGTGCGAAATTACGCGGCAGGCGCCAGCTCTCCAGCAATGCGCAACATACTTCGGCATAGTCGGCGCCGATCAGGCGGCGTTCGACCATGTGCAGCGGGGTCTCGGTTTCATCGGCCTCGTGCTGGGCCTGGTCGGCCAGTTCGGGCACCGTCAGGTACAACACCAGGTGCCCCAGGTCGGCGAGCAGCCCGATCAGGAACATGCGCTCGGCGTCGAGCACGCCGCAGCGCCGCGCGGTCACGCGGGCCGACAGTGCGCGCAGGATGGACAGGCGCCAGTATTTGCGCATGTCCATGCGCTCGGCGTTGACGCCCTCGAAGACATCGGCGATGGCGACGGTCAGGACGAGGTCATGGACCTGCTGCATGCCGAGGAGCTGGACCGCGCGCATGACCTCATCGATCTGGCCCGAGAAGCCGTACAGCGGGCTGTTGACCACGTGCAGCAGGCGGGCGGTCAGGGCGCCGTCGTAGGCCAGGAGCTTGGCGATTTCGGTGAGCGAGCCATGCGGCGACTCTAGCTCGTCGCGAACGCGGTGATAGACCGCCGGCAAACTCTTCAGTTCGTCGACCGAGGCGATGATTTCGTGGGCGCTGTGCATGGCGGCGAGAGCGGGTTCCTGGCGGATATAGGCTGTGCTAACGGCATGATCAATCGCTGTCTTTAGGCCCCTGCGGGTGTGCTTCGGGGGCGGGCGCGGGCGCGCGGCTGTTGCCACGCTCAAGCGTTCGCCGAAAGACGATGGGCTCGCTGCGCGGCAGCTCCGGCTGCAGCGTGCAGTGATCGATCCCGAAATGCCCGGCCAGATGGGCTTGCAGCGCGACCAGCACCGGCGGCCACTGCGCGGCGTCGGTGACCACGACGTGCGCCGACAGCGCAATGCGGCTGGCGCCGAGGCTCCAGATATGCAGATCGTGAATTGATGTGACGCCTTCAACGCGCGCCATGCTGTGCCCGACTTCTTGCACCGACAGGGACTCGGGCGCGCCGTCGAGCAAGGTGTTGAACACCTGCCGCAGCAGGCCGAGTGTGGAGGCCAGGATGAGGCCGCAGATGAGCATCGACAGCAGCGGGTCGATGGGCATCCAGCCGGTCCATTGAATGACGATGCCCGAGGCCAGCGCGGCCACCGAACCGAGCAGGTCGCCCATCACGTGGAGCAGCGCGGCGCGGGTGTTCAGGTCGGAGCCGCCCCGGCTGAGCAGCCACGCCGCGAGCAGGTTGACCGCCAGACCGATCAGCGCGACCACGGTGACCGTGCCGCCGGCGACCGGTTGCGGCGCCAGCAGGCGGCCGACCGCGTACCAGCAGATTGCGACCACCACGACCAGCATCAACACGCTGTTGGCGAGCGCGGCGAGCGACTCGACCCGGCCGAGGCCGTAAGTGAGCCGTGGGCCGCTCGGTCGTGCGGCGAGCCAGGCGGCGAATGCGGCCAGCGCCAGCGCAAAGCTGTCGGTGAGCATGTGGCCGGCGTCGCCGAGCAAGGCCAGCGAGCCGGCCCACCAGCCGGCGACGGCTTCGACCGCGGCGTAGCCGAGGGTCAAACCGAGTGCCAGTAACAACGGTGTGCTGCGCATGCCATGGCCGTGGCCATGCGTGTGTGCTGCGTGGTGTCCGTGCGTGTGCATCCAGATCCCCGGCGCGGCCGGCGAGGGCGCGTCGATGTGCCCCGCGGTGGCGGGAGCAGGTCATTCGAGGCGTGTATCGTACCGCGCCGCGCCGTGGCGCATCCAGCGGCGTCGCGTGCTCAGACGCGCGACAGCGGGATGAGCTCGAGATTGAGGAGTTTTTCGGTCGCGATGCCGGTCTTGAGGGTCAGGCGTTGACCATGCTGGTGGAGTGCCACAAGCGTGCCCGGCGGCGCGTCGTCGATGGCTGCGAGCAGACCGGGCCGGCCGTTGAGTGAGGGGACGCGCGGGAGCAGCAGGACGGGCACCTCGCGCGGCGCACGCTGATCCGCGACGCGCAATGAGATGGTGACCGGAATGGCCGACGGGGCGAGCACTTCAATGCCCAGATCGAAGTCGCTGGCGCCGCGATTGACGGCGCGGCGGATCACGCACAGCAGCACGCTGGCGCGCTCGCGCGGGCGCAATGCGGCAACCTCGCCCACCCGCACGTGCTTGGCTTCGCCGCTGAGATAGCGCAGCCCGAATCCGCCGGGGCTTTCATCGACGATACCCCACTCGCTGCTGTGCTCGTCCAGGGCTGGCAGCGTCGGCGACGGCGGCGCATCGTTGGTCCGGCGGTGGAGCGCGATGCCGTCCATGAACTGGCGAATGGGATCGAAGCCGGCCACCAGATCGGTGCGCGGCAGAAAGTGGGTGCGCCCGTGGGCGCGCGAGCGCGGGGTGTTCCAGTGCGCGTACATGGCTTCGAGCATGGCCACGTAGCGCGTCTGGCGCGCGGCGATCGGCAGGCCCAGGCGTGCCGGGACGACGCCGAGGCGCAGGCCGTCGATCTGGCCCTGCAGCTTGCTCAGCATGTCGCGCGCATCAAGCAGCCAGTGGTGCGCCTGGAGCGGGTGGCGGAAGCGCGTGAGCGGGGTGGGCGGGTGGCCGCCCGGCGACACCACGAACAGCCCCTCGGCCTGACGTTGCAGCGCTTCGGCCTTGGCGCCGGCCTGAAAGAAGCGGCACTGGCGCACATGGCGCTGGAGGTAGAAACGTACCCGGTCGAGGTCGCCGGGGGCGATGCCGGTGGGTTCGAGCGCAGAGAGCAGGAGCGCGTGGGCGTAGGTGTGTTCGATCGACAGCACAAGGCCGCCGCCGGCCGGTTGGTCGGCCGCGAAGCCGCGTTCGCGGGCCATTGCCTGAAAGGTGTAGAGCTGCTTCCAGGTGGAGCTGCTGCCGATGGTGTAGGCGCGATGGGCCAGCTCGAGCCGGCGCGCGGCAACGAGGGTGCCGCGAAAGATGGTAAGGCGCAGCGGTTTGGCATAGCCGAACACGACCCAGCGCCGGCTGATCTGCATCGCCAGCTCAAGATAGGCCGACGACAGCAGTTTGAGCATGCCCAGCGTAGCAACCAGCAGGTGCTGAATGCGTGGCGGCAAGGGCAGGGTGGCAAGGTCGAGCTGGGCTTCGATTTCGCCGCACAGGCGCTGTGCGTCGGTGTCGATGAGTTCGAGCAGCTTGAGCCGGGTGCGCACCGGATAGGCTACCGGCTGCATCGCCTTGAGGCGGGCGCCGATCATGCGTGCCCGGGTCAGCGGCAGCTGCGCCGGCAGTTGCTGTAGCCACGTCTCGAGTTCGGCGATCGGATCGCGCGCATTCACGCCATCGGTCGGGCTGATATGCCGCGGTGTGGCGAAAACGAGGCGGAGAAACGAGGGCTTGAGCATCGGGCGGTCAGCAGGGCGGCGGGTCAATTTGAGGTATGGTTGGGTGAATAAATTCTGTCATGCCGGATCGGGGGCGTGCGTGATGCGTGTCATTAGTTGGAACATCCAGTGGGGGCGCGGGGCGGACGGCGTGGTCAATTTGTCACGAACCCTTGAAACATTGCATGCGCTGGGCCCTGCCGATGTGATCTGCCTCCAGGAGGTCGCCGTCAATTTTCCCGAGCTGGCCGGTGCGCCGGACGCCGACGCCACGGCGATACTGGCCGAGGCGTTTCCGGACCATCTGCTGGTCGATGCGCCCGCCGTCGATGTGGCCGGCGCCGACGGCGGGCGCAGCCGGTTTGGCAACGTGATGCTCAGTCGCCTGCCGGTCGAGCAGATTTTCATCCACCGCCTGCCGTGGCCGCCCGAAGCGGGCGTGCCAAGCATGCCGCGCACCGCAATCGAGGCGGTGATTGGTCTTCGAACGGCGGGGGCGATCCGCGTCGTTTCAACCCATCTTGAGTATTATGCCGCAGCGCAGCGGCAGGCGCAGGTCGCGTATCTGTGCCAGCTTCAGCGCGATGCCCGGGGCCGCGCCAATGCGCCGCGTCATGCGCGGGACAAGGGCGGGCCGTTTGCGCGCCGGGACGACCCGCTGGCGGCGATTGCATGCGGGGACTTCAACTTTCAGCCCGGCTCGGATGACTGGTGTGCAATGACCGCTGCGGCGGATGAGGCGGCTGGCTGGTTCGACGCGTGGTCGCTGCGGCATCCCGGCGTTGCCCATCCGCCCAGCGTCGGTGTGCATGGCGCAGACTGGCCGGAGCATGCTTTTTGCTGCGATTATTTCTTCGTGACCCGCCCGGTGGCAGGGGCGCTGCAGCGGGTGAGCTACGACGCGCACAGTCGCGCGTCGGACCATCAGCCGCTGGTGCTGGAGCTCGACGAGCGCTTACTTGGCGGGTAGGGGCTCGATCAGGTCGCGGTAGGCGTGCCACGAGGCATGGCCGACCAGTGGCATGACGACGACCAGCCCGATGTGAAAGGTCATGAAGCCGATGATCGTCATCACCACGATGCTCGCTGCCCAGGCCATCATCGTGACCGGATTGCGGATCAAGGCGCCGGCACTGGCAAGCATCGCGGTGACTGCATCCTGGTTGCGATCGAGCATCAGCGGGATGGAGACCACGCTGACGCCGAAGGCGATGGTCGCAAACAGCAGACCGATGCAAAAATAGACGGTCAGGAACTCGATGTTTTCGAGCTTGATGATCTGCTCCAGAAAGCCGCTCAGATTGGGCATCTCGTTGTTGTAGAACAACGCGAACACCACCAGCGAGGCGCGTGCCCAGACCAGAAACACGATCCCCAGCACTACCGCAAAGACGCCGATGTTGCCGGCGTTGCGCTTCCATACCACCAGGGTCGGCGCCAGCGCGCAGGGCTGGCCGAGTTCGCGCCGGCGGCTGATTTCATACAGGCCCATGGCCAGGAACGGGCCGAGCAGCAGGAAGCCGGAGGTGAGGCCGGAGGTGTATTCGTAGGCGTGCTCGAACACGAAGGTGATGAGCAGCCCCATGGCGGCGAAGCAGAAGCCGTAGAACAGACTGGGGATCGGGCAGGCCTTGAGGTCGCCCCAGGCGCGTGCAAACCAGCACAACGGTGAGCTTGCCTTGATGTTTCGAATCGAAGGAAATGGCAGCGCATCCGGGGTCGGGTTTGCTTCGTCCTGCTGCGACATACATCTCTCCTGTGGGTGGGTGAAGGCGTGCCTCAAACGGGCATGGGCACGGCGGGTGGCGTCCGGGATGTCCGGTGACCCTGCGCGAATTCTGGTTCAAGTGGTTGCGACAAACCGCCTCAGCGCATCCAGTAGCGCGTCCGGCGCCTCGCTCATCATGGCATGGCCGGCGGACGGCAAAACCGTAATATGCGCACCTCCCGGCACCTTGGCAAGTGCTGCTTGCAGCGGCAGCGTGGCTTTGGGGGGTGTCATCTGATCGCGTTCCGCGCTGATCAGTGCGGTCGGGCAGGCGATGCGGGCTGCGTCGCTTTCGCCGTCGTGGTAGGCATTGCATGCCGCCATGTCGGTATGCAGCACGCCGGCGCCGGCGCGTTCGAGCAGGCGGCGGTTGATGCCGGGAAGCGAGAACCCCGGCAGGGCACTGGCGCCGAGCTGGTTGGCGGGGGCGAAGGACCACTGGTTGATCAAGGCGTGCGCGCGATCGGGATCGCTGAGCGTGGCCTCGAGCAGAGGCGCGGCGACCGGCATCGGAATCACGCAACCGACCAGCACCAGACGGGCCACCCGGGCCGGCGCGATGGCGGCGGTGCGCAGCGCGACCAGCGCGCCCATGCTGTGGCCGACCAGCGTGACCGGGGCGATGGATGTGCGTGCGATCCAGTCGGCCAGCCATCCGGCGATGCTTTCGATGCTGTCCAGCGGCGGGCCGCCGGAGCGGCCGTGGCCGGGCAGGTCGGGGGCGACGGCATTGAATCCGTGGCGCGAAAAGTAACGCACCGGCAGATTCCATACGCTGTGGTCGTGGCCGGCGCCGTGCACAAAGACAATCGTCGGTTGCGTGTCGTCCGGCGCACGGCCGCCGGTGTAGGCGTAGATCGTCGCGTTCATGCGGCCGCGGCTTTTTCGGCGGCGCGCAGGCCGCGGGCGAGGTCTTCGAGCAAGTCGTCGATGTCTTCGAGCCCGACGGACAGGCGCACGGTGCCTTCGCCAATGCCGGCGGCGGCGAGGTCGGCGGCCGACATGCGAAAGTGGGTCGTGCTGGCCGGATGAATGACCAGCGACTTGGCGTCACCAACGTTGGCCAGATGCGAGAACACGCGCAGCGCACCCATGAAGGCGGCGCAGGCGGGGCGTCCACCCTTGAGTTCGAAACTCAGCACCGCGCCGCAGCCCTTGGGGAGCAGGCGCTGCGCCAGCGCGTGGTCGCGATGGCTGTCGAGGCCGGGGTAGGCGACGTGCGCGACCTGGGCGTGGCCGAGCAGATGTGCCGCCAGCGCTTCGGCGTTGGCGACGTGCTGGCGCATGCGCAGCGGCAGGGTTTCGATGCCTTGCAGGATCTGGAAGGCGTTCATCGGCGACAGGCAGGCGCCGAAATCGCGCAGGCCTTCGCGGCGCGCGCGCAGCAAGAAGGCGGCAATGGCGGATTCCTCCGCGAAATCCATGCCGTGAAAGCCGTCGTAGGGTTCGCTCAGCGTGGGGTGGCGGCCGCTGGCTGCCCAGTCGAAGCGGCCGCCATCGACCAGCAGCCCGCCCACCGCGACGCCGTGCCCGCCGAGAAACTTGGTCGCGGAATGGACCACCAGATCGGCGCCGAGCGCGATGGGTTGCTGCAGGCATGGGGTGACCAGCGTGGCGTCGACCAGCAGCGGAAGCGCGGCGTCGTGGGCGATCGCCGCCACGGTGGGGGTGTCGAGCACGTCGAGGCCCGGATTGCCGAGCGCCTCGCCGAACAGCAGCACGGTGTTGGGGCGGATCGCGGCGCGCCAGGCGTCGATGTCGTGCGGGTCGACAAAGGTGGTTTCGATGCCGAAGCGCGGCAAGGTGTAGGCGAGCAGATTGTGCGATCCGCCGTACAGCGCGCGCGAGGCCACGATGTGCCCGCCCGCGCCGGTGAGGGTGGTGATGGCGAGGTGGAGGGCGGCCTGGCCGCTGGCGGTGGCAATTGCGCCGATGCCGGCGTCGAGCGCTGCGATGCGCTCTTCGAGCACCGCGTTGGTCGGGTTCGAGATGCGCGAATAGACGTGGCCCGGGTGTTCGAGATTGAAGCGCGAAGCGGCCTGTTCGGCGTCCGCAAATACGTAGCTGGTGGTGAAGTGGATCGGGACCGCGCGTGCGCCGTGGTCCGAATCGGGGCTCTGGCCGGCATGCAGGCTCAGCGTGGCCGGGCCAAAAAGGGGGCGATAGGTCATCGGCGGAATGGGTCCTGAGGACGGGGCCTGAGCTTGGTCAGGCAGGTTCAGGCGGGTCGAGCAGCCGTTCCATATAGGCGATGCGGTCTTTCAGACTGAGTTTGCGCTTCTTGAGGCGGCGCAGCAGCAGCTCGTCACCCGGCGGATCGGCGGCGAGTGCGGCAATGGCGGTGTCGAGATCGCGATGCTCGGTTTTGAGGCTTTCCAGCGCGGCGGCCCAGCCCGCAGATTCTTCGAAATCGTCCTGCATCGTTGCGATTAATTGATGTCCGATCAGTCTCAAGCCGGCGAGGGATTCGCCGTAAACAGGGGTGAACCGGGGCTATGGTATGCGGTGGATTGGGGAATGACAACTCGCCCGGACTTGAAATGGCGCAATGTTCCCCGATCTTGGCCCCGAGGGTGTCCGGCGCTGGCCGGCATCGTTGAAAAGGAGTCACGCCATGCAAGTCGTATGCAACAACCCGGTGCTGTACGTGGTGGACTTTCCCGGATTTGATGCGATCGAAGTGATCGACAAGCGGCTGGGGCGCGGCACGGTTTTTCGCGATGCCGCAGCGCGACGCTTTCGGGCCGAACTGGCGGAGCTGGCCGCGTCCGAGGAAATGGGCGATTTCGACGAGTTGATCGTCCACTACCAAAGCCTGCTCAATCAGCCCGCGATCTACCATTGAGCCACCGTCTCGTCGCGCGCTTGCCGCTGCTGCGGGGCTGACCTAAGATTTGCGCTCGATCCCGACACAGATGTTGGCAGTAGCGTGAGCAAGGCATTCACCAAAGCCTCGGACGAGGACGACGACACTCCGGATACCCCGCCCGGCCCCGCTGCCGGCGGTCCCATCTACATGACCCGCAACGGCTGGCTGGCGCTCAAGCGCGAGCTCGACGCCCTGTTGCGTGACGAGCGCCCCAAAATGGTCGAGACCGTGGCATGGGCCGCGGGCAATGGAGATCGCTCCGAAAACGGCGATTACATTTACGGCAAGAAGCGGCTGCGCGAGATCGACCGGCGGATTCGCTTTTTGATCAAGCGCCTCGAGAACGCCACGGTGGTCGACCCGGCAGAGCAAACGGCGCTCGATCAGGTGTTTTTCGGCGCAACCGTGGTGATTGCCGACGACGATGGCTCCAGCGAGCAGACCTATCAGATCGTTGGCGTGGATGAGGCCGATGCATCGCAGGCCAAGATCAGCTGGATTTCACCGCTTGCACGCGCCCTGCTGAAAGCGCGCGTTGGCGACGTGGTCAGTTTTGCCAGCCCGTCCGGGCGGCGCGACATCGAAGTGCTGGACATCCGCTACGGTTAAACCGTGTCGTGCGGTGCCCTTCGCTGCGCCGGCATACCCTGCCGTTTTTTCTGCCCGATTGCTCAAGTTTTGGGCATTTAAGGCCGATGGGCCTGCTGTCTATCAGATAAGAACAAATAGGCGGGGGCAGACATGTTGCTGAATACACGCTTGGTGGTGCGCCTTGGCGTGCTGGTGCTTGCGGCGGTGGCCGGGTTGGTCGTTCTGGGTGGAACGTCGCTATGGACAGCACGCGGGCAGTTGCTTGAAGCCGAGATGCGCCGCGTGGAGGACGTGGTCACGACCGCGGGGTATGTGTTTGAACACTTCTACGCGCAGGAGCAATCCGGCGCGATGAGCCGCACCGAGGCGCAAGTCCAGTCGCTGGCCATGCTGCGGCGGGTGCGGTTTGAGGACGGCCAGAACTACATTTTTGTCTACGACGCGAACGCGACCACGTTGCTGTCACCGTTGAAGCCGGAGACGGAAGGCAAGTCGATGGCGGGGAAAAAAGACCCCAACGGTGTTGCGCTGTTCGACCGGATTGCCCAGGTAGCGCGCACCGGTGAGCCGGCCGGGATCGATTATGCCTGGCCGCGTACCACGGGCGGTGTGCCCGAGGCCAAGCATTCAACCGTCCAGTCCTTCACGCCATGGGGCTGGGCCTATGGGGCGGGGATTTATCTGACCGCCGTCGAGACGGCCTTCTCCGCCGGCCTGGCGCAAACCCTGAGCGTCGCCCTGGTGTTGCTGGTGGCGACCGTGGCGCTGTCATGGCTGATTGTGCGTGGCATCGTGCACCAGCTGGGGGGCGAGCCGGCGTACGCTGTGACGGTGATGCAGGCTGTGGCGGGGGGCGACCTGTGCGCCAGCATCGACAACAAGGGCGGGGAGAACAGTTTGCTCGGCACGCTCGGGCGGACGGTGGCGCAGTTGCGCAGCATGATGCGCGAGATCGGCACGAGCGCGAAGTCGGTGGCCGACAATTCGCGCGATATTGCCCGCGTTGCGCGTGAGGTGGCCGACAAGGCAAATTCGCAGTCCGACGCGACCGCATCGATTGCGGCCGGGGTCGAGGAAATGACGGTCAGCATCAGCCACATTTCGGACAGCGCGCGCGAAACCGAGAGTAATTCTTCCAGCGCCGCGGAGCTGGCCGAGCGCGGCGAGCGCCGGGCCGAAGACGCTGCCGGCGAGATGCGCCGCATCGCCACGACGGTGGATTCGGCCTCCGCCAAAATCCAGGAGCTGGTCGGTCGGGCCAACGAGATCGGTTCGATCGCCAACGTGATCAAGGAGATCGCGGCGCAAACCAACCTGCTGGCGCTCAACGCCGCGATCGAGGCCGCGCGCGCCGGCGAGCAGGGCCGCGGCTTTGCGGTGGTGGCTGATGAGGTGCGCGGACTGGCCGAGCGCACCGCGAGCGCGACGGTGCAGATCGAGGAAATGCTCGGCGGCATCCAGGAGGACACCAGCGGCGCGGTGAGCGCGATGGGCGTGGTGGCCTCGCGCGTGGATTCGGGCGTCAAGCTGGTCGACAGTGCCTCAGCGTCGCTGCGCGAAATCCGTGCGGGCACCAGCGTGACGCTCGAACGCATCAGCGATGTGGCCTGTGCGACCAACGAACAGAGCGCTGCGAGCACGGTGATCGCGCAGCAGGTCGAGCAGATCGCGATGATGGTCGAGGGCACCAGCCAGTCGATGCGCACCACGGTCGATGCGGTCGCCAAGCTGGAGAATTTGTCGACCGACCTGAATGCGCTGGTGGGGCGATTCCGCTACTGATCCACGGTCTGGCGCCGATTCAAAACGCCTCCAGCCGGAGGCGTTTTTACTGGTGGCTTGAAATCCGGAAGGTCGGCCCCATAACCGGGGGTATGAAAAAACGGTTCACATGGAGACCCTGATATGTCCGAGGCTCAAGCCGCTCACGCCGAGAAGATGAATTTCCAGGCCGAGGTGAAGCAACTGCTCCACCTCATGATCCACTCGCTGTACTCAAACCGCGAAATCTTTCTGCGCGAACTGATTTCGAATGCCTCCGATGCCTGTGACAAGCTGCGTTTCGAGGCGCTCGACAAGGCCGACCTGTTTGAAGGCGACGGCGAGTTGAAGATTCGCATCGGTTTCGATGCCGCGGCGAAGACGATTACCGTCAGCGACAACGGCATCGGCATGGATCGCAGCGAAGTGATCACCAATCTGGGCACCATCGCCAAGTCGGGCACGCGCGAATTCTTCAGTCAGCTGACCGGCGACCAGAAGAAGGATGCCCACCTGATCGGTCAGTTCGGGGTCGGTTTCTACTCGGCCTTCATCGTTGCCGACAAGGTCACGGTACGCACCCGTCGCGCCGGCCTGGGCGCCGACGCGGGCGTGCAGTGGGAATGCTCGATGCTCGGCGATGCGGCCGGCGAGTACGCCATCGAGCCGATCGAGAAAGCCGATCGCGGTACCGAAATTACGCTGCACCTGCGCGAAGAGCAGCAGGATCTGCTCAACGGCTGGCAACTGCGCCAGCTGGTCCACAAGTATTCCGATCACATCGTCCAGCCGATCGTGATGAAGAAGGAGGAGTGGAACGAGGAGACCAAGGCGCAGGTCACCACCGACGAAGACGAGACCATCAACCAGGCCAGCGCGCTGTGGGCGCGGCCGCGCACCGAGATCACCGACGACGAGTACAAGGCGTTCTACAAGCACGTCGGGCACGATTTTCAGGACCCGCTGGCGTGGACCCACGCGCGGGTCGAGGGGCGTCAGGAATACACCCAGTTGCTCTACATTCCCGAGAACGCCCCGTTCGACATGTGGGACCGCAACGCCCGCCACGGCATCAAGCTGTACGTGCGGCGCGTGTTCATCATGGATGACGCCGAGAAACTCATGCCGACCTATCTGCGCTTTGTGCGCGGGGTGGTCGATTCGGCCGACCTGCCGCTCAACGTGTCGCGCGAGATCCTGCAGGAATCGAAGGACATCGACTCGATCCGCTCCGGCTGCACCAAGAAAGTGCTCGGCCTGCTCGAAGACATCGCGAAGAATGACGGCGACAAATACGCCAAGTTCTGGAAAGCCTTTGGCAATGTGCTCAAAGAGGGTGTCGGCGAAGACAGCAGCAACAAGGACAAGATCGCCGGTCTGCTGCGCTTTGCCTCGACGCTGGCCGATACGCCGGATCAGACCGTGTCGCTGGCGGACTACATCGCGCGCATGAAGGAAGGCCAGGAGAAGATTTACTACGTGACTGCCGAAACCTTCAACGCGGCCAAGAACAGCCCGCACCTCGAAGTGTTCCGCAAGAAGGGCATCGAAGTCCTGCTGCTGTGCGACCGCGTCGACGAGTGGGTCATCGGCTATCTCACCGAGTTCGACGGCAAGGCGCTGCAGTCGGTGGCCAAGGGCGACCTCGACCTGGGCGCGCTCGAAGATGAAGCTGAAAAGCAGGAAGCGGAAAAGCTGGCCGATGAATTCAAGCCGCTGGTGGACAAGATCAAGGCCAGCCTGAGCGGGCGCGTCAAGGACGTTCGTGCGACCCATCGCCTGACCGACTCGCCGGCCTGCCTGGTGGCGGACGCGCAGGATATGGGGATGAATCTGGCGCGGATTCTCAAGGCGGCCGGTCAGGAGGCGCCGCCGAGCCAGCCGATTCTGGAAGTCAATCCCTCGCACCCCGCAGTCAAGCGTCTGGAAAAGGAAGAAGCCCGCTTCGACGATTGGGCTGCGGTGTTGTTCGACCAAGCCCTGTTGGCCGAAGGCGGCACGCTGGACGACCCGGCCAGCTTCGTTAAACGCATCAACGCCTTGATGCTGGCGATCAGCGATGGTGACGGCGGCAATGGCGGCATCATCGTCGACGCCTGACGCGCGGCGCCGCAGCAACAACAAAAAACCGCGGGGATGCCGCGGTTTTTTGTTGGCGCGTCATGCGCCTTCGGGTTTCTCCGGGGCTGGCGTGCCGGCGCCGGGGGAATCATCGTGTGGTGTTTCGGCTGTTGTGGCGCTGGTGGGCGGCGACTCCGGTCGCGGTGGGCCGGCCACCTGCTGTTTGAGTTCCTCGAGCGGATCCGGCGCCAGGGTCTCCGGTGGGTCCGGCGGGGTGGAGGAGGCGCGTTGTTCGCGCGTCAATTTACGCAGCAGATCAATCGCCAGCGCGTCGTAAAGCGGGACCGGTGCGACCGAACGCGAGAACCCCTGCGCGACCACGGCCGCACCCATCAGCGGGAGCAGCATCTGGTGATTGTTGGTCATTTCCATCACGATCACGAATGAGGTGATCGGTGACTGGGTAATGCCTGCCAGGAAGGCAACCATGCCGAGAACCAGGATCGCGGAGCTCTGTTCGCCGGGCAGCATCAGCGCGATGTTGGCGCCAATCCCGGCGCCGACCGCCAGCGCCGGGGCAAAGACGCCGCCGGGAATGCCGCTGATGAATGCAATCCAGATGACCAGCGCCTTGGCGAACATGAAGAAAATGGGCAGCGTCGCCGAGCCTTCCAGTGCGGCTTTGGATTCCGCGTAGCCGGTGCCCCAGGTCAGGCCGCCGGTGGCGATGCCTACGATCGCCGTTGCGAGGCCGCACACCGCGGCAAACCGGATCGGGTAGGTGCGCGCCAGCGTGCCTGCGCGTCCAGGCAGTCCGCGCGACGATGCAATCAGCAGGCGGGTGAACAGACCGCCGGCCAGACCGCCTGCGGCGCCGCACATCAGCACCGGCCACAGTCCTTCCGGCCAGGTCAGGGCGGCAACCGTGCGGCCGAAATAGGTGTAGTTGCCGAGAATGGCGAGCGACATCAAACCGGCAAAGATCACGGCAATGAGCGTGGTGCTGTTGGCGCGGAAGGCGCGATAGCGTGACAGCTCTTCGATTGCGAACATGATGCCGCCCAGCGGCGTGTTGAACGCGGCAGCGACACCCGCACCGCCGCCGGCAACAATCAGGTCGCTGGTGGGGGCGATCCGGCCGTGCTTCTTTCCGCTGACCATATTGAGCATCGATGCGCCGACCTGTACCGAGGGGCCCTCGCGGCCGATGGAGGCGCCCGCGAGCAGCCCGAGCAGGGTGAGGCCGATTTTTGCGACCGCGATGCGAAATGAAAGCAGGCGCCGCCGGATGCGGTGATCGTCGGTCAGCGAGGCAGCAATCGCTTGCGGGATGCCGCTGCCCTCGGTGCCGGGAAAGAAGCGACGCGTTGCCCATGCGATCAACGCAAAACCGGCGGGAGCGATGATCAGACTGCTCCACCACGCCATGTGCACCACCTCGCGGTGGGCCTCGATTGCCATGTCGGCGCCGACCGCAAAAACAATCGCGGTAATCCCCGCCAGCAGCGTAACGCTGACCAGTAACAGGCGTTTTCGCCAGCGCCCCGGCGACAGCCAGGGCATGGCGATACGGCGCCCGCTGCGGGCAAATTGCCGGATTGCGCGGAGGGGGGCGGCGCTGGAGTCGTGCGATGGGCCGGATGGCGGCATGGTTGTTTTTATGTGGCGGCGACAAGTGCTAACAGTAACATGCAGAGCCCCTCGTTTTCACGCGCTTCAGCCCGATTGGAGCAGTGTTGTCCCGCGATTTCCGTGGTGTCGGTGCGGGACGGCTTGTGGATGTGGACGCGGCGTTGTGCGACCCTCACGGCCGGGTCGCGCTTGGTGCTGCTTGGAACTTACGTTACAGTTTCTCCATACCGCATCGTATGGATGCGGCACTGGGGTCAAGGTTTAAACACAGGAGGAGCGGTTCGTGGACATCAAAACGATTGGCGTGGTCGGGTCGGGCACGATGGGGAATGGTATTGCGCAGGCATTTGCGGTCGCAGGGGTGGATGTGGTGATGACCGATATTGCGGCCGAGGCACTGGTGCGCGCGATGGCGTCGGTGTCGGGCAGTCTCGATCGTCTGATCAAAAAGGAAAAAATGGATGACGCCCAGAAGGCTGCAGCGCTGGCGCGAATCGAGACATCGACGGACCTGAACAGCCTGGCGCAGTGCGATGTGATCATCGAGGCGGCCACCGAGAACCTCTCGGTCAAGCTCAAGTTGTTTGCCCAACTGGACGACATTGCGCGTGCTGACGCAGTGCTGGCCAGTAACACGTCGTCGATTTCGATCACCAAACTTGCCGCGGCGACGCGTCGTCCGCAGCAGGTCATCGGCATGCACTTCTTCAATCCGGTGCCGTTGATGGGGTTGGTTGAATTGATTCGCGGTCTGCAGACCAGCGATGCGACCCATGCCCGCGCCGAAGCGGCGGTGGCGCTGGTGGGGAAAACCGCGGTTCAGGTCAGGAACAGCCCGGGATTCGTGGTCAACCGGATGCTGTGTCCGATGATCAACGAGGCGGTGTTCGCGCTGCAGGAAGGCTTGGCGACGGCGGAGGAAATCGATACCGCGATGTGCCTCGGCGCAAATCATCCCATCGGTCCGCTGGCCTTGTGCGACCTGATCGGTCTCGACGTCCAGCTGGCGGTCATGCAGGTGTTGTTCGAAGGGTTCAAGGACCCCAAATACCGCGCCGCGCCCTTGCTGGTTGAAATGGTCGAGGCCGGGTATCTGGGGCGCAAGAGCGGCCGCGGGTTCTTTAGCTACGACTGAGCGGGCGCGCCCCTCAAGGCACGCGCCCGGCGCCGCCCCCCGGGCGCGGTCGGCTCAGTCTGCGAAGAAACGGGCGGCGACCGTTTTCGGGAGTGGAACGCCCGTCGTGTGCGCGCGTTTGAGCAGGGTCCAGTAGTAACGATAAGAGGCGCGGTCGTGCAGCTTGCCGGCGTGCTGGATCGGCCCCCAGCTGGCATCCTGTGCGGCGCCGAGAATTTCGACCGCGTGTTCGACTTCGGAGAAGTCAGGGCGCATGGCGGCAAGGATCGGCTCGATCTGGTTGGGATGAATGCTCCACATGCGCAGGTAGCCGAAGCGCTCGCGCGCGCAGGCGGCGTCGCGCCGAATGTAGTCGATGTCCTTGAGTTCGGTGGTGACGTTGTGGCTCGGGATTACGCCATGCGCGAGCGCGGCGGCGGCGATGTCGCACTTGGCCCGCACGATAAGCGGGTGTTCGAACTGACCGGGACTGCGCATCGCGTCGCCGGGAATGGCGCCGTGATGTGCGCTGACGAAGTCCATCAGGCCGAAATCGAGGCTTTCAACCGCGTCGATGGCTGCAATCTGCCACGCATCGCGCAGCGCTCCGTGGGTTTCGATAAGGACGTGGACCGGCAGCGGGCGCGCGATGCCGGCCTCTGCCAGACGCGCCTCCAGATAGCGGATCTGGGTATGTACGTCATCGACCGAGCGCGGTTTCGGCAGCGTGATGAAGGCCAGCCGGGTTGCCGCTTCGCGAACCAGGATGTCGATGTCCATCTGCCAGTGCGGATGGGTGATGTCGTGCACACGGGCGCCCACACGGCCGAAACGGTTGTCTTCGCTCATCACCATGGCTGCGGCCATGTGAGCGTGTTCGGTTTCCTGCCCGGCGCGGGCACCGTCTTCGCAGTCGCAGGTGATATCAAACACCGGGCCAAGTTCTTGCTGGAGGCCAAGCACTTTGCGGATCAGTTTTTCGCTGCCGGCATAGTGATCAACCGCGGGCAGCTCGGGCAGGGCGCGTTCGCCTTGAAACAGGACGTGTTCTGGGTGCATGGCAGGAGGCTCTGGCTGAAGAATTGCGTGGCGAAGCAGGATAACAAAAAACGCGGGGGCGTTTCCGCCCCCGCGTTCAATGCTGCTGCGTGCGGCTTGATCAGCCGAGCAGGTCTTTCACGCCGTCGCGCTCTTCGAGCAACTCGTTGAGCGTGTGGGTCATGCGCTCGCGCGAGAAGGCATCGATGTCCAGGCCCTGGACGATCTTGTACTGACCGTTTTCAGTGGTGCAGGGGAAGCCGTAGATGATGCCTTCCGGAATGTCGTAGGAGCCATCGGACGGGACGCCCATGGTGACCCATTCGCCATTCGAGCCCAGCGCCCAGTCGCGGATGTGGTCGATGGCGGCGTTGGCGGCCGAGGCGGCGGAGGACAGGCCGCGCGCTTCAATGATGGCTGCGCCGCGCTTGCCGACGGTGGGCAGGAAGGTGTCGCGGTTCCATGCGTCGTCGTTGATCAGGCCTTTGACGCCGTCGCCATTGGAGGTGCAGAAGCGGTAGTCGGCGTACATCGTCGGCGAGTGGTTGCCCCACACCACCAGGCTCTTCAGGCTGGAGACTTCGCGCCCCGACTTGGTGGCCAGTTGGGACAGCGCACGGTTGTGGTCAAGGCGCAGCATGCCGGTGAAGTTCTTGCTGTTTACGCGGCCATATTTTTCAGCCGTCTTCATGGCGATGTAGGCGTTGGTGTTGCACGGGTTGCCGACCACCAGGACCTTGCACTCCGGGTCTGCGTGCTGGCCGATGGCTGCGCCCTGAACGGTAAAGATTTTGGCGTTTTCAGTCAGCAGGTCCTTGCGCTCCATGCCGGGACCGCGCGGACGGGCGCCGACCAGAAGGGCGACCTGGGCATCCTTGAAAGCGACGTTCGGGTCGTCGGTGGCCAGCATGCCGGCGAGCAGGGGGAAGGCGCAGTCTTCGAGTTCCATCATGACGCCCTTGACTGCTTTCTGGGCCTGCGGCAGGTCGAGCAGCTGGAGGATGACGGGCTGATCCTTGCCGAGCATTTCACCGCTGGCAATACGGAACAACAGGCTGTAACCGATCTGACCGGCTGCGCCGGTGATGGCGACGCGGACTGGGGCTTTGCTCATGGACGACTCCCTCTCGATGTGTGTTTTGAAATCCGTGCCCGGACACATTTGGATTACTGCCTTTTGATGGCTGGCAGTGAATATCGCTGGCGTGTCCGATTCGCGCAAAATGGTATGTTATACCGAACTGCAAAGTCAATTCACGTTTTTTATCTTATATAAGATAGAAGACATGATATGGACGCTTTTCAAGTTTTGTGATGAAATACGCCGATGACACCCGCGTCCCCCACCTTTAGTCCGCTCTATCGCCAGATCAAAAGTCTGATGCTGCATGCGCTTGAGTCCGGTGAGTGGCATCCGGGCAACGCGATTCCAAGCGAGCAGGAGTTGGCCGGACGGTTTGGCGTGAGCCAGGGGACGGTGCGCAAGGCGATCGACGAAATGGCCGCCGAAAATCTGCTGGTTCGCAAGCAGGGCAAGGGCACTTTCGTTGCTTCGCATAATGATCCGCGGGCCTTGTTTCGTTTCCTCCGCCTGGTGCCGGAGGGGGAGGGTCTCTCTCATCCAGTAAGCGTTCCGCTGGAGTGCTGGCGCGCAAAGGCCGGTCAAGAGGCGTCGCGCGTTCTGGCGATTGATGCCGGCGATCCCATCAACATCGTGCGCCGCTTGCTGAAATTTAGCGCAAAACCCGTTGTTGTTGACGAAATTTATCTGCCTGGTGAAATATTCCAGGGGCTGACGCTCGAGATGCTCCAGGACTGGCAGGGGTCGCTCTACAGTTTGTTCGAGTCCCGCTTCGGCCTGCGAATGATACGCGCCGAAGAGCGTATCCGCGCCGTGGAGGCGGATCGTGCCACGGCAGACATCCTGAACGTGAAGGAGGGGGTGCCCCTGCTGTCGGTAGAACGGGTGACCTATACCTACGGAGATCGGCCGGTGGAGTGGCGCCGCGGACTGTATTCGACGGCCGAGCACTACTATCTCAATGAATTGAATTAATGGCTGTGACGCTTCGGGTCAGCTACTTGTAAGCGTATATACTTATTGTTTTTCGTGGGAGTAAGGTGGCGGGTGTGCCGCCGTACATTGAGGGGGAAGTAATGTCAGAAGTGACAGCCAGAAAACAGCGGCCGAAGCATTTGGCGCTGAACGAAATCCGCTTGCCGTTACCGGGTTTTGTTTCCATTCTGCACAGGGTAAGTGGCGCAGGATTGTTCCTGATGCTGCCTTTGCTCCTGTCTTTGTTTGCGAATAGTGTCGGCTCGCCCGAGTCGTTTGCTGCTTACAAGGAAACGGTTTCGAATCCGCTGGTCAAGCTGATTCTGTTCGGTCTGTTGTGGGCCTATCTGCATCATTTCTGTGCCGGCATCCGCTTTCTGTTTCTGGATGCGCATACCGGGCTGGATCTTCCTGCTGCGCGCAAGACGTCGAAGATTGTGCTGGGCGTAAGCATTGCACTGACCCTTATCATCGGGGTGAAACTATGGTGAAACCACATATCGTAGGGGCCCACTACGGCTTGCGCGACTGGCTTGGTCAGCGCGTGACCGCTGTGCTGATGGCCTTGTACACCGTCATTTTTGCGTTTAATGCGCTGATGCTGCCGGAGATGAGTTACGAGGCCTGGAGCGGCATGTTCGGCGGTGGCTTCATGCAGTTCGCGACCTTCCTGTTCTTTATGTCGCTTTTCTATCACGCGTGGGTTGGGGTTCGTGACATCTTCATGGACTACATCAAGCCCGTCGGCGTGCGCCTTGCGCTGCACGTTATCGTCTTGTTCCTGCTCATCGGCTATGCCGGATGGGTGGCCCGGATTCTGTGGAGGCTGTGAGCGTGAAAGTCGCGAAGCGTAGTTACGATGCGGTAATTGTGGGTGCCGGTGGCGCGGGCTTGCGCGCTGCGCTGCAATTGTCCGAGGCGGGTCTCAAAACCGCTGTTCTTACCAAAGTGTTCCCGACCCGTTCGCACACCGTGGCAGCCCAGGGTGGCGTTGCGGCGTCGTTGGGGAATTCAACCGAAGACAACTGGCACTGGCACATGTATGACACCGTCAAGGGGTCGGACTGGCTCGGTGATCAGGATGCCATCGAGTTCATGTGCAAGAAAGCCAACGAAGTCGTGGTCGAGCTTGAGCACTATGGCATGCCGTTCGACCGCCTCGATAATGGCAAAATTTATCAGCGCCCCTTTGGCGGTCACTCCCAGAACTATGGCAAAACCCCGGTGTCGCGTTCCTGTGCCGCGGCCGACCGCACCGGTCATGCCATGTTGCACGCGCTGTATCAGCGCAATGTGCGCGCCAATACGCAGTTTTTTGTCGAGTGGATGGCGCTTGATCTGATTCGCGATGCCGATGGCGACGTGGTCGGTGTTACGGCTATGGAAATGGAAACCGGCGAGGTGTCGATCTTCCATGCCAAGGCAACCATTTTCGCTACCGGTGGCGCCGGGCGTATCTATTACAGCTCGACCAATGCCTTCATCAACACCGGAGACGGTGTCGGCATGGCCGCGCGTGCAGGTGTGCCGCTGGAAGACATGGAGTTCTGGCAGTTCCACCCGACCGGCGTGGCCGGTGCCGGGGTGCTGATTACCGAAGGCGTGCGTGGCGAAGGCGGTATTTTGCGCAACAGTTCGGGCGATCGCTTCATGGAGCGTTATGCGCCGAACCTGAAAGATCTGGCCTCGCGCGACGTGGTCTCGCGCGCGATGACGACCGAGATCAACGAAGGGCGTGGCTGCGGTACCGACAAGGACCATGTGCTGCTCGACATCACCCATCTGTCGCCCGATACGATCATGAAGCGTCTGCCGGGTATCCGCGAGATCTCGATCCAGTTCGCCGGTATCGATCCGATCAAGGCGCCGATTCCGGTCGTGCCGACGTGTCACTACCAGATGGGCGGCATACCGACCAACTACAAAGGTCAGGTCGTCGCGCCGAAGGATGGCAATGCATCGAGCCCCGTGGCCGGTTTCTACGCCGCCGGCGAATGTGCCTGCGCCTCGGTGCACGGCGCCAACCGCCTGGGCACCAACTCGCTGCTCGATTTGCTGGTCTTTGGCAAGTCCGCCGGTGAGACCGTGGTCGAGGACATCAAGAGCGGAAACCTCTCGCTCAAGGCCTTGCCTGAAGACGCTGCCGATCTGGCGCTGGCGCGCATGGCACGTCTCGAAAACCAGACCAACGGCACCGATGTGCACGAAGTGCGTCTCGCCATGCAGCGCACCATGCAGAAGCATGCCGGTGTGTTCCGCTTCTCCGATCTGCTCAAGGAAGGCGTTACCAAGATCATGGAAGTTGCCGAACAGGCCAAGCACACCCAGATCAAGGACAAGTCAAAGGTCTGGAATACGGCGCGGATGGAAGCGCTGGAGCTCGACAACCTGATCGAGGTGGCCAAGGCGACCATGACTTCGGCGGAAGCCCGCAAGGAATCGCGTGGCGCTCACGTGCGTGACGATGCGCCGGATACGGCGGAATTCCCGAACGGCCGGCGTGACGATGAATGGCTCAAGCATACCTTGTGGTATAGCGAGGGCAATCGTCTCGATTACAAACCTGTGAATCTGCAACCGATGTCGGAAGATGTTGACCCGATCGCGCTTGCGACGCGGACTTACTAAGGGTCGAGGAACGAAAAAATGAGTACAAAACGTACCGTTCAATTCAAAATCTATCGTTACGACCCGGATCGCGACGACAAGCCGTACATGCAGGATATTTCAGTCGACCTCGAGCCGTCCGACAAGAAACTGCTGGACGCCCTGGTGCGCCTCAAGGTCAAGGACGATTCAACCTCCTTCCGCCGCTCGTGCCGCGAAGGGGTGTGCGGGTCCGATGCGATGAACATCAACGGCAAAAACGGTCTGGCCTGCCTGACTGAGGTCGATGACCTCAAGCAGCCGATCGTGCTGCGCCCGCTGCCCGGTTTGCCGGTCATTCGTGACCTGATCGTGGATATGACGCAGTTCTTCAAGCAATATCACTCGATCAAGCCGTATCTGGTCAACAACGATCCGGCGCCCGAGCGCGAGCGGCTGCAGTCGCCTGAGGACCGTGAGGAACTCAACGGGTTGTACGAGTGCATCTTGTGTGCTTGCTGCTCCACTTCGTGCCCGTCGTTCTGGTGGAATCCGGACAAGTTCGTCGGGCCGGCGGGCTTGCTGGCAGCGTACCGGTTCATTGCCGATACGCGTGACCAGGAGGCGAGCGAGCGGCTCGACAATCTTGAGGATCCGTACCGCCTGTTCCGTTGCCACACGATCATGAACTGTGTCGATGTTTGTCCGAAGAGCCTCAATCCGACGCGGGCCATCGGCAAGATCAAAGACATGATGGTGCGGCGCGCAGTATGACGATGCATCGGGGCCGTGTGCGCTGGCATTGTCGTCGGGCCTTGCTTGAGCTCGACATTGTGCTCACACGTTTTCTCGAGCGGGATTTCGACCAGTTGAGCGACGCTCAACTGGTCGACCTGCAAGATCTACTCAATCTTGAAGACCATGACCTGTGGGCCATGGTGAATGGCAGTACTGAATGCTCCGAGGCGCGATGGATGCCTTTCCTCGGCATGTTTCGCGAATCGGGTAGGGAAAGCACGATTGATAACAAGGGTTAACCCAAAGGACGAGTTATGAGCACTGAACGTAGCGCTACTCTCACAGTCGACGGCCAGACCGTCGAGTTCCCCGTCATGACGGGTACGCACGGCAACGATGTCATCGACATTCGTACGCTGGGCGGCAAGACCGGCCTCTTCACCTACGACTCCGGTTTCATGTCCACTGCCAGTTGCAAGTCGACCGTTACGTTCATTGACGGTGACAAGGGCGAGCTGCTGTACCGCGGCTATCCGATTGAGCAATTGGCCGACAACTGCAACTTCCTGGAAGTCGCATATCTGCTCAAGAACGGTGAGCTCCCGAACGCCACGCAAAAGAGTGACTTCGAGAACACCATCAAGAACCACACCATGCTGCACGACCAGATGACCAAGTTCTACTCGGGCTTCCGTCGTGACGCACATCCGATGGCGGTCATGGTCGGCGTGGTGGGTGCCCTTTCGGCCTTCTATCACGACGCACTCGATCTGCAGGATGCCGAACACCGCAACGTGTCCTTCAACCGCCTGGTCGCCAAGCTGCCCACCATCGTTGCGATGGCGTACAAGTACAACACCGGGCAGCCCTTCATGTATCCGCGCAATGATCTTGGCTACACCGCCAACTTCATGCACATGATGTTCGGCACGCCGTGCGAAGAGTACAAGCCGAACCCGGTGCTGGTGCACGCGCTCGACACCATCTTCACGCTGCACGCGGATCACGAGCAAAATGCCTCGACCTCCACCGTGCGTCTGGCCGGGTCCTCCGGCGCCAACCCCTTCGCCTGCATCTCGGCCGGCATCGCTTGCCTGTGGGGACCGTCGCATGGTGGCGCCAACGAAGCGTGCCTCAACATGCTCGAAGAGATCGGGGATGTGTCGCATGTGGGCGAGTACATCCAGCGCGCCAAGGACAAGAACGATCCGTTCAAGCTGATGGGCTTCGGTCACCGCGTCTACAAGAACTTCGATCCGCGTGCCAAGCTGATGCGCAAGGTGTGCTACGACGTACTGAGCGAACTCGGGCTCGAAAACGACCGCTTGTTCAAACTGGCAATGGAACTCGAGAAGATCGCGCTGGAAGATCAGTACTTCGTCGAGAAGAAGCTCTACCCGAACGTGGACTTCTACTCGGGCATCGTCCAGAAGGCGCTGGGTATCCCGACCTCGATGTTTACCTGCATCTTTGCGCTCGCCCGCACGGTCGGCTGGATGACCCAGTGGGAAGAAATGATGACCGATCCCGAATACAAGATCGGTCGTCCGCGGCAGCTTTACATTGGTGCCGCGCGCCGCGACGTCGTGCCTATCGGCCAGCGGTCCTGAAGGGAAATGAGGGAGAGGGCAACCAACAATAAGTAAATGCAACACGGGATGATCACCTCGGCGTGATCATCCCGTGTTGCGTATGCCCTCGATGTAGTCGCTCGCCAGCACCATGGCTGCGCGACAGGCAACACAGATCGGGTGATGTCCAACATGATGAAGCACTTGCGCAGCACCTCAGCGCTTTTCGGTAGCAATGCGCCATTTGTCGAAGAGCTGTATGAGTCATACCTTGCTGATCCGGCCAGCGTTCCGGATGAGTGGAAAACCTATTTTGACGGCCTCAAGGTCGGCGCCGCGGCGGCCGTGCGCGATGTGGCTCACACGCCCAT
This sequence comes from Rhodocyclaceae bacterium, assembly GCA_020445945.1. GTDB lineage: Bacteria > Pseudomonadota > Gammaproteobacteria > Burkholderiales > Rhodocyclaceae > Nitrogeniibacter. The sequence goes on from JAGRFQ010000016.1 coordinate 36,015, forward strand.
CATTCACGCCTTCGAACAGATGGCAAAACGCGGGCCGGTGCGTACGGTCAGCAGTGGCGAAGGCAACAAGCGCCAGGTCAGCACCCTGCAGCTGATCAATGCCTATCGCTTTTTGGGCAACCGTTGGGCCAATCTTGATCCGCTCAAGCGCAACGAGCGTCCTCAGGTGGCCGAACTCGAACCCTCGTACTACGGTTTCACCGAAGGCGATTTGAACGAGCAGTTCAACGTCGGCTCGTTCCACGCCTTTTCGAGCGAGCAGGCCAGCCTGCGCGAGATTCTCGAAGCCGTTCGCCAGACCTATTGCGGATCGATTGGCTCCGAGTACATGTACATCTCGGACATCAGCCAGAAGCGCTGGATCCAGGCGCGCCTCGAGAGCATTCGCGCAACGCCGCAGTATTCGCCGGAGCAGAAAAAACACATCCTGCGCCGGGTGACCGCCGCCGAGACGCTCGAAAAATACCTGCATACCAAATACGTCGGTCAGAAGCGTTTCTCGCTCGAAGGCGGGGATTCGACCATCGTGGCGATGGACGAACTGATCAGTGTGGCGGGGAGCCTCGGTGCGCAGGAAATCGTGGTCGGCATGGCACACCGTGGCCGTCTCAACGTGCTCGTCAACACACTGGGCAAGTCGCCGTCGACGCTGTTTGCCGAGTTCGAAGGTCTGACTGAAGTCGATCTCACCGCCGGCGACGTCAAGTACCACAAGGGCTTCTCCAGCGACGTGATGACGCCGGGTGGTCCGGTACACCTCACGCTGTCGTTCAACCCGTCGCACCTCGAGATCATCAACCCGGTGGTCGAAGGCTCGGTCTACGCGCGCCAGCAGCGTCGCAAGGATACCGCCAAGACCCAGGTCGTCCCCGTGATCATCCACGGCGATTCGGCCGTTGCCGGCCAGGGCGTGAACCAGGAGATGCTGAACTTTTCCCAGACGCGCGGTTACGGCACCGGCGGTACGGTGCATATCGTGGTGAACAACCAGATCGGCTTTACCACCTCCGATCCGCGCGACTATCGCTCCGCACTGTATTGCACCGACATCTTCAAGATGGTCGAGGCGCCGATCTTCCACGTAAACGGCGACGACCCCGAAGCGGTGGCGCTGGTGACCGCGCTGGCGATGGAGTTCCGCAACGAGTTCAAGAAAGACGTCGTCATTGACCTGATCTGCTATCGCAAACTCGGCCACAACGAGCAGGACGAGCCGATGGTCACCCAGCCGCTGATGTACAAGAAAGTGGCCAAGCACCCTGGGACGCGCAAACTCTACGCAGACCGCCTGGTGCAGGAAGGGGTGTGTGTGGCGGACGAGCCCGATCAGATGATCCAGGAATATCGCGAGCATCTGGACAAGGGCGAGCTGCTGGCCAATCCCGTGCTGTCGGGACACAACCGTCAGTTTGCGGTCGACTGGACGCCGTATATCGGCAACGACTACACCGACAACTGCGACACCGGTGTGCCGGCCAGCGAGCTCAAGCGCCTCGCCGAGCGCCTGACCACGATCCCCGACGGCTTCACGCTGCATTCGCGGGTCAAGAAAATTGTCAACGACCGCGCCGCGATGGGGCGGGGTGAGTTGATGATCGACTGGGGGATGGGTGAAAACCTGGCCTATGCCAGCTTGCTCGTACAAGGCTTCGGCGTACGCCTCTCCGGTGAGGACGTCGGGCGCAGTACCTTTTTCCACCGTCACGCGGTATTCCACGACCAGAATCGCGCAACCTGGGATGTCGGCACCTATGTGCCGCTGCAGAACATCCAGGAAGGTCAGGCGACGATGCAGGTGTTCGACTCCGTGCTCTCCGAGGAGGCGGTGCTGGCCTTCGAGTACGGCTACGCCTCGGCGGAACCGAACGATCTGGTGGTGTGGGAAGCCCAGTTCGGTGACTTCGCCAACGGTGCCCAGGTGGTGATCGACCAGTTCATCAGCTCGGGTGAAGCCAAGTGGGGCCGCCTCGCCGGGCTGACGCTGCTGCTGCCGCATGGCTACGAAGGGCAGGGCCCGGAGCACTCGTCGGCTCGCCTCGAACGCTACATGCAGCTGTGCGCGGAAAACAACATGCAAGTGTGCATTCCCAGCACGCCGTCGCAGATCTTCCACCTGCTGCGTCGCCAGATGGTGCGCAAACTGCGCAAGCCGCTGGTGGTCATTACGCCCAAGTCGCTGCTGCGCCACAAGGAGGCCGTGTCGAACCTCGACGAACTGGCCAAGGGACAGTTCCGCACGGTCATCGGCGAGGTGGACGACATCAACCCGACCAAGGTCAAACGCGTCGTGCTGTGCTCGGGCAAGATCTACTACGAGCTGATGGCCTATCGCCGCGAGCAGGACATCAAGGACATCGCGGTCGTGCGTATCGAGCAGCTGTATCCGTTCCCGGTCGATGCCTTCTGCGCCGAAATAGCCAAGTTCCCGAATGCCAAGGAAGTGGTGTGGTGTCAGGAAGAGCCGCGCAACCAGGGCGCCTGGTACTGGTTTGCGTCACGTCAGCACCTGGTCAAGGTGCTGGGCCAGAAACAGAAACTGTTGCTGGTCAGCCGTCCGGCCTCGGCGTCGCCGGCGGTGGGTTACTACGCCAAGCACAATAGCCAACAAAAAGCCGTGATCGAAAACGCTTTCGGTCCCATCAACGATTAATCGAATAACACACACATCACGCATTAGAGGGAGTTCATTCATGCTGATCGAAGTAAAAGTCCCGCAGTTGTCGGAGTCCGTGTCGGAAGCAACGCTCGTCAACTGGCACAAAAAAGAAGGTGAAGCCGTTTCCCGCGACGAGAACCTGATCGATATCGAAACCGACAAGGTGGTGCTTGAAACCCCCGCGCCGGCCGATGGCGTGCTGGTAAAAATCGTTCTGGCCGATGGCGCAACCGTCAATAGTGGCGACCTGATCGCCACCATCGACACCGAAGCCAAAGCCACCAGCGGCGCCAGCAAGGCCCACGAGCCGGCGCCGGAAGTCACCCCCCCGCCGGCGCAGGCCAAGGCTGCAGGCGGCAGCGCCAGTCCGTCGGCGCGCAAGATCCTCGACGAGAAGGGCGTGGCCGAGTCCGATGTGGCCGGCAGCGGTCGCGGCGGTCGTGTCACCAAGGCCGATGCGCTTGGTGCCGGCAAGCCGGCAGCGGCAGCCCCTGCCGTGGCGCTCGACGGCGACCGCCCGGAAGAGCGTGTGCCGATGACCCGTCTGCGTGCGCGCATCGCCGAGCGCCTGCTGCAGTCGAAGAACGAAAACGCCATCCTGACCACCTTCAACGAAGTGAACATGGGGCCGGTGATGGCGCTGCGCGCCCAGTACAAGGACAAGTTCGAGAAGCAGCACGGCGTTCGCCTGGGCTTCATGGGCTTCTTCGTCAAGGCTGCGGTCGCCGCGCTCAAGAAATTCCCGATCATCAACGCCTCGGTCGATGGCAACGACATCGTCTACCACGGCTACTTCGACATCGGTATCGCGGTTGGCAGCCCGCGCGGTCTGGTCGTCCCGATCCTGCGTGACGTCGACCAGATGTCGATCGCTGACATCGAGAAGAAGATTGCCGAGTTCGGTCAGAAGGCCAAGGACGGCAAGATTTCGATGGAAGAACTCACTGGCGGCACCTTCTCCATCTCCAACGGCGGCGTGTTCGGCTCGATGCTTTCGACCCCGATCATCAACCCGCCGCAGTCGGCCATCCTCGGCATCCACGCCACCAAGGATCGTCCGGTGGTCGAGAACGGGCAGATCGTGATCCGTCCGATCAACTATCTGGCCATGTCTTACGACCATCGCATCATCGATGGCCGCGAAGCCGTGCTGGGTCTGGTGACCATGAAAGAGGCGCTGGAAGATCCTGCGCGTCTGCTGCTCGACGTATAAACACGACACGGCGGGCCGAAAGGCCCGCCGATCACATCGAGGGAGAGATGAATGTCGAAGAAACAATTTGACGTACTGGTCATCGGTGGTGGTCCCGGTGGTTACGTGGCTGCCATCCGTGCAGCCCAGCTGGGCTTCAAGACCGCCTGCGCCGAATCCAACCCCTATGCCGACCCCAAGGGCGAACCGCGTCTGGGCGGCACCTGCCTGAATGTGGGTTGCATCCCGTCCAAGGCCTTGCTGCACACCTCGCACATGTTCGAAGAGGCCAGCCACGACTTTGCCGATCAGGGCATCAAGGTGGGCAAGCCGTCCATCGACGTGCCGACCATGATCGGCCGCAAGAGCAAGATCGTCGATCAGCTCACCGGCGGCATCAAGGGCCTGTTCAAGAAGAACAAGGTCACCATGCTGGCCGGCCACGGCAGCTTTGTCGGCCAGAGCGCCGAGGGCTGGGATGTGAAGGTCGGCGACGAAGTCGTCGAGGCCAAACAGGTCATCGTGGCAACCGGTTCGGTGGCCCGCCACCTGCCGGGCATTCCGGTCGACAACACCCTGATCTGCGACAACATCGGCGCGCTCGACATCGATGCCGTGCCGAAGAAGCTGGGTCTGATCGGCTCGGGCGTTATCGGGCTGGAAATGGGTTCGGTGTGGCGTCGGCTGGGTGCCGAAGTCACCATTCTGGAAGCCATGGACAGCTTCCTCGCCGCAGCCGATCAGGACGTGGCCAAGGAAGCCCAGAAGGTGTTCACCAAGCAGGGCATGGACATCAAGCTCGGCGTCAAGGTCGGCGCCGTGACCCCGGCCAAGAACAAGAAGTCGGTCACCGTCGAGTACGAAGACAAGGATGGCAAGCAGAAGGCCACCTTCGACCGGCTGATCGTCTCGGTCGGGCGCGTGCCCAACACCGACGGCCTGAACGCCGAAGCGGTCGGCCTCACGCTGAACGAGCGCGGCATGGTGGAAGTCAACGACCACTGCCAGACCAACCTGCCGGGCGTGTGGGCCGTGGGCGACGTGGTGCGCGGCCCGATGCTGGCGCACAAGGCGATGGAAGAGGCGGTGATGGTGGCCGAGCTGATGGCCGGCCAGTCCGGCCACTGCAACTTCGACACCATTCCGTGGGTCATCTACACCTCGCCCGAGATCGCCTGGGTCGGCAAGACCGAACAGCAGCTCAAGGCCGACGGCGTGGCCTATCGTGCCGGCAAGATCCCGTTCATGGCCAACGGCCGTGCGCTGGGCATGGGCGCGCCGACGGGCTTCGTCAAGATGCTGGCCTGCGCCGAGACCGACCGCATCCTTGGCGTGCACATCATCGGCGCCAATGCCTCGGAGCTGATCTCCGAAGCCGTGGTCACGATGGAGTTTCATGGCGCGTCCGAAGATCTGGCCCGCATCTGCCACGCTCACCCGACCCTGTCGGAAGCGGTGCACGAAGCGGCGCTGGCGGTCGACAAGCGCCCCTTGCATTTCTAAGCTTCACTGGTGTAATTACAAGGGTGGGTTTCAGACGGTACGCCGTCTGTCTCCCACCCTTGTGCGTTTTCCGACCCCAGATACGAGAGCATTCCCCACGCAATGCCCCATCGCACCCTCAACGTCCCCGAACACGGCATGATCGATGCCTATCATGCCGAGCTGGCCGCGCGCGGCTACGAGGCCGATCCGGCGCAGGAAGCGGCCGTCAAACGGCTCCAGCAGCTGTATTCGGAATTGCTCGGCTACAAAGTCGCGCGTCAGAGCATGCTGCGCAAGCTGTTCAACAAACCGGTCGAGCCGACCAGCGTGTACTTCTGGGGCGGCGTCGGCCGCGGCAAGAGCTTCCTGATGGATTGCTTCTTCGACGCGATGCCCTACCAGCGCAAGCGGCGGGTGCACTTTCACGCCTTCATGCACGAAGTGCAGAACGATCTCAAAACGCTCAACCACCTGCCCGATCCGCTGCAGACGGTTGCCCGGCGCATTTCCGAGCAGGTTCGTTTGCTGTGCTTTGACGAATTTCATGTTTCGGACATTGCCGACGCGATGATTCTCGGCCGCCTGCTCACCGCACTGTTCGAGCGGGGCGTGATCTTCGTGATGACCTCCAACTATCCGCCCGACGGGCTCTACCCGAACGGATTGCAGCGCATCAACTTCCTGCCGACCATCGACATGCTCAAAGAGCGTTTCTCGGTGATCGAAGTCGATTACGGCACCGACTACCGGTTGCGCACGCTTGAGCAGCTCGAAATTTATCTTGTGCCGGATGACGAGACGGCCGCCGCGCGCATGAATGAGGACTTCTTCAAGATCTCCGGCTTCGAGGGCGAACCCGGGCAGATCGAAGTGCTCGGCCGGCAACTGACCGCGCGGCGCATCGCGCCGGGGGTCATCTGGTTCGATTTTGCCGCGCTGTGCGGCGGCCCGCGTTCGCAGAACGACTATCTCGAACTGGCGCGCGAACACCACACCGTGCTGATCTCCGGCGTACCGGTCATGAGCGCTGCGATGTCGAACGAGGCGCGCCGCTTCACCTGGCTCATCGACGTGCTCTACGACCACCGCGTCAAGCTCATCATGAGCGCCGCGGCGCCGGCGGCGGAACTCTATCGCGACGGCCACAACGCGCACGAATTCGTGCGCACGGTCAGCCGTCTGATGGAAATGCGCACCCGCGATTACCTTGCCGAAGCGCACCGGCCGGAGTAGCGCGATGGCCGCGCTGCGCCGATGGCTGCGGGCCGCGGTTGCGGCGCTCGCGTTCGCATGGTGCGCAGTGAGCCTGGCCGACAATCCGCTCACCATCGTGCCGCTGCAACACCGCGGCGCCGACGCCGTGGCCGAGGCGTTGCGCCCCATGCTCTCGCCCGGCGGGCGCATTGGCGCGCTGAACGGAAAGCTCTTGATCCGCACCGACGCCGCCAATCTGCGCCAGTTGCAGGACGCGCTTGCGGCCATCGACCAGCCGGCCCGGCGCCTGCGCCTGCGCGTGCGCTTTTCGCGTGACCTGGAGCGTGCCGACACGCGACGCGGCATCGGCGGCGAAGTGCGCAGCGGCGACGTCACGCTCGGTCTGCCCGCGCCGCGCGGTGGCAGCAGCGCGACGGTCCGCATTGGCGAGGCGCACGTCTACGCCGGCGAACAGCGCTACGACGCTCGCACGCGCGGCGAACAGTTCGTCGATACCCTCGACGGTGCGCAGGCCAGTGTCTTCGTCGGCCATTCGGTGGCCCTGCCGTTTTCGCAGGTGGTGCTGCGCCCGAACGGCGTCCGCGTGGTGCGCGGTACCGAGTATCGCGATGTCGGCACCGCGCTGCTTGCCCGGCCGACGCTGCTCGGTTCGCGCGTGAGGGTGGTGCTGCGTCCGGCGTCGAGCCAGCTTCGCAGCGATGGCAGCATTGAGGTGACGGCGCTCGAAAACACGGTCGAAGGGCGCCTCGGCGAATGGATCGCGGTGGGCGGCAGCGACACCGATGCGCACACCGAGCGCGGTGTGATTGGCGGCAGCGCGCAGCGCAGCGAGCGCAGCCAGGTCGCCTTCTGGCTGCGCGTGGACGCGCTTGACGATGACTGATCTGGCCGCGGTCTTCGCCCCCGACGGCGCGCTCGCCGAGGTTGTGCCCGGCTTTGCGCCGCGCCCGCAGCAGCTCGAAATGGCGACCCGCATCGCCGCCGCGATCGGCGACAATCAGGTGCTGGTCGCCGAGGCTGGCACGGGCACCGGCAAGACCTTTGCCTATCTGGTGCCGGCGCTGCAGTCGGGCGGCAAGGTGTTGATCTCCACCGGCACCAAGACCCTGCAGGACCAGCTCTATCGCCGCGATCTGCCCACCGTGCGCCAGGCCCTCAAGCTGCCGCTCACCACCGCCTTGCTCAAGGGGCGCGCCAATTACGTATGCCATTACCACCTCGCGCGCAACGCCGGCGAGGGGCGCTTTCGTTCGCCCGAAGATGCGGCGCATCTGCGCAAGATTGTGCGCTTTGCCGAGACCACTACCACCGGCGACAAGTCCGAATGCACCGATGTGCCCGAAGACAGCGGCGCCTGGTCGGCGGCCACCTCGACGCGCGACAACTGCCTCGGCCAGGAATGCCCCAATGTCAAGGCGTGCTTCGTGCTGGCCGCGCGCCGGGCGGCGATGGACGCCGACGTGGTGGTGGTCAATCACCATCTGTTTTTTGCCGATGTCGTGCTGCGCGACGAAGGCATGGGCGAGCTGCTGCCAAGCTGCAATACGGTAGTGTTCGACGAGGCGCATCAGCTGCCCGAGACGGCGACGCTGTTCTTCGGCGACACGGTGTCGAGCGCGCAGGTGATCGAGCTGGCGCGCGACACGCGCACCGAGGTGCTGGCCAGTGCAAAGGACTGCCGCCAGTTGAGCGAGCTCACGCGCAGCGTCGAGAAGGTGGCGCGTGACTGGCGTCTTGCAGTGAACGCGGAGAACGCGCGGATCAGCCTCGACCAACTCGATCGCCACGCTGACTTCATGCCCGCGCTGCGGGCGCTGGCAAGCATGCTGACCGATTTTGCCACCGTGCTCGCCACGCAGGCGGAGCGCTCCGAAGGGCTCGCCAACTGCCAGCGTCGGCTGGACGAGTTGCGCGGCCGCCTCGATCTGTGGCTCACGCCGAGAGACGCGGCGGTAGTACGCTGGGTCGAGGTGTTCACCCAGTCGGTGCTGGTGCACAGCACGCCGCTGCAGATCGGCGACTTGTTCGCGCGCCAGATGCAAGGCCATCCGCGCGCATGGATTTTCACCTCCGCGACGCTCGCCGTGGGGCAGGATTTCGATCACTACATCCGCGAGATGGGGCTGGACGGACTCGACACCCCGCCCGAAACCGCGGTCTGGGGCAGCCCCTTCGACTACGCCGCGCGGGCGATGCTCTACGCCCCCGCGCCGATGCCCGACCCCAACGCGCCCGGCTACCCCGATGCGGTGGCCGACGTTGCGCTGCCGCTGATTCGCGCCGCGCAGGGGCGCACCTTTGTGCTGTGCACCTCGCTGCGCGCGATGCGTCGGATCCACGAGCGCCTTGCCGCCGCGCTCGACCGCGAAGGGCTGGCGCTGCCCCTGCTGGTGCAGGGCGAGGGCGCGCGCAGCGAGCTGCTGGCGCGCTTTCGCCAACTGGGCAACGCGGTGCTGGTCGCCAGCCAGAGTTTCTGGGAGGGGGTGGACGTGCCCGGAGATGCGCTGTCGGTGGTCATCATCGACAAGCTGCCCTTCGCGCCGCCGGATGACCCTGTCCTCTCGGCGCGGATCGAGCATCTGCGCAAGGCCGGTGTCAATCCGTTCATGACCTACCAGCTGCCGCGCACCGTGATCAACATGAAGCAGGGCGCCGGGCGGCTGATCCGCACCGAGCAGGACCGCGGCGTGCTGGTGGTGTGCGATCCGCGGATGGTCGACAAACCCTATGGCCGCCGCGTGTGGCGCAGCCTGCCGCCGATGCAGCGCAGCCGCGTCGAGGCCGAGGTGGTGGCGTTTCTCGAGACCCTCCCGCCGGCGCGTACGATGGCCGCACAGACGCGCGAAACGACACCGCTTTGAGCGGCGGTATACACTAAACGCTCCTCCGTACTTCGGGATGCAGCGCGATGCAGATTATCGACGCAGTCAAGAAACAACACGCCGGGCTGACCGCATTGCGGCGCGACATCCACGCCCACCCGGAACTCGCCTTCGACGAACACCGCACCGCCGAGCTGGTTGCCAAACGGCTCGAAGCGGCGGGCATCGAAACCCACCGCGGCATCGGCCGCACCGGCGTGGTCGGCGTCATCCGCGCCGGCACCAGCGCACGCGCGATCGGTCTGCGCGCCGACATGGACGCGCTGCCGATGCAGGAGCGCAACACCTTTCCGCACCACTCGCGCCACCCCGGCCGGATGCACGCCTGCGGCCACGACGGGCACACCACCATGCTGCTCGGCGCGGCGCAGTATCTGGCCGAGCATCGCGACTTCGACGGCACGGTATACCTGATATTCCAGCCGGCGGAGGAGGGCGATGGCGGCGGCCGCGAGATGATCGAGGACGGCCTGTTCGAGCGTTTTCCGATGGACGCGGTGTTTGGCCTGCACAACTGGCCGGGCCTGCCGGCGGGCAGCTTCGCGGTGCATTCGGGGCCGGTGATGGCCTCGGCCGACCGCTTCGACATCGAGGTCATGGGCCACGGCGCGCACGCGGCCATGCCGCATCTGGGGGTCGATCCGCTGCCCGCCGCCGCGGCGCTGGTGCAGGCGCTGCAGACCGTGGTCAGCCGCACGCTCGACCCGCTCGACGCGGCGGTGGTGTCGGTCACCCAGATGCACGCCGGCGAGGCCTACAACGTGATTCCCGACCGCGCCAGCCTGTGCGGCACGGTGCGCGCTTTTTCCAGCGAGAACCAGTCGCGCATCGAAGACGCCATGCAGCGCATCTGCCAGGGCATCGGCACCGCCTTCAACGTGAACATCCGCTTCACCTACCAGCGCGGTTATCCCGCCACCATCAATGCCGCCGCCGAAGCGGCCGTATGCGCCGAAGTGGCCCGCGCGGTGGCCGGCCCCGACGCGGTGCGTACCGACTTGCCGCCGAGCATGGGCGCTGAAGATTTCGCCTATTTCCTGCAACAGAAACCCGGTGCCTATGTGTGGCTCGGCAACGGCCCCGGCGAAGGCGGGTGCACATTGCACAACCCGCATTACGACTTCAACGATGCGCTGATTCCGGTCGGCGTGAGCTATTGGGGGCGGCTGGTGGAGCGCCTGCTGGCGTCATGATTTTGCTGCGCCTCGCGTGGCGCATGCTGATGCGCGACCTGCGCGCCGGCGAGCTGCACCTGCTCGGGCTGGCACTGGTGGTGGCAGTGGCCAGTCTGGCCAGCGTCGGCTTTCTCACCGATCGCGTCGGGCGCAGTCTCGACCGCGAAGCCAACCAGCTCCTTGGCGGCGACCTGCTGTTGCGCGCCGACCACCCGTGGCCCGACGCAGTGCGCGCGCAGGCCCGCAACGCCGGCCTGAGCAGCGCCGACACGCTGACCTTTTCGAGCATGGTTGCCGGTGAGCGCGGCTTCCAGCTCGTCGCCGTCAAGGCCGTCACCGACCCCTATCCACTGCGCGGCCAGGTGCGCGTCGCGCCGGCCCGCAACGCTGCCGACGCGGTGGTCGGGCAGATGCCGGCGCGCGGCGAGATCTGGCCCGACGAGCGGGTGATGGTGGCGCTCGATGTGCGCGTTGGCGACAGCGTGCAACTCGGCAACGCCAGCCTGCGCGTGGCCGGTGTGCTCACTTTCGAGTCCGACCGCGGGGCCAACTTCTTCAGCATGCTGCCACGGGTGATGGTCAATGCCGACGATTTGCCCGCCACCGGGCTGATCCAGAACGGCTCGCGGATCATGTACCGCCTGCACCTGGCCGGCGCGGAAGACGACATCCGGCGCTTTCGGGATGAGATCGAAACCGCGCTCGGACGCGGCCAACACATCGAATCGATCGACAACGCGCGCCCCGAAGTGCGCGTCGCCCTCGAACGCGCCGAGCGCTTTCTGCGCCTCGCCGCCACGCTGGCCGTGGTCCTCGCCGCGGTGGCCATCGGGCTCGCCGCGCGCCGCTTCATGCAGCGCCATCTCGACGGCTGCGCGGTGCTGCGCTGCCTGGGCGCGCGTCAGCGCCAGCTCGTTGGCTTGCATCTCGTCGAATTCCTGATCTTCGGTGTCATCGCCGCGCTCGCCGGGGTCGCCATCGGCTGGGCAGTGCAGTCCACGCTGGCTGGCGCGCTGGTGACGCTGCTGGGCACCACCCTGCCGCCGCCGAGCGCACTGCCGGTGATGCATGGGCTGATCGTCGCACTGGCCCTGCTGCTGGGCTTTGTGCTGCCGCATCTCATCGCGCTCGGCCGGGTGCCGACGCTGCGGGTGATGCGCCGTGAGCTTGGCGAGCGCCGGGCACAGGCCACCGGAGCGTGGGTCAGCGGACTGCTCACGCTTGCCCTGATCGTGATCTGGGTCGCCGACGACTGGCGCCTGGGCGCGTGGGTGAGCCTCGGGTTCGGGGTCGCGCTGGCCGCTTTTGCTGCCTTCAGTGGCCTGGTTTTTGTGCTGACCGCGGCGGGCGCGGGGCGTGCCCGCGGCGGCTGGCGCTTCGGTCTGCAGGCGCTCAGACGGCGCCTTGGCAGCCATGTGATCCAGGCCACCGCCCTCGGCCTCGGGCTGATGGCCTTGCTGGTGCTCACGCTGGTGCGCGCCGATCTGCTCAGCGCCTGGCGCGACACCGTGCCGGACAATGCGCCGAACCGCTTCGTGATCAATCTGCAACCCGATCAGGCGGCCGACTTTACGGCCTTCTTTGCCGCCGCCGGTCTGCCGCCGCCGGTGGTGCAGCCGATGATCCGTGGCCGGCTGACGGCCATCAACGACCAGCGCGTCACCCCAGAGCAGTACGCCGACGCGCGTGCCCAGCGCCTCGCCGAGCGCGAATTCAACCTGTCTTACGGCACCCGTCTGCCTACCGGCAACCGCATTACCGGCGGAGCCTGGCATGGCGATGCCGCGGCACCGGCGTTCTCGGTCGAAGCCGGCGTTGCCGAAACGCTGGGGGTGCGGGTGGGCGATACGGTGACCTTCGACGTGTCGGGGCAGCCGGTGCGGGCGGCGGTGACCAGCGAACGCACGCTGCGCTGGGATTCGATGCAGGTGAATTTTTTCTTCACCGCGTCGCCGGCGGTCCTCGAGGCCTTCCCGGCGAGCCTGATCACCAGCTTCTATCTGCCACCGGCGCAGGTCGCCGACGACTTTGCGCTGAAGCTCACGCGCGCCTTTCCCAATATTTCGCTGATCGATGTGGGGGCGGTCATGTCGCAGGTCGAGGGCATGATCGACCGCCTGATCACGGTCGTCGAGCTGGTGTTCGGGTTCGCCGTCGCGGCCGGTGTGGTGGTCTTGCTGGCGGCCTTGCAGTCGACCCACGATGAGCGTGCGCGCGAGTTTGCAATCATGCGGGCGCTGGGCGCGCGCCTGCGCCAGCTGCGTCAGACGCTGGGGGTGGAGTTCGCGATGCTCGGCGCGCTGGCCGGTGCGCTGGCCGGGGTCGGCGCCAGCCTGGTGGGCTGGGTGCTGGCCACGAACGTGTTCGACATGCCCTACGCGCCGGCGATTGCGCCCGTGCTGGTGGGGGCGCTGGTCGGCGCCGGCGGGGTGATGCTGGCCGGCTGGCTGGGGGCCCGCGCGCTGCTGCGCCAGCCGCCGCTGGCCTTGCTGCGCGATGCGCTCTGAGCGCGCGTGGCGGCGCTGCTATACTCGCCGGTGATCAAAATCCTGGGTTTTCCGTGACGCAACTCGAACTCCTTTATGCCCTCGGCGCCGCGCTGGGGGTGCTCTTGCTGGCCGTGTTGTGGCTGGTGCTGCGGCTACGCCATCTGCAGACGGAACTGCCCGAAACGCTGGTCGGGTCGGTGCACGAGGCCCTCGAAGGCGGGCACCGCCAGATGCTCAACGACCTGCATGGCGGACTGGCGGGGCAGACCGACCGGCTCACCGCCGCCGGCGAGGTGCAGGGCGCACGGGTACGCAACCAGGTCGACGCCGACCTCAAAGCTACCCGCGAGGCGATGCAGACGCTGCAGCTCACGATGCAAACCCAGCTGGGCGAGCAGCGCGGCGAGACCCAGTTGCGCCTGACCGAGCTGAGCAACAGCCTGCAAAGCGCACAGGCCCGCCTGCGCAGCGAGATGATCGAACAGACCCTGGCCAAGCTCGGCGAGCACGCGCGGGCGGACCGGGAGCTGTTGCAAAAGGGCATGAACAGTGCGTCCGAGCAGCTGGCAAAGAGCATGGAGGCCTTGACCCGGACGGTGAACGAACGGCTCGAAAAGATCACCGGGCAAGTGCATGAGCGGCTGGACGAAGGCTTCAAGAAGACCAACGAGACCTTTGTGAATGTGATGGCCCGGCTGGCCACCATCGACGAGGCGCAGAAGAAAATCGACGGCCTGACCACCAATGTGGTGAGCCTCCAGGAGCTGCTCGGCGACAAGCGCGCGCGGGGGGCCTTTGGCGAGGTGCAGCTCGAAGCGCTGGTGCGCAACGCCTTGCCGCCCGATGCCTACGAGTTCCAGGCGGGCCTGCCCGGCAATGTGCGCGCCGATTGTGTGCTGAGCTTGCCCGAGCCGACCGGACTGGTCGTGGTGGACTCGAAGTTTCCGCTCGAGAACTACCACCGCATGTTCGATGCCGATACCGGCGAACTCGAACGCCGCGCCGCGCAGAGCGCATTTCGCGCCGACGTGAAGCGTCATGTGGATGCGATTGCCGGCAAGTACATCATCCCCAACGTGACCTCCGACGGCGCGGTGATGTTCGTGCCGGCCGAGGCGGTGTTCGCGGAGATCCATGCCTATCACCCCGAAGTGGTGGGCTACGCGCAGGAAAAAAAGGTGTGGATCGTGTCGCCGACCACGCTGATGGCGGTGCTCAACACTGCCCGCGCGGTGCTCAAGGACGTGGAGACGCGCAAGCAGATTCACGTCATCAAGGACGCGCTAGCCAAGCTGGCCAAGGATTTCAACCGCTTCGACGACCGCATGCAGGCGCTGGTGCGCCACATCGAGCAGGCCGGCAAGGACGTCAAGGACGTGCAGGTGAGCTCGCGCAAGATCAGCGCGCATTTTCGCAAGATCGAGGCGGCGGAGCTCGATGCCTTGCCCGAGCCGGACGCGGAAGATGCCGAGCCGGCGCTCGCCCGCCTTCCCGATGCGGCGAACTGAGGCTCAGCCGCCGATATACGACATCTCAATGCGCTTGAGCCCGTGCGTGTTGTCGCGCCGGATTTCGGAGTAGCGGTCTTCGCGCGCCTGCCACAGGCGGACGATGATGGCCGCCAGTTCGGCATCGCTGGCGCCGTCGCGCAGCGGGGTGCGCAGATCGTGGCCGGCGGTGGCGAACAGACAGGTGAACAGCTGCCCTTCGGTCGACAGGCGAATGCGCGAACAGGCGTGGCAGAAGGCCTGGGTGACCGATGAAATCACCCCGATTTCGCCGCTGCCGTCGCGATAGCGCCAGCGTTCGGCGACTTCGCCACTGTAATTGGCTTCAACCGTTTCGAGTGGAAACACGGCGTCGATGCGGTCGATGATCTCGCGCGAGGGGACCACATCGTCGAGCCGCCAGCCGTTGCTCGTGCCCACGTCCATGAACTCGATAAAGCGCAGAATGTGGCTGCTGCCCCTGAAATGGCGGGCCATGTCGACGACCTGGTGATCGTTCAGCCCACGCTTGACCACCATGTTGATCTTGATCGGCCCGATGCCGGCTTTCGCCGCTGCATCGATGCCGGCGAGCACGTCGGCGACCGCGAGGTCGACGTCGCTGATCTGCTGGAAGGTGGCGTCGTCGAGCGCGTCGAGGCTGACGGTGACCCGGTGCAGCCCGGCCGCAGCCAGCTTTTCGGCCATCCGCGGCAGCAGCACGCCGTTGGACGTCAGCGTCAGTTCCAGCCCGGGATACTGGGTGAGTGCGCGAACCAGTTGATCGACATTCCGGCGCAGCAGCGGCTCGCCGCCGGTGATGCGCACCTTGCGCACCCCAAGGCCGGTAAAGATGCCGACGATGCGCACGATCTCCTCGAAGCTCAGCAACTCTGCGCGCGACAGAAAGTTGTACCCCTTGCCGAACACCGCGCGCGGCATGCAGTACACGCAGCGGAAATTGCAGCGATCGGTCACCGAAATGCGCAGATCGCGCAGCGGCCGGCCGCGGTGGTCGACCAGTTGGGAGGCGAGGCGGGGAGGTGAGGTGTCGGCCATTGCAATCGAGCGTTTCTGGGGGCGTGTCGATGTTACAGGACGCAGGGTTCGAACGGTTTTGCTGTCAGCTAATACAGGGTGCGGTAGGCGGTGTGTCAGTCGGCGCTCGGGGGCAGGACGTCGTTTGATGCGGAGAATCCTGCTATTACCGAAAAGTTGCTTTATCCTAATCGACTAGTTGGCCGGGGTGCTTGGGCGACACCGGGTCGGGAGGGAATCTTGATGAAAAGAATAGTACAGGCTTTCACCTGCGTCTTGTTGCTGACAACCGGAGCCTCAACCGCATGTGCGGCAGAGGCGGAGCAGGACGCTGGATTTTTTGGGGGGCTGGGGGATGCATTCTCGGAAATGGGGCGCAACTTCGCCGATGTCGTTCAAGGCCGATCCAGTGACGACGTGAATGCGCCTGCGGGCCAGCGCCCGGCCGCCGACCGCGCCGCGCCTCGGGGCAGGCAGACGGTCTATGAAATCCAGTATCGCCTGAATGCGCTGGGCTACACTCCGGGTGCCGCCGACGGTCTCATGGGGCAGCGGACGCGGGCGGCCATTCGGGCGTTTCAGCAAGCGTCGGGATTGCCGGTCGATGGCCGGCCCTCGGCCCGTGTGCTTGCCTCTTTGCGCTCGGCCTCCCGCAATCTGAGCCTGCCGGAGCGCACCGCAGCGCTTGCCCGCCCGGCTTCCGGCGGCACATCATCGATCGGCTCGGCGCTCGGCGGCGTGGTCGGTAGCCTTGCGAATGTTTTGTCTGCGTCAAACGACAATGATTCGACACCCCGCGCACCCGCCTCCGTGCTTGCAAGACAGCACCACGACGATGCCGCCGTGCGCGCAACACAAAACGACGGCATGGCCACGGCGCTCGGCGCGCTTGCATCAACTGCATCGAAAGGTTCAGCCCCCCATGCCACCCCAAACCAGGCGGCCACGATGTCCGGCCTGGTGCGTGGCGGTGGCGTGCCTGCATCGCTGGCCAATGGCGTTGCGACGATGCAGGGCAGATCGCCGGATCGCCCTACCGCCGCGCCCAAAGGGCAAAGCTATCTGGATGCGATGGTGGCGGAACAAGAGGCGCAAGCCTACCGGCTTGCCCACAACGTCGACCCCAAGACGCGCGAAATGGCCCGGCGCTCGGGCATTGATCTTGACGGCGCGGTGGCACGGCAACTGGCTGAATATGAACAATACAAAAAAGATGCTGCAGAAATTGAGCGCCGGAGCGACGTTGTGGCGCAGCCCCGTCCAGCGCCGAATGTGGCAGATGAGGCCACGCAATACCCGCAGGCGCTCCCGAGCGTTCTCGCCGGTCGCTGGGACGGCAAGGTCTCCTACGAACCGCACCGGATTTCCTCGGCACTGCCGCGCCGGCACGGTCAGCAGACCCGCGTCCGGCTCGATGTCGATCCCGCCCGGGGGCTGTTGGTGGTGAGCTATCCGGATTTGAACTGTGACGGCGTGATGCGCGCCAACATGAGTGTTCTCAGCAAAGCGGGGGTGAATCGGCACGAGATCATCGATTATCCGCTGGAGGAGCATCTGGCAAGACGCAGCCAGAACTGCATCGACGGAGGCAAGGTGTACCTGAGCCACTGGGCGGCCTACCAGGGCACAGGTTCGCCACGAAAAGGACAAGTGATGTTCAAGTGGGTGAATCCGCACACAAATGAACCCGCAATGTTCGGACGCTTACTTCCAGTGTCGGACGTCGTCGACTCAAGACATGCTGAGGGTGTTGCAAGGCAGGCCGATCAAAACCATGTGGCCACGGTGAGTCGAGACTTTAAGACTGCGCCTCCCTCTACTGCAGATGCCGGCAATGCGGATGTTTCGGGGCCGTATTGTGGATCGGGGCGGCTGCAAGAACTCTTGGTGCCTGAGTACGCGTGTTTCGGCTACGGAGGCGTCCTTCCCTATGCGGCCTGTGCGGCTGGAACCTTGGTCGGCTACAAGGCCGTCCATTTTGGCGCAGCCTGTAAAGCGCATGATCAGTGCTACTCGGACAGCCGGGCCAAAAAATCGTTTTGCGACAGTAACTTCCTCGCGTTACTTGAAGCAACGTGTGACATCACGTTGACCGGAAACGCCAGAAGTGTGGGACGAAAGAATTGCCACAATACGGCGTCCGAATATTTTCATCAGGTAAATACGCGTGGCTGCGAGGCATTCAAGGCAGCGCAAATTGCGGCTGGAAATTCCGCACCACGCTGCGATTGAACGCATGACCGAAAATTCGCTTCCTGGCGTATCAGTACACCTTGGCACGCTGAGCGCCGGGGCGGTGTGCAGGGGGTGTTACGAGGCTGGCACGGGTTTCGGGTTTGCGCCGATGGATGCGCTGTCACCGACTGAAACGAAAAAGGGCTGCCAATTGCTGGCAACCCCTTGTATTCTTTGGCTCCCCGAGCTGGGCTCGAACCAGCGACACACGGATTAACAGTCCGTTGCTCTACCAACTGAGCTATCGGGGAACTAAACGAGTCGCGAATTATAGAAATCGCCCCATCCGCTGTCAACGTATTTTTGTGCCAAAATGCCGTCTGATTGAACGCGGCCGACAGTGCGCGAAATGGAATGTGTGATGAGCTTTGAAGAAACCGTCTACAGCAGAACCGAGGAGGGTGAGGCGCGGGCGCGGCAGCCGCGGTCCATCAACTCGCACGAGTTGCGGGCAACCTTGCTGCTGATTGACGGACGGCTTTCGGTGCGCGAGTTGAAACGCCGCTTTGGCACCTCGCTGGCTATCGATACGGCGATTAGCGAGTTGCTCCGCTTGGCGTTGATCGCGCCGGTGACGGCCAATGCCAACGGTGGGGTAAATCTCGATTTTGTCAAAACAGCCGATGGCGATGCAGCGCCGGCCGGGTCACTGATCGAGTCGGCGATGACTCGAGCGCAGGATGCCGGCCAGGCCAGTGAGACGCCAGTGACCGGCGACGCGGCGCCGGCAGCGTCGGCCGAGGTGACCGAAGCGCGCCCGGAGGCGGGTGTGTCGGAAACGGGTGTGCCGGAAGACGAGACACGTCGCGAACCGAGCATTGCCGATGCGCCGGCCGCGTCCGCCGAGCGTGAGAATTCACCCGCCGCCGCTGAGGCGCCTGGCGCCCGCCGGGCGGCTGTCGCGCCGCCCTTGCCGCCATACAACGGGCCCAATCTGGTGGATCGGTCGCGTGGCGGCCTGATCGCGATACGTTTCTTCCTGGGGCGACTGGTACGCGGCTTGTTGCCGACGCTTGCGATTGGTGGGGTGGCGGTGCTGGTGGTGGTCGCCTTCCTGCTGCCGGAGCGGCATCGCAGCGACATTGAGATGCAGCTTGAGGCGCAGGTGGGGCATCCGGTGAGCTTTGGCGGTCTGCGCGTATCGCATGTCGGTGGGGGCAGCCTCCAGCTCAGCGATGTGCGCATTCCCGCGCTCGCGTCGATCCAGGCAGAGCAGGTGTATCTGCACCCCGACTGGCGCGCGTCGATGCGTGCGATGGCGTGGCGTTTCACGCTACGCCTTGACGGGTTGCGCGGCGCTCCGGCAGATTTGGCGGCCCTGATGCGGGCCGACCTGCTGCGTGGTGCGGTCACCAGCGTTGATCTGCGCAATGCACGCGTGGCGGTGGGCGGTGAGTTGTGGGGGGGTTATTCCGGCAGTGTGCTGGGCGGCGCTGCCACGCCGCGTGCCAGCCTGAAAAGTGCCGACGGCGCATTGGTGGTCACGCTGGAGCCGACTGGCGATGCCTTGGCGCTGGATGCGGTGGCGGTGGGGCGCCCGCTGCCGGTGTTTTCGAACATTCCGCTCGACACGTATCAGCTGATCGGCCAGATCGGCGACACGGGCTTCGAGGTGCAGCAGTTCGGCGCTGGCGCGATGGCCGGCAAAGTGTCGGCACGCGGCGAGTTGAACTGGCAGGCCGGCGCAGTCCTTGACGCCGAACTCAAACTCGGCAGCGTCGACGCGTCGGTGTTGCTCAAGAAAATGGGATCGGGGATGCGCATCGCGGGCGCGTTGAGCGGCGACTTTGTGCTCCGCGGACGCGCACCTGATCCGTCGGGGGTGCAGAAAGCAGAAATGCTTGAAGGCGCATTTTCGGTGGTCAATGGCGCACTCACCGGGATCGACCTGGGCGCGGCCCTGCGCGAGCGGGGTGCCGGCAAGATACAGGGCGGAGAAACTCGTTTCGAAGCCCTTTCCGGCACCCTGGAGGCGGATGGCCAGGGCTCCCGCGTAACGATCAGCGCGCTCGACGCCGGGGCGCTGGACGGGCGGGGGCGCTTGCAGGTCGGCCCGCTCGAGGCCTTGTCCGGGCGGATGAGCGCGGCGGTCAGCGCCGGTGGGCGGCGGGTGCGTCTGCCGGTGGATATCTCGGGATCGCTGGCGGCGCCGATTGTCGAGGTGCGGATGCCCGATCCGGCGCCACCGGCGCAGCGTGCGGCGCTCGATGCCGTCGCGGAAAACACGCCGGAAGCCGCCACCGAAACACCGCTTGAAGTGCCGGTGCTGCCGGGGGAACTACGTTGAGATGCTGAGAGCCGGGGCGCGTTTCGGGCGCTGAATCAGCAATCAAAAACGGCGCCGTGGCGCCGTTTTTGATGTGGCTGTCGGGTGGCTTCAGCCTTTGATGACGGCGGCGATGGCCTGCGCTACGGCGTTGATGTTTTTCGAGTTGAGCGCGGCCAGGCAGATCCGCCCTGACGAGACGGCGTAGATGCCGAAATCCTGCTTCAGCGCTTCGACCTGCTCGACGCTCAGACCGGTGAAAGAGAACATCCCGCGCTGCCGGACGACGAAGGAGAAATCCTGCTCCACGCCGGCAGCGGCGATTTTTTCGACCAATGCGGCGCGCATCTCGCGAATGCGGTCGCGCATGCCGGCGAGTTCATCTTCCCATTGTGCGCGCAGCGCCGGGTCGGTGAGGACGGCAGCGACCACCGCGCCGCCATGGGTTGGCGGGTTGGAGTAGTTGGTGCGCACGACGCGCTTGAGTTGCGATAGCACGCGCGCGGATTCTTCGCGGTTTTCGGTGATTGCGGTCAGTGCGCCGACGCGCTCGCCGTAGAGCGAGAACGATTTCGAGAAGGAGCTCGAGACGAAGAAGGTGAGGCCCGAGTCGGCGAACATGCGCAGCGCGGTGGCGTCTTGTTCGATGCCGTCGGCGAAGCCCTGGTAGGCCATGTCGACAAACGCGACCAGATTGCCTTCGCGGATCACCTCAATGACCTGTGTCCATTGCGTGGTAGTGAGGTCGGCGCCGGTGGGGTTGTGACAGCAGGCGTGGAGGACGATGATCGAACCGGCGTCGACGGACTTGAGCCCGGCGAGCATGGCGTCGAAATTGACCCCGCGGGTGGCGGTGTCGTAGTACGGATAGGTGTCGACCTCGAAGCCGGCGGCTTCGAACAGCGCGCGGTGATTCTCCCAGCTCGGGTTGCTGATGTAGACCCTGGCGTTCGGGTCGATGCGGTGCAGGAAGTCGGCACCGACCTTGAGCGCGCCGGTGCCGCCGAGTGCCTCGAGCGTGACCGCGCGGCCGGCGGCGACGAGCGCCGAGTCGGCGCCGAACAGCAGTGTCTGCACCGCTTTGTTGTAGACCGCGGCGCCTTCGATCGGCTGGTAGCCGCGCGGCGGGGCGCTTTGCAGGCGCGCCGCTTCCGCCGCCTTGACCGCCCCGAGCAGCGGGATCTTGCCGTTGTCGTCGTAGTACACGCCGACGCCCAGATTCACCTTGGTCGCGCGGGTGTCGGCCTGAAAGGCTTCGGTCAGGCCGAGAATCGGGTCGCGGGGGGCCAGTTCAACGGCGGAAAAAATCGACGAGGTCATTGCTTCTCCATCCATGTGCCGCAAGCGTCGTGCGGCGAGTCAGGTTGCGTCGCGTACGGTGACGCGGAATAATCAAAAGCTTGTGCCGACTTCACGTACCACGGCATTTCGTCGTGGTGTGAAAAAGAAAAATTCTAGCATGTCAGACCCCACGCAACCGGCCCGGATTGTCACCTTCGAGGGCAGTCCGTTCCGCCTGCATCAGCCTTTTCCGCCTGCCGGCGACCAGCCGCAAGCCATCGAGCTGCTGGTGCAGGGCATCGGCGACGGGCTGATGCACCAGACCCTGCTCGGGGTGACCGGCTCGGGCAAGACCTTCACCATGGCCAACGTGATCGCGCGCTGCGGCCGCCCGGCGATCGTGCTGGCGCACAACAAGACGCTGGCGGCGCAGTTGTACGCCGAGTTCCGCGAGTTCCTGCCGGAGAACGCGGTCGAGTATTTCGTTTCGTACTACGACTACTACCAGCCCGAAGCCTACGTGCCGTCGCGCGATCTGTTCATCGAGAAGGATTCGAGCATCAACGAGCACATCGAGCAGATGCGCCTGTCGGCGACCAAGAGCCTGATGGAGCGGCGCGACGTGGTGATCGTTGCCTCGGTGTCGTGCATCTACGGGATCGGCGATCCGGTCGACTACCACAGCATGGTGCTGCATCTGCGCGAGGGCGAGCGGATCGCGCATCGCGACCTGGTGCAGCGGCTGGTGACGATGCAGTACACCCGCGCCGACATCGACTTCCGCCGCGGCACCTTCCGCGTGCGCGGCGACGTGATCGACATCTTCCCGGCCGAGAACGCCGAGCTCGCGGTGCGTGTCGAGATGTTCGACGACGAGGTCGAGCATCTGACCCTGTTCGACCCGCTCACCGGCCACCTCAAGCACAAGCTGGTGCGCTTCACGGTGTATCCGTCGAGCCACTACGTGACGCCGCGCGCCACCGTGCTGCGTGCCATCGAGGGGATCAAGGCCGAGCTGCGCGAGCGCATCGAGACCTTTCAGCAGGCCGGCAAGCTGGTCGAGGCGCAGCGCATCGAGCAGCGCACCCGCTTCGATCTCGAAATGCTCAACGAACTCGGCTTTTGCAAAGGCATCGAGAACTACTCGCGCCACCTCTCCGGCCGTGCGCCGGGCGAGCCGCCGCCGACGCTGATCGACTATCTGCCGGCCGACGGCCTGCTGTTTCTGGACGAGTCGCACGTCACCATCCCGCAGGTCGGGGCAATGTACAAGGGCGACCGCTCGCGCAAGGAGAATCTGGTCGAGTACGGTTTCCGCCTGCCCTCGGCGGTGGATAACCGGCCGCTCAAGTTCGACGAGTTCGAGCGCCTGATGCCGCAGTCGGTCTTCATTTCCGCCACCCCGGCGGACTACGAAGCGGCGCATCAGGGGCAGGTGGTCGAGCAGGTGGTGCGCCCGACCGGGCTGATCGACCCGGCGGTCGAAGTGCGTCCGGCCAGCACCCAGGTGGACGATCTGCTCGGCGAGATCAGCGCCCGCGTCGGCCGGGAGGAGCGCGTGCTGGTCACCACGCTCACCAAGCGCATGGCCGAGGATCTGACCGAGTACCTCACCGAGAACGGTGTTCGCGTGCGCTATCTGCACTCCGACATCGACACCGTCGAGCGCGTCGAAATCCTGCGCGATCTGCGCCTCAAGGTGTTCGACGTACTGGTCGGCATCAACCTGTTGCGCGAGGGGCTGGACATCCCCGAGGTGTCGCTGGTGGCGATTCTCGACGCCGACAAGGAAGGCTTCCTGCGCTCCGAGCGCTCGCTGATCCAGACCATCGGACGCGCCGCGCGGCACGTGAACGGCGCCGCGATCCTGTATGGCGATACGGTCACCCGCTCGATGCGGCAGGCCATCGACGAGACCGAGCGGCGGCGCAACAAGCAGATTGCCTTCAACGCGGAACACGGCATCACCCCGGTCTCGGTGGTCAAGCGCGTCAAGGACATTCTCGAAGGCGTGTACGGCGAAGCCCGGGACGCCCCGGTCGAAGCCTCGGCGGTGGCTTCCACCAACTACGCGGCGATGGACGAAAAGGCCCTCGCCAAGGCGATCCGCCAACTCGAAAAAACCATGCAGACCCATGCCCGCAACCTCGAGTTTGAACAGGCCGCCGCCTTGCGCGACGAGCTGTTCCGTCTGCGCGCACAAGCATTTGGTGCCGACCAGCACGGCACCTCCGATCAGGAGTAGATGTGGTTCAACGGATTCTTTTCGTCTGTACGGGCAACATCTGCCGCTCGCCCACCGCCGAGGGGGTAACGCGCCACTGGCTGCGGATGGTCGGCCTCGATGGCGCGGTGACGGTCGATTCGGCCGGTACGCAGGGCTACCATGCCGGCGAGGCACCGGATGCGCGCAGTCAGCGCGCCGCGGCCCGGCGCGGTTACGACTTGTCGCGCCTGCGCGCCCGCAAGCTGGTCGAGGCGGACTACGCGCGCTTCGACTTGCTCCTCGCGATGGACAGGGGCCACCTCGACATCATGCAGCGCAAATGCCCGCCGGCCCACCAGCACAAGTTGCGGCTGTTCCTCAGCTACGCACCGGAGCTGGCGCAGGACGAAGTGCCCGACCCCTACTACGGCGAAGCAACGGGCTTCGATCGGGTGCTCAGCCTGTGCGAGGCCGGCGCGCAGGGGCTGATCGACATGTTGCGCGACGCACATTGAACCGCGTGCAGAATTGACGCTGCCCCGCCCGGCCGGGATACTCCCGCCCCTGGCGCCGCTGCCGCGCCGCACTATTTGGCCCGACCGCGTTGTGCGGGCAGGTCCCGTTGGAGTTTCTCCCGCATGATCATTCTCAAAGACGTCACCCTGCGCCGCAGCGCCAAGGTGGTGCTGGACGACGCTTCGGCGACCTTGAATCCCGGCGAGAAGGTCGGTCTGGTAGGGCGCAACGGCGCCGGCAAGTCGAGCCTGTTCGCGCTGCTCAACGGCACATTGCACGAAGACGCGGGCGATTTTTCGATCCCCGCGCAGTGGCGCATGGCGCAGGTGGCGCAGGAGATGCCCGAGACCGCGCAGTCGGCCACCGACTTCGTGATCGAGGGCGATACCGCGCTGACGGCGGCGCAGGCCGAGGTGCATGCGGCCGAGGCCAGCGACGACGGCGAACGCATGGCGTATGCCTACATGGCGCTGCATGACGCCGGCGCGCACGACGCGCAAGCCCGTGCGCAGGCGCTGATTCTCGGCCTCGGCTTCAAGACCACCGAGCTGTGCAACCCGGTCAACAGCTTCTCGGGCGGCTGGCGCATGCGCCTGCAGCTGGCGCGGGCGCTGATGTGCCCGTCCGACCTGCTGCTGCTCGACGAACCGACCAACCACCTCGACCTCGACGCCCTGGTGTGGCTCGAAGCCTGGCTCAAGCGCTACGCCGGCACGCTGCTGGTGATCAGCCACGACCGCGAATTTCTCGACGCGATCACCGACGTCACGCTGCATATCGACAACGCCAAACTCACCCGCTACGGCGGCAACTACAGCACCTTCGAGGACACCCGCGCGCTGCAGATGGAATTGCAGCAGAACGCCTACGCCAAGCAGCAGGACAAGATCGCCCACCTGCAGAAGTTCATTGCCCGCTTCAAGGCCAAGGCCAGCAAGGCCAAGCAGGCGCAGAGCCGGGTCAAGGCGCTGGACCGCATGGAGAAGATCGCGCCGGTGCTGGCCAGCGCGGACTTCACTTTCGAGTTCAAGGAGCCGGCCAACCTGCCCAACCCGATGCTGGCCATGGACTCGGCCTGCTTCGGCTACCCGCCGCCGGCCGATGCACCGGCCGGTACGCCGCCGACGGTGATCGTGCGCGGGGTGAGCAAGTCGGTGATGGCCGGCCAGCGCATCGGCATCCTCGGCGCCAACGGCCAGGGCAAATCCACGCTGGTGAAAACCATCGCGCGTACGCTCAAGCCGATCAGCGGTGACGTGGTCGAAGGCAAGGGGCTGAACATCGGCTACTTCGCGCAGCAGGAGCTGGACGTGCTGCGCCCCCTCGACAACCCGCTCGAACACATGGTGCGCATGGCCCGGGAGGGCGGCGTGCCGGCCGGGCAGAGCGGGCGCGAGCAGGATCTGCGCACCTTCCTTGGCACCTTCAATTTCAGCGGCGACATGGTCAAGCAGCCGGTGGGCACCATGAGCGGCGGCGAGAAGGCGCGGCTGGTGCTGTGCATGATCGTCTGGCAGCGGCCCAACCTGCTGCTGCTCGATGAGCCGACCAACCACCTCGACCTGGCCACCCGCGAGGCGCTGGCGATGGCGCTCAACGAGTTCGAAGGCACGGTGATGCTGGTCAGCCACGACCGTTCGCTGCTGCGTTCGGTGTGTGACGAGTTCTGGCTGGTGTCGCACGGCGGCATCGCGCCCTTCGATGGCGACCTCGACGACTATCAGCGTTATCTGCTCGACGAAGCGAAGCGCGTGCGCGAGAGCGTGAAGGCCTCGCAGAAGGCGGCGAAGGAAGCTGCCCCGGTGGCGGCTGCGCCGGCGGTCAAGAAGGACAGCGCCGAGCTCAAGTCGTTGCGGCGCGACCTCGGCCGGCTGGAGCAGACCATTCTCGAGCTGCAGACCCAAAAGCACGGCCTGGAGGCGCGGCTGGCCTCGACGCGGTCAGCACAGCAGATCGGCGAGATCGGTGCCGAGGTGCAGGCGCTGGCCGATGTGCTGGCCGGGCATGAGGACCGCTGGCTGGCGTTGTCGGAGCAGATTGAAGCGGCGTCGTGAGGCAGAGCGCACGGCCCCGGTGCCAGCACCGGCGACGGGCTGATCGGCCGGGTCGGTCAAGCCCCCGCGCGGGGAGCACTTTGGGACGCACCAGCGCCTGGCTGCGGCGCGGATGCGTCGCCTGCGTTCAGCCTCAGAACGTTACCCGCTCCGATGCGGCGACCCGGCCGCCTTCCACGCGCACAGTGTCGCCCGGTGCCCACACCGGAGGCTCGTCCTGGTCGATGGTGCGCACGCTGCCGTCGTTCATGTGCACGGTGATGCGGTAGCGCGTGGTTGGCGTCATGTTGCGTTCCACGTTATGGCCGGCGACGCCGCCGATCACCGCGCCGGCGATGGTCGCCAGATCCTTGCCGCTGCCTTTGCCGACCTGATTGCCGAGCAGGCCACCGACTACACCGCCGGCCACGGCGCCCAGCCCACTGCCCTTGCCGCGGCGGTTGAGGGTTTCAACGCTGGCGACGACGCCGCAATCCGGGCAGTAGCGTGCTACCGGCTGTACGGCCGGCGCGGTGGGTTGCTGGCGCGGTGCGGCGGCGACGGGGGCCGGCTGCGATCGGGTGGTGGCCGGCGGCGCTTCCTGCGTGGCGACCGGCGCGGGCGTCTCGGCAATCCTGGCCGTCGGCGTGGGGGAGACGTCGGCCGGGCTCAGAATCGCGGCGGGCGCGGGCTCGGTTGCCGGTTTTTCGGTCGGCTCGGCGGTCGCCAGCAGCTCGGGCTTGAGGGCCGCGTCGGAGTTTGGCAGCCAGCCCATGAATGCGGCGGTACCGGTCAGGCAGAAGGCGATGATGGCGATTGCCATCAGCCATTGCACCGGGTGGAGGGTTTTGCGCATGTTTGCGGTCTCGTGAGTGGAATTCATGGGCATTTAACGTGAGCTGCGCGGGCCGCGCGGACGACGGAAAGAAAGGCTTACAAATGGTGTGTCCAGTCCGGGTGTGCTCAGTCCGCCTCCGGCGCGCACGACCGGCGCGCGCGGCGCAGCGCGAAGCGGGCCGGGTCGATGGCGTCGGCCAGATCGCGCTCGATCGGGTGCGGATCGCCGTCGAGCCGGCTGGCGAGGGTTTCGGCGGCGATCGTCGACCACACCAGGCCGCGCGCGCCAAAGCCGGACACCGCGTACAGCCCCGGCTGGCGCGGGATGTCGGCGAGCGGCGTCTCCGGCGGCAGTGCAAGCGACGCGACCACGCCGCCGACCATCGGCAGGCGGTCGGGCGATACCGGGCGAAAGCCCACCCGGCCGTCGCCGGCGGCGGCGTCCACCGTGGCGCTGAAGCCGGGGAGAATGAAATCCAGCTTGGCGAGGTTATCGGCGTGCTCCTCGGCGCGCAGTTCGGGGGCCTCGTCGTCGGCGACAAAACTCGCCCCGGCGCAGCGCACACCGTCGATCGCCGGGCTCACGTAGCCGAGCCGGCACACCACGACGCGCGGCACGCTGTCGGCCGCGGCGGGCAGATGGCTGACTTGGCCGCGCGCGCTGCGCACCGGCAGGCTGCGCGCGGCTTCGAAGTGGCGGATGCCGGTGCCGTTGGCGAGGATCAGCGTTTCGGTCTGGTCAACGACTGCGCCGGCGGTGTCGAACAGCTGCCACACCGTGCCGATGCGGGCGATGCGCTCGACCGGCGTGTTGAAGCGTGCGGCGATGCCGGCGGCGGCGAGATTGGCGCTGCACAGCGACGGTGGCTGTACCCAGCCGCTGCCCGGAAACCACCAGCCGCCCGCCGCCACCGGCCAGCCGGCGAGCGCCGCGGCGTCGGACGAGTCGACAAAACGCAGGTAGTCCGCGGGCGGGCGTTGCGCCGCGACAACGGCGCGCTGGCGGGCTTCGTGGGTTGGGTCGCGGGCGAGGTGGAGCACACCGGTGGGCGCCCAGCGCACGGGATGCCCGGCGCGGGCGAGTGCGTCGAGATGGCGCAGGCCGGTGAGCGTGCCGGCGCGGGTGAGGCGGGCGAGGCGGTTGTCATCGAGGCTCGGCAGGGGGCGCAGCACGCCGGCGAGATTGCCGGATGCGCCAGTGCCGGCGGCCGGGCCGGCGTCGATCACCCGCACCTGCCAGCCGCGCGCAGCGAGGCGCTGGGCGACGCTTGAGCCGGCGAGACCGGCACCGAGGATGACGGCTTCGCGCACGCGCTGCGCGGCGGGCGCGCACGCATGGCCGGGGAATTGACCGCCCAGCGTGTCGGTCGGGGCCTCGGTCGACGCGGGCCGCAGGGCCGCACCGGCGTAGCGCAAATGCCGACGAACGGTTTCATCTGCCGATCCGCTGGCGAAGGTGGCGTGCGGCGCGGCCAGCGTGGCGAGCTGGTGACACAGCCGCGCGGACCACAGCGCGGGGTTGTGCGGTGGGGCGAAACCGTCGAGGTAGAAGGCGTCCACGGTGGCGTCGAGCCTGGCGAGGCCGGCGCTGGCGTCGCCGAAGTACAGCGTGAGCGCGACGCGGCCGTCGTCGAGCCACAGCCGGTGCATGCCGGGGGTGAGCGTCGGCCAGTCTGCGCGCAGGCGGGCGGACAGCGACGCCAGTGCCGGCCAGCGCGCATGGGCGCGGGCCAGATCGGTGGCGGTGCAGGGGTGTTTCTCGAAAGCGATGAAATGCAGCCGCGCGCAGCGCGCCGGGTCGGCCAGCCAGGCGGTCCAGGTGGCGAGAAAATTGAGCCCGGTGCCGAAGCCGGTCTCGACGATCACGAAGCGCTCGCGCCCCTGCCAGCGCGCGGGCAGGGCGTTGCCGTCGAGAAAGACCCGGCGGCTGCGCGCGAGCGCGTCGCCGGGCGGGTGGTAGGGCGCCGCGAAGCGCGTCGACCACGGCGCGCCATCGGCGCTGAAGTCGAGCGTGGCGGGCTCGAGCGGCTCGACCATCAGTGGATGGTGGGCGTGTTCTCGGACGGGACGGCGGGCGTGACGGCCGCGCCGAGTGCGTCGAGGTCGAGCCCCCAGTCGGCCTTGTCGACGGTGGCGCGGATCATGGCGCACAAGGCGAGCATGAGGTCGCGGTCGCAGTCGAAGGTGACTTGCCGGGCGCGCACTTCGCCGAGCATGACCCGGCACAGCGGGCCGTCTACCGGCTGCAGCCGGCTTTCCATGGCGAGCAGCGGCTCGACGCCCAGCGGATGGGCGAGATCGGCGTCGTCGTAGGGCTCGGCGTAGCTGCCGCGGTCTACCGCGGGCGTGCTGGCGTCTGCGATGGGCGCGGCCACATCGGTGCCGGCGAGGTGACCCTCAAGCATGCGCTGCAGGTGCGGCCACAGCGCCTTGACCAGGCGCCGCGTCAGCGCCACCTGGACCTCCTCGCGCTCGGCGGTGGCGATGCGCAGGGTCAGCCGGTCGGCGCGCGCGTCGAAGGCAACCTGGAGTTGCTGGATCTGCATCGCGCGGTTTATTCGGCGCGCATCTGCGGGAACAGGATCACGTCGCGGATCGCCGGGCTGTCGGTCAGGAGCATGACCAGACGGTCGATGCCGATGCCGCAGCCGCCGGTGGGCGGCATGCCGAATTCGAGCGCGCGGATGTAGTCGGCGTCGTAATACATGGCTTCGTCGTCGCCGGCTTCCTTGGCTTCGACCTGGGCGCGGAAGCGCGCGGCCTGGTCTTCGGGGTCGTTCAACTCGGAGAAGCCGTTGGCGATCTCGCGACCGACGATGAACAGCTCGAAGCGCTCGGTGATTTCGGGGTTGGTGTCCGAGGCGCGGGCCAGCGGGCTGACCTCGACCGGGTAGTCGATGATGAAGGTCGGCGCCCACAGCTCGGCTTCGGCACAGGCTTCGAACAGTTGCAGCTGCAGGCTGCCGAGCCCGCCGGGTTTGACCGATTCGCCGAAGGCGTTGATCTTGTCGCGAATCCACGCCGGGTCGGCGAGCTGCTCGACGCTGAACCCGGGGTGGTGCTTGCGGATCGCGTCGACGATGGTCAGCCGCTCGAAGGGCTTGGAGAGGTCGAGCGTGCGCCCCTGGTACTCGAAGGTTTCGGTGCCCAGCGCTTCGCGCGCGGCGTGGCGGATCAGCCCTTCGGTGAAATCCATCAGGGAGTGGTAGTTGGCGTAGGCCTCGTAGAACTCCATCATCGTGAATTCGGGGTTGTGGCGCGGGCTGAGGCCTTCGTTGCGGAAGTTGCGATTGACCTCGAAGACCTTCTCGAAGCCGCCTACCACCAGCCGCTTGAGGAACAGCTCGGGCGCGATGCGCAGGAACAATTCCATGTCGAGCGCGTTGTGGTGGGTGGTGAAGGGCTTGGCCGCCGCACCGCCGGGGATGGGATGCATCATCGGCGTTTCGACCTCGAGAAAGCCGTGATTCATCATGTAGTTGCGAATCGACTGGATCATCCGGCTGCGTGCCACGAAGGTGAAGCGCGACTGCTCGCTCATGATCAGGTCGAGGTAGCGCTGGCGGTACTTGGTTTCCTGGTCGGTGAGGCCGTGGAATTTTTCCGGCAGCGGACGCAGATTCTTGGCGAGCAGGCGGATTTCGCTGCAATTGACGGTGAGTTCGCCGGTACGGGTTTTGAACACCGTGCCCACCGCGCCGACGATGTCGCCGATGTCCCAGTGCTTGAACGCGGCGTGTACGTCTTCGCCCACGCCCTGGTTGCTCACGTAGAGCTGGATGCGGCCGGACAGATCCTGAATGGTCGCGAAGCTGGCCTTGCCCATCACCCGCTTGAGCATCACCCGGCCGGCCACGCGCACCTCTACCGGCGCAGCTTCGAGCGCCTCGCGGGTTTTGTCACCGTAAACCTCGTCGAGCTTGGCCGCGGTGTTCTCGCGCGAAAAATCGTTGGGATACGCGGTGCCGGTGGCGCGCCAGGCTTTCAGTTTTTCGCGGCGCTCGGCGATCAGGTGGTTTTCATCCTGGACGGGCGGAGTGTTCTGTTCGGACATGTGCGACTCATTTTGAAGGATGCGGGCAGACCCGCCGGGCGGGGCGGGTGCCGGAAAACGCCGATTTTCGCATAACCGCGGGGATAAGTCGCTGACCGCAGGGGGGCAATCCATGGTCATGGCGACCAATAAATTACTTCAATTCAGCCATCAGTGGCCGTAATAACGGGTGTTCCGGTAGCAAGTAGTGCGATGCGTACAAAAACGGGTGACATTCTTCTGGCTCTGCTTCGGGCTGCACAGCATCTTGCATCCCTGCATGTACGGGAAGCGCTGCTGCGGGCACTGTGCGTGGGCGCGCAACGCGCGCTTGGCGCCGAGCGCTGCCTGCTGCACGTGATCCGCCCCGGCGCGCAAGGGCTGCAGTTGGCGGGCCTGGGCTGGTGCAGTGCCGATGACGAGGGCGGCGTGTGGGAAGACGTCTCGGACGATGCGCCCCTGCTGCCCGGCGACCCCTTCTTGCTGGGCGTGCTCTCGGGTGGCGACGTCGCCCACCGCGTGCGGGTCGGCGAAGGCTGGCGCATGGCCTTTCCGGTGATGCACGGCGGGCGCAAGCGCTGGGTGTTCGAAGTGTGCCTGCGCCGCCCGGTGTCCACCGCGGTGATCGACGGCATCCACGCTTACATCCGTTGTTTTGAGCGCCTCATGGCGCAGTGGGAATACGCCAACCTCGACACCCTCACCGGGCTGCTCAACCGCAAGACCTTCGACGAGCAGTTCGACCAGCTCATCGCCAGTGCCGAGCAGGTGCGCCGGAGCGACGACGACCGCCGTGACGACAGCAACGGGCCCAACCCGTCGTGGCTGGGCATCGTCGATATCGACCACTTCAAGCACATCAACGATACATGGGGCCATCTGTTCGGCGACGAGGTGCTGATCCGCCTCGCCGAGCGCATGCGCCAGGCGTTCCGCGGCTCCGACAAACTGTTTCGCTTCGGTGGTGAGGAGTTTGTGGTGATGCTGCGCAACATCCCCGAAGACACCGTGTCGGCCATCTTCGAGCGCTTCCGGCGCGACATCGAAGCGCACGACTTTCCGCAGGTCGGCACCGTCACCTGCTCGCTCGGCTACACCCGCGTCGACAACAGCGAGGCGCCGGCCGCGCTGCTCGGCCGCGCCGACACCGCGCTCTACTATGCCAAGGAGCACGGCCGCAACTGCACCTGGAACTACGAGATGCTGCTGGCGATCGGCGAGGTCAGCGCCATCGTCACTCCGGGCAACGCACAGGAAGACGCCGACCAGTACTTCTGAGCGCCGGCCGGCTCAGTCGATCTGCCGCTGCAACACCCCGATCGGTGGTGCCCAGTCCGTGCCTGCCGGTTTCTTGCGCGTCACCAGCGTCAGTTGGGCGGGGGCGAACACATTGGCGTTGTGGGTCACCGGGGTGGTGATCAGATACTGCGCCCGCGTCGCGCGCAGAAAGCTGCCGACACGGTCGATGTTGGCCACGTCCAGATGCGCGAACGGTTCGTCGATGAACACGAAACCGCCGGGGCGCGCCTCGTCCATCAGCAGCGCGATCAGCAAAATCAGCGACTTCATCACCTGCTGACCGCCCGAGGCCTCGCCGTCGTTGAGCCCGACCGCGCCCTTGCGGTCGAAGTCGAAGCGCACATCCAGCCCGGCGCCGGCGAGCGCCGCGTCGTCATTCTCCAGCACCGGCGACGGGCACTCCACGCCGACGTGTGCCAGCTCGCCCAGCGCCTTGAGATTGCGAGCGTACTGGCGCACCGTCGCGCGCAGCTTGGCGATGTAGGCCGCGCGCGCTTCGTCGGAATGGCGCCGCGCGGTGGCGCAATAGCCTTGCCGCGCGGTGTAGTCGCGCTCGCGCCGGTCGAGATCGTCCACCAGGCGGTCGCGCAATGTCAGCACGCCGGGGTCCACAATCCACTCGCCCTGCGCCAGCCGCGCGCGCAGGCGTTCAGCCTCGGCGCGCGCGCTGCGGCTGTCGCCGTAGCGTTCGCTCAGTGCCGCCAGCCCGTCACCGCGAATCCACGCACCCGGCATGCCGCGGCGCAGACCACGCAGGCGTTGCACGCGGCGATGTTGCGACTGGCGCCGCGGCAGCTGCTCGGCGTTGAGCTCGCTCAGGCGGTGCTCGTGCGTCGCCAGCTCGCGGCGACGCCGGTCGAGCTCGATCTGGATGCCGTTGAGCCGCTCGCTGATTGCGTCGAGCGTGCCTTGCAACTCGGCGCGCGCGCCAATGGCGGCGGTGAGCGCGGCCTTGGCCTCGGGCAACGCGTCCGCCGCAGCGGCGAACGCCTCCGCCCGGGCTGCCAGTTGCGGCGCGGCGCTCAAGCCCAGCAGCTGCCCGCGCACGGTGTTGAGCCGCTCGCGCAGGTGGTCCATCTGCGGGCGCAGCGGCGACAGCGCGGCGTCGATTTCGGCGACGTCGGCCGTCAGCTGCGTGATCCGCGCCTGCCGCGCCAGCTCGCCGAAATGATAGTCGCGCGGGCGGCCCAGATGGCGCGCCCCGCGGCGTTCGCGGTGGTAGGCATCGCGGGTGATCCACTCCGCGTCGCGCGGCAGCTCGCTGCCGGCGGCGACGTCTTCGACCCGATGAATCCGCCCGAGCAGGTCGAACAGCCAGCGCGGCGCCTCGCCGGCGAAACGCAGCACCTCGGCCAGCGTCCCGCGCGGGGGCGGCGGGGCGGCCTCGCAGTCGGCGACCACAAAGTGGCGAAAACGCGCCGCTTCGCCCAGCGCCCAGGCGCTGTGACGATCCGCCGCGCGGTCGAGCAGCAGCACGTGACGATACGGTCGCAGCACCGCCTCGATGGCCGCCTGCCACGCCGGGTCGGTCACTTCGATGCACTCGGCCAGCGCGCGATGGGCGATGCCGGCGGCCTCCAGCTGCGCGCGAAAGTCGCGCACCTCGGCGTCGCCGGGCGCGCCGCGGCGTTCGCGGGCGGCGGCCAGCGCGTCCTTGGCGGATTCAAAGCGTGCGATCAGGTCGCGCTCGGTGACGCGCAACGCGCCCAACTCGGCTTCGAGCCGCTCGTGTTCGGCCTCGATTGCCGCCGCGTCCTGCCCGTCCTCGCGCGCCAGCACCTCGCGCAGGCGGTCGCGTTCGCGCAGCACGTGCTCAAGGTCACGCAGCCGGTCGTGCGCCGCGAGATGCTGTTTTTCGGTCGCCAGATGGCGCGCGCGGGCCTGTGTGCGCGCCTGCTCCTCGGCCGCCTTTTCGGCTTCGACCTGCACAATCCGCTGGCGCGCGGCGGCCAGGCCCTGATGGCGCGATCGCCGCTCGGTGTCGAGTTCGCGCAGTTGCGCGCGCTCGGCGCGGATGTCGCGGCGCAGCTCGTGCGCCTCCAGGCGCGGCACCACTTCGGCCGCCAGCGCCTGCGCCTCGTCGGTGAGCTGCTTCCATTCCAGATAGCGGTCCGCGGCCAGCCGCTTGGCCTCGGCCTGGGCGCGCAGGCGATCGAGATCGACCCCCAGCGAGTCGAGTTCGCGCTCCGCGTTTTGCTGCTCCTCGCGCGCCACCGCGTAGTTGTCGAGCACCTCCTTGTCGCCGAACACGTCGAACACCAGTTCGAGCAGCGCCTTTGGGGCGTATTCGCACAGCTTGTCGGTGTCGCCTTGCTCCAGCGCCAGCACCTTGGCGATGGCCGGCGTCAGCCCGCCCGCGGCGAGACGGCTCTGATAGTCGCGCAGGCCGATCCAGTCGTTGATCTGCTCCAGCGTCTCGATGTCTTCATCGCCATCGACGATGGTGTAGTCGCGGGTCCACTCGCCGCCGGCGCGGCGGATGCGGCAGGCCAGCGTGACCACGTCGTCCATGCACGGAAAGAACGGCCGCCGCCCGGTCGCGCCCGGCGCGTTGGCGACGGTGGCGCGAATCCACGCAAAACTGCGCTCGGCGCGGCGCACGTAGCGGCGAAAATCGCGCTTGCCCGAACAGCGCAGCGCAAACAGCGTGCGCAGCGCGTCGAGCAGGGTGGTCTTGCCCGAGCCGTTGGGGCCGACGATGGTGATGATCTGCGCGTCCAGCGGCAGCGTGAAGCGGCGCCAGTAGTCCCAGTGGACCAGTTCGATTTGTTTGATGTGGAACATCGTGAGCGTATCTCGGGTGCGTGTCGGGGGCGGGCGGGCTCAATACGCGCCGGTCTCGGTGTCGTCCGCGTCGTCGTCCCGGGCCGCCTCGGCCAGCGCGAACGCGTCGTCGACCGGTGGCGCATGGCCGGCGGCGGTGAGCACGTCGGCCAGCGTGCCGTGGATGATGCGGTCGGCCATCAGGCGATAGTCGAGGGCAACGTCGAGCAGCGGACCTTCGAGGATCATGCCGCCCCGCCGCTCGATGAAGCCGAGGCGGGCGAGCTTGCCGAGCATGAAGTTGCGCACCTTGGTCTTGCCGCCGAGGCGCGGGCCGAAGTCGGCGATCAGCGAGGCTTCGGCCACCGCGGCCGACACTTCGGCGCCGTGGGCGACGGGTTGTTCGCTGGCAAAAAGTTCTTCCTGCCCCGCGTTGGCGAGGTTCTGGCGGGTGACCTGGCGCTCGCGCTTGGGCAGGATGATGAGTGCCCAAAGCACCGTCAGCAGCGCGATCTCGTCGCGCGCGAGCCCCATGTTGCTGGCCTGGTATTCGCGCCCGGCGCCGAAGCTCGGCTCCAGCGCGTCGGGGGTCAGGCCGACCGCGACGTGCGCCGCGTAGGGGTTGTCGAGCAGGTGCAGGCCGACGCTGGCGAGACGGTTTTCGAGCTCGCCGCGAAAGTGCTCGTCGATCAGCGCGCGGCGCACCTGCGGATCTTTGCGTGGCAGCCAGCGGTGGGCGATGAGGCGCGCGGTGAGGGCGCGGATGTCGTGTTCCATGGGCGTTCAGTCGGGTTGGGCGGGGGTGACGTGGCCGGCGCTCATGCGCGCGATTTCGTCGCTGCCGACGGCGATCAGGGCCGCGTCGAATTCGACGTCCAGCGGCAGCTGCATGAACTGACCAACCGGGCCGTCGGCCGGCGAGGCGCTACGCCCGTCGGCCAGCAGCGCGAGCAGCGAGAGGCGGTACGCGGCATGCGCGAAGCCGCCACCGCCGATGAGCGTGTGCAGCGCGGTGGGCTGGTCGACGCGGCCGAGGCGGGTGGTGAAGTGGCTGAGCAGGCGCAGGTCTTCTTCCTCTGCGCGCACGGCGCCCGGCGCGCTGTCGGGCGGCGGCAGGGTGGCAAGCGCGTCGCTGCGCCGCGGGTCATCGCACAGCGCGGCCTCCGCGCGGTCGAGCAGCTCGTGCCCGCCGGCGAGCAGGCGCAGATCGGGGGTGTCGGTGAGGGCGTCGGCGACCAGCGCGACGAGCGTGTCGGCGCTGCGCGTGCGCAGCCAGGCGGCGACGTCGCTGGACGAAATGCCGGAGCTGCCGAGGGTGACGCGCTGGGTCTCGATCTTGTTGAGCGCGCGCTGAAAAGCGGCGTCGACACGCGCCAGCCGCGACTGCGCCAGCCCGATGCGCTGGGCGATGCGGGCGACGTCGAAGCTGGCGTCGGGGTCGGCGAGCAGGGCGTGCAGCAGCTCGGTGCCGCGGGTCAGCCATTTGCCGTTGGCCGACAGCCGCTGGCGTGCGTCGACGATGCGAAACTCCGAGCCCGAGGCGATGGTTTCCTCAAAGTGCAGGGTGAGGTCGTTGAGCTTGGAGAGCAGGTGGCCGAGGGCTTCGGCGGTGACTGCACCGGTGGCCTGCAGGCCGGCGAGCTGGGCGGTGAGAAAGCCGAGTTCGGCGTCTTCCGCGTCGTCGAAGCGCAGCAGCATGCCGAGCGCGGCGACGGCGTTGCGGCCGGGGTCGGCGAGGTGGTAGTGGCCGTCGTCGCCGAAGTTCAGCAGGCGGTGTTCGCGCAGGCGCTTGAGCACGGTTTCGAGCTTGACCGCGTCGAGATAGGCGAAGCGCCGGCGCAGCGCGTCGGGCGACCAGCGCGGGCTGTCGGCGTCGCGGCCGATTTCGCGCAGCACCAGCAGCCGCAGCAACACCTCGGCTTCGCTGCCGCGAAACAGCGAGATGAAGGTGTCGATGACCG
Source organism: Rhodocyclaceae bacterium (assembly GCA_020445945.1). GTDB lineage: Bacteria > Pseudomonadota > Gammaproteobacteria > Burkholderiales > Rhodocyclaceae > Nitrogeniibacter. The sequence continues at coordinate 73,064 of JAGRFQ010000016.1, forward strand.
GGCGTGCGCCGGCCAGAGCGGACAGCTCGGGCACGTCGTCCGCGGTGTAGCCGGGGGCGAGATATTCGCTGAAATCGTGATCGGTCATGCGTGTGCGGGCCGCCGCTGGCGGCCCGTTTCCGGCTTATACCGCCTGTTTGAGGCTGGCTTCGATGAAGCCGTCGAGATCGCCGTCGAGCACGCTCTGGGTGTTGCCCACCTCGTAGCTGGTGCGCAAATCCTTGATGCGCGACTGGTCGAGCACGTAGGAGCGGATCTGGTGGCCCCAGCCGATGTCGCTCTTGGCGTCTTCCACCGCCTGCTGTTCGCTCTGGCGCTTGCGCAATTCGAGCTCATAGAGCCGCGCCTTGAGCATCTTCCAGGCTTCGTCGCGGTTGCGGTGTTGCGAACGGTCGTTCTGGCATTGCACCACGATGCCGGTCGGCTCGTGGGTCAGGCGCACCGCGGAGTCGGTCTTGTTGATGTGCTGACCGCCCGCACCGGAGGCGCGGTAGGTGTCGGTGCGCACGTCGGACGGGTTGATCTCGACCTCGATCGAGTCGTCGACTTCCGGGAACACCACCACCGAGCAGAAGCTGGTGTGACGTCGCGCGTTGGAGTCGAAGGGCGACTTGCGCACCAGCCGGTGGATGCCGGTTTCGGTACGCAAAAAGCCGTAGGCATACTCGCCGTCGACCTTGATCGTGGCGCTCTTGATGCCGGCCACTTCGCCTTCGGATTCTTCGAGCAGCTCGGTGGAAAAGCCCTTGCGTTCGCAGTAGCGCAGATACATGCGTTCGAGCATGCCGGCCCAGTCCTGCGCCTCGGTGCCGCCCGCGCCGGACTGGATCTCGATGAAGCACGGACTGGCATCCATCGGGTGGGCGAACATGCGCCGGAACTCCATGTCGGCGACCAGCCCTTCGAGCGCCTGCATGTCGCCGGCGACCGCTTCGAGCGTGTCCTCGTCGTCTTCCGCCTCGGCCATTTCGAACAGTTCGAGCAGATCGGCGGACTGCCGGGCGACGGTGTCGAGCGTCAGCACCACGCCTTCGAGCAGCTTCTTTTCCTTGCCCAGTTCCTGCGCCCGCGTCGCGTCGTTCCAGACCTCGGGGTCTTCCAGGGCGATGTTGACCTCTTCGAGCTTCGATGCCTTTACATCGTAGTCAAAGATACCTCCGCAGTTCCTGCCCGCGACGCTTGAGGTCGCGCAGGGTGTCGGCGATGGTGTTGAAGCGTTCTGCGTCCATGGGGGCTCTCCGGTCGGGCAATGCGAAAAGGCGCGATTATAGCGCGCCGCGGCGGGATTCCGAACCCGCCACAACGCGCTTCAACGCACCGCCACCCCCTTGATCAACGCCCACACGGCGAGGCCCGGGGCCAGCGCCAGCCGGGCGCGGGAGTGTTCGGTGATGCGCGCCAGCAAAACGGTGTCGCCGACCGCCAGACGCACCAGCCGGTGGCCGGGGTGGGGGTCGGGGGAGATGTCGACCACCGTGGCCGGCAGGTGGTTGACGATGCTGCTGTCGGTCGGGCGCGACAGGGCAATCGACACGTCGCGCGCGGCAATGCGCAGGCGCAGCGCGCGACCGGCCGGCGCGGCGGGGGCGCTGACCAGCAGGCGGCCGCCGTCGCTGTCGACCTCGGTCAGGTGCGCGTCCGCGTGATGCGCGGCGATGCGCCCGCGGAACACCGCGCCGGCGTGCTCGCCGTGCGCCAGCGGCAGGTCGGTGCGGGTGAGGATGGCGTTGGTCGGCCCGCTGGCCATCACTTTGCCGGCGTCGAGCACCACCAGCGTGTCGGCCAGCCGGGCGACCTCGTCGATGGCGTGGCTGACATACACGATCGGCGCGGGGCTCACCGCCGGCAGCGCTTCGAGCACGCCGAGGATGTCGTCGCGCGCCGGGCCGTCGAGCGCCGACAGCGGCTCGTCCATCAACAGCACCTGCGGGCGGGTGAGCAGCGCGCGGGCGATGGCGACGCGCTGGCGTTCGCCGCCCGACAGCCGCGCCGGCATGCGCGGCAGCAGCGGCGCCAGGCCGAGCGAATCGACCAGCGCCTCCCGCGTGGGGCCGGCATTGCCGGCCTTGGCGCGGCGGATCGCGTAGTCGAGATTGGCGCCCACCGACAGATGCGCGAACAGGCTGGCCTCCTGAAACACGTAGCCCACCGCGCGGGCATGGGCGGGCATCGCGCGCTGGGCGTCCTGCCACACCGCGTCGCCCACGCGAAGGTGGCCGGCCATCCGGTTGAGCCCGGCGATGCTGCGCAGGATCGTGGTCTTGCCGCAGCCCGAGGGGCCGAACAGCGCGCTCACGCCGTGCATCGGCAGGCTGAACGCGGCGTCGAGCGAAAACGCGCCGTGGCGGCCGTGAAAATGCGCGTCGAGGGTGCTCATGCGCGCCGCTCGCGCAGGCGCTTCTCGGTCAGCATGGTGACCAGAATCACGACGAAGGAGAACGCCACCATGCCGGCCGCGAGCAGGTGCGCCTTGTCCCACTCCAGCGCTTCGACATAGTCGTAAATGGCAATCGACAGCACCCGCGTTTCGCCCGGAATGTTGCCGCCGATCATCAGCACCACGCCGAATTCGCCGACGGTGTGGGCGAAGCCGAGCACCGCGCCGGTGAGCAGGCCGGGGCGGGCCAGCGGCAGGGCGACCGAGCAGAACGCATCCCAGGGCGAGGCGCCCAGCGTGGCCGCCACCTCCAGCGGGCGCTCGCCGATCGCCTCGAAGGCATTGCGCACCGGCTGCACCACGAAGGGCAGCGAGTAGATCACCGAGCCGATCACCAGCCCGGCAAAGCTGAACGGCAGCGCGTGGCCGAACAGCGCGGTGGCGGCCTGGCCGAGCGGGCTGTTTGGCCCGAGCGCGACCAGTAGATAGAAACCGAGCACCGTCGGCGGCAGCACCAGCGGCAGCGCCACCACGGCGGCGACGGCCTCCTTCCACACCGCGCCGGAGCGCGCCAGCCACCAGGCCAGCGGCGTGCCGACAAGGAGCAACACCAGCGTGCTGAGGGTGGCGAGCTTGAGGGTGAGGGCGATGGCTTCGAGCATGGTTCAGCGCGACGGCGGCGGCGCGTAGCCGTAGCGGATGAGGATGCGTCGTGCGGCGTCGCTGCCCAGAAACTGCATGAATGCGCCGGCGGCGGGATTGCGCGCGGCGCGCGCGAGCAGCACCGCGTCCTGATGGATCGGCGCGTACAGCGTCTCAGGCACCACCCAGCGCGAACCCTCGGCGTGGTCGATGACCTGAGAGAGCGCCACAAAGCCCAGCGGCGCGTTGCCGGTGGCGACGAACTGATAGGTCTGGGCGATGTTGTCGCCGCGGATCAGGCGCGGCGCGGCGGCGGTATACAGCCCCAGCGCGCGCAGGGTCTCGACCGCGGCGAGGCCGTAGGGGGCGGTGTCGGGGTTGGCGATCGCCAGCCGGGTGTAGTCGCCGCGCCGCAGGACGCTGGCCTGTGCATCGATCCGCGCCGGCTCGGCGCTGTAGAGCACCAGTTTGCCGATGGCGTAGGTGATGCGCGAGCCGGGCACGGCCAGGCCTTCGGCTTCGGCGCGCGCCGGGCGTTCGCTGTCGGCGGCGAGGAAGACATCGAAGGGCGCGCCGTGGGCGATCTGCGCGTAGAGCTTGCCGGTGGAGCCGGTGCTGATGCGCACGCGGTGGCCGCTGGCGGCTTCGAAGGCGCTTGCGATCTCGCGCACCGGCACGATGAAGTTGGTCGCCACCGCCAGCGTCACCGATTCGGCGTGAGCCATCGCGCTCGCGAGCAGGCTGAGCGCGCACAGTGCGGGCGCGATCAGCAGACCAAGGCGGGAACGGAAGCACGGGCGTGTCATCAAGCGGGCAGGGTGCAATGGTTGCGTTATCGTTCGTGAACTATAACGCAAGGTCAAGCCTGATGCTGGGTGCAAGCCGCGGGCGCAAGCTCAGGCGGATGCGGGCGTTGGGGCGATGCCGGCGGCGGCCTGCGCGAGCATGGCGCCGAAGTCGGCGGCGGGCACCGGTTTGCTGAAGTAGAAGCCCTGAAACGAGGCGCAGCGGTGCACGTCGAGAAACGCGAGCTGCCCCGGGGTTTCGACGCCCTCGGCGGTGACGCTCAGATCGAGGCCGTGCGCCAGCGCGAGGATGGCGCGCACGATGGCGGCGCTGTCGGCGCTGGTCTCGACATCCGCGAGAAAGCTGCGGTCGATCTTGAGCTCGTCGATGGGCAGCCGGCGCAGGTAGGACAGCGAGGAATAGCCGGTGCCGAAGTCGTCGATGGAGAGCTTGACGCCGATCTCGCGCAAGGCTTCGAGCATTTCAGTGGTGCGCTCGGCGTGGCTCACGATCAAGGATTCGGTGATCTCCAGCTTGATGCGCGCGGCGGGCACACCGGCACGCGCGAGGGTGTCGCGCACGGTGTCCACGAAGCCCGGTTCGCGGAACTGGTGTACCGACACATTGATCGACAGCACGCCGGGGTCCAGCCCTTGTTTGAGCCACGCGCACAGCTGGCGGCAGCCGGTTTCGAGCACGCACCGACCGATCCGGTCGATCAGCCCGATGTCCTCGGCCAGCGGGATGAACTCCAGCGGCGAGACGTAGCCGCGCTCGGGGTGGTGCCAGCGCACGAGCCCCTCGGCGCCGACGATGGCGGTGGTGGCGACATCGTATTGCGGCTGGTAGAAGAGCTCGAATTCCTTGCGCTCGAGCGCCCGGCGCAACTCGGTTTCGAGGTCCAGCCGGTCGAGCGTCTCCTTGTTCAGATCCTCGGAATAGAACTGGAAGGCGCCGTGCGCATTGTGCTGGCCGTCCTGCAGCGCGCGCACGGCGATGGCCGCGTTGTGCTGCACGGTGTCGATGTCGACGCCGTCGTCCGGGAAGGTGGCGATGCCGATGCTGACCGACACGTAGAGCTCCTGGTCGCCAATGCGAAACGGCTCGGCCATGGCCTTGAGCAGGCGCTTGGCGACGCGCACCGTGCAGTCCGGGGTCAGCTCGCCGAGCAGCAGCAGCACGAATTCGTCGCCGCCGAGCCGCCCCAGCCCGCCGCTCGACTCGCAGGCCTTGAGCATGGTCATCACGTCGCTGCTGCGTGCCGCGTCGTGCAGGCGTGTGGCCACGTGCTGCAGCAAGGTGTCGGCACGCGCCGGGCCGAGCGCCTCGTTGAGTTCGCTGAAGCGGTCGACGTCGATGTGCAGCAGGGCGCCGTTCTGGCCGTAGCGCCGGGCATGCTCCATGGCCCATTCGAGGCGGTCGAGCAGCATGTGACGGTTGGGCAGGCCGGTGAGGCGGTCGATGTAGGCGAGGCGGTCCTGATACGCCTTGGCGGCGAGGGTGTTGCGCACGCGCAGTACCAGCTCGCTCTGGTCCACCGGCTTGGCGAGGAAGTCGGTTGCGCCCATCTCCAGCGCCTTGAGCTTGGTCGGGCCGTCGGTGGAGGAGGTGAGCACCACCACCGGCAGGAACTTGAAGCGCTCGTCGCTGCGGATCGCCTGCAGGATGTCGAAGCCGCTGACGTGCGGCATCATCAGGTCGAGCAGCACCAGGTCGGGGCGCTCGCGCTCCAGCGTGGCAAAGGCTTCGCGCGAATCGGGGGTCTGGATGAAGCGCTCGTAGCCGGCGTCTTCGAGGAACATCTGGATCACTTCGAGCGTGATCTCCTCGTCGTCGATGAGCATGATCGACGCGCGCTGCATCATGCCCAGCGGGGTTGTGTCGGCGCTACCGGCAAGGCGCGCCTGGGAGGAGCTTGTTGGGGGCACGGGTGTTTTTCCTCTTGTGGGCAGCTGCGAGAACGCTGAGAACTCGTCTAAGTAAGTCGGTTGCGGCGGCACAAACTTGAACAATGAGTTTGTCATGATGCTTCACCGCTGGCGGTTTCCGCTGCCGCTGGCGCGCGCATTGCACGGGCGAGCGCCGCGATACCGTCGAGATGGCCGCGGCAGCGCACCGCGTCCTGCGCCCGCGCCGCCTCTTCCAGGGCGATCGCGGGATCGGTGAATTGTTCGAAGCCGACCGTGCCGGCGGCGCCCTTGAGCCAGTGCGCGCGCTCGGCCAGGGCGGCAAAGTCGGTCGCTGCCATCGCGGCCTCGAAGACCGGCAGTTGTTCTTCCATGCGCGCGATGAACTTGCTGATCACCCCGTGCAGGCGCGGCATGCCCTCCAGGCTGGAGCGCACCTCTGCGGTGCCCGAGGGCGGGGCTGGCGATGGCGCGGGCGGTGCGGCGACGGGCGGCGAAGTGTCCGCTGCCGTGTCCGCAAGCGCCGGCCCGACAATGCGCGCGCTGATCGCGGCCAGGCTGGCGACATGCTGCGTGCAGCGCGCTGCGTCGGCGGCTTTGGCGGCGGCTTCAAGCTCGGCTGCCGGCTCGGTGTAGACATCGAAGCCGACCGTGCCGCCAGCGCCCTTGAGCCAGTGCGCCAGGTGCGCGAGCGCCTCGAACTGTCCCGCCTCGGCGGCCGCCTCGATGCGCGGCATCTGCGCGTGCATGCGCGCGACGAACTTGTCGATCACCCCGTGCATGCGCGGGCGGTCGGCAAGGCGCGAGACGATCGGCGCGGTGTCGGTCGGCCGGCCATCGGCCACGGCGGCGGCCGGCGGCGCTGCTGCCGGCGGCGCTGCTGCCGGCGGCG
>JAGRFQ010000086.1:0-13529 GCA_020445945.1 Rhodocyclaceae bacterium
GCCGCCGGGCGCCGAGCTCGATCCGCTGTGCCTGTGGCGCGTCGCCCACGAATTCGCCACCCGCCCGCAGTGGATGGCGCTATATACCGACGACGACGTGATCCGCATCGACGGCAACCGGGTGGAACCGCGCTTCAAGCCCGACCTGTGCGTGGACTTCCTGCGCAGCTGCGACTACGTCGGGGCGCTGTGGGCGCGCGCCGAGGTCTATCGCCGCGCCGGCGGCTTTGCGGCCCACGCCAGTACGCGCTTCTACGACTTTACGCTGCGCGTGCTCGACGCGGTCGGCGCGGACGCCATCGGCCACGTCGCCGATCCGCTGCTGAGCCTGCCGGTATCGCCGGCGGTGCTGATCTCGGACCGCGACGCGCACGCCGCGCTGGCCGCCCACCTGACGCGCAACGCGGCCGAGCACACGATCCGCCCCGGCGCGCTGCACGCCACCTGGCGCGTCGAATACCAGCACGACACGCAGCCGCGCGTCGACATCGTGCTGGCCTACCGCAACCGCCTGGAGTTTGTGGAGCCGGCGGTCGACAGCCTGTTCCATCACACCCGCTGGCCGGACTTTCGCCTGATTCTGGTCGACAACGGCAGCGATGACCCCGACTGCGCGCAGTGGGCCGAGCGCCTGCAACAGCAGCACGGCGAGCGCGTTCTGCGCTGCGCGCTCGGCGGTGAGTGGAACCGCGCGGCGGCCTTCAACCACGGCGCTGCGCACAGCGACGCGGCCTACATTCTGTTTCTGCATCACGACGTGCAGTTCCTGGCCGCGCACTGGCTGGAGCGGCTGATGAGCCATGCGATGCGCCCCGACGTGGCCGCGGTGGCGCCGCGCCAGGCGCGGCCGGGCGACGGCACGCTGGATTTCTCCGGCTCGGTGTTCGGCCTGCCGCCGGGCATCGGCGCCCCCGAGACCGACGAGACGCCGCTCGACTATCCCGGCTATCTGGGCCGCCTGCAGACCGACCAGAACTACCACCTGCTCAACAGCGCCTGCCTGCTCACGCGGCGTTCGGCCTTCGACGCGGCCGGCGGTTTCGACCCCGCCTTCGGCCTGATCGGCGCCGAGTCCGATCTCTCCGCACGCCTGCGCGCGCAGGGCCGGCTGGTGTGGACGCCGTGGGTGACGATTGCGCACTACAACGACGACAGCCCGCCGCTCGAAGGGCGCAGCGAGGATGCGTGCATTGCCGAGATGGCGCGCCTGCAGGCTGCGCTCGGGGGGCAGCGCAACGCGCTCGTGGCGCGCTATGTGGCCCCGCTCGGGCGCGACGGCGCGTGGAACCCGAACCTGCGGCTGAGCTGCGAGGACGTGCGCGTCGAGGCCGGCTGCGCGGTCGAATGGCACGCCATCCCGGCCGACGTGCCACGCATCGTCGCCGACCCGGTGACCGGTGCCGGCGAGTTTCGCGCCATCGCCCCGCTGCGCGCCGCACGCCGCGCCGGCAAGGCGCAAGCGGCAATCTTCCGCCCGCCCTCGCTGGATGTGCGGCGCATGTCGAGCGCGATGGACCTGGCCCGTCTGGAGGGGGTGGACAGCTACATCGTCCACAACCCCGCGGTCAGCGAGCAGGTGACCCTGCTGCGCCAGATGCGCACCCACGTGCCGGACGTGCTGATCGTCGCCGCGCTCGACGACCTGACCACCGCGGTGCCCTGCGACAGCGACGTGTTCACCCAATGGACCCGCGAGACCCGCACCCACATGCGCCGCTGCCTCGCTCAGTGCCACCGGCTGGTGGTATCGACCGAGCCGCTGGTGGACTTCGCGCGCCACATGATCGACGACATCCGGGTGGTGCCCAACCGCGTGGAGTGGGCGCGCTGGGAGGGGCTCGAATCGAAGCGTCGCACGGGCAGCAAGCCCCGCGTCGGCTGGGCCGGCGCGCAACAGCACGCGGGCGATCTGGCGCTGATCGAGACCGTGGTCAAGCACACCCACACCGAGGTGGACTGGATCTTCTTCGGGATGTGTCCGCCGGCGCTGGCGCCCTACGTCCGGGAGGCCTACGGCTGGGTGGACTTCGAACGCTACCCGGCCACGCTCGCCGGCCTGAACCTCGACCTGGCCGTCGCACCGCTGGAGATCAACCCCTTCAACGAGGCCAAGAGCAATCTGCGCCTGCTCGACTACGGCATCCTGGGCTGGCCGGTGGTGTGTACCGATATCGAACCCTACCGCGGCGCACCGGTGACCCGGGTTAACAATTCGTCACAAGAATGGATCGAAGCGATCCGCGCGCACGTGCACGATCTGGACGCCGCCGAACGCGCCGGCGACGCGCTGCGCGAATGGGTCAAGGCCGACTACATTCTGGAAGACCATGTGGACGACTGGCTGAAACACCACCTGCCCTGAAGCCTGCGTCTCGCCGGCACAAACGGCCCCCGCGGACCTCTTTTTCTTTCTGGCGGCGGCGCCGCAAAAGCGGCCCGCGAATGCACATCAAAGGCATATTCCGGCGCCACCTTCCCGCAGGGCAAGGCGCCCTAAGCCTTTACGGCGCAAGGGTTTGCGCCGATGGTGTGGCGCAAAATTTCCTACAGTTTCACTTTCCGTCGCCGTAAGGAATGCCAAGGGTTCGGGCAGATGCACGCTGACAGAACCCCGAAGAAGAAATCAGGAGATTGTCATGGCACAAGTCATCAACACCAACGTCTACTCGCTGAACGCACAGCGCAACCTCAACCGTAGCCAGGAAGGCCTCGCCACCTCGCTGCAGCGGCTGTCCTCGGGTCTGCGCATCAACAGCGCCCGCGACGACGCCGCCGGTCTGGCCGTTGCCCAGCGCATGGAAGCCGACGCCCGCGGCCTGACGGTGGCAATGCGCAACGCTTCGGACGGCATCTCGTTCGCCCAGACCGCCGACGGCGCGCTGGCCACCGCGGCCGACATGCTGCAGCGCATGCGCGAACTGGCGGTTCAATCGCTCAACGGCACGATCTCGGACACGGAACGTGGCTATCTCAATTCGGAATACGGTCAGCTCAACACCGAGCTGAGCCGCCTGCAGGGCGCCGCCAAGCTCAACAACCAGAGCGTGTTCGGCACCTTCAGCTTCCAGATCGGTGCCGCCGCGGCCGACAGCATGAGCGCCACCTTCACCAGCGTGGCGGTGGGCACCTCGGGCGCCTCGATCAGCACCAGCGCCAACGCCGCCAACGCGCTCACCGCGCTGGACACCGCGCTGAACAGCGTGGCCAGCAACCGCGCCACGGTCGGTGGCGTGATGGGACGGATGCAATTCACGATCCAGCAGCTCGAGACCGCACGCGAAAACCAGTACGCCGCACGCAGCCGCATCATGGATGCCGACTTCGCGGCCGAAACCGCCAACCTGACCCGCGCGCAGATTCTGCAGCAGTCGGGTACCGCGATGGTCGCGCAGGCCAACAGCGTGCCGCAGAACGTGCTCTCGCTGCTCAACTAACCAACATTCGAACCACCGCTCGGTGAGCGCGCCACAAGCGCGATTCCCCGGGCGCTAAGACCAGATCTTCAGGAGATCGTCATGGCACAAGTCATCAACACCAACGTCTATTCGCTGAACGCACAGCGCAACCTCAACCGTAGCCAGGAGGGCCTCGCCACCTCGCTGCAGCGGCTGTCCTCGGGTCTGCGCATCAACAGCGCCCGCGACGACGCCGCCGGTCTGGCCGTTGCCCAGCGCATGGAAGCCGATGCCCGCGGCCTGACGGTGGCAATGCGCAACGCTTCAGACGGCATCTCGTTCGCCCAGACCGCCGATGGCGCGCTGGCCACCGCGGCCGACATGCTGCAGCGCATGCGCGAACTGGCGGTGCAGGCGCTCAACGGCACCATCAGCTCCACCGAGCGCGGCTACCTCGACACCGAATACCAGCAGCTCAACACCGAAATGGACCGCCTGCAAGGCGCTGCCAAGCTCAACAACCAGAGCGTGTTCGGCACCTTCAGCTTCCAGATCGGCGCGGCCGCGGCGGACAGCATGAGCGCCACCTTTGCCAGCGTGGCCGGCCCGGGCGGCAACATCTCGGCCGCCGCCTCGACGGCACTGACCGCGATCGACTCGGCCCTCAACTCGGTGGCCAGCAACCGCGCCACGGTCGGTGGCGTGATGGGACGGATGCAATTCACGATCCAGCAGCTCGAGACCGCACGCGAAAACCAGTACGCCGCACGCAGCCGCATCATGGATGCCGACTTCGCCGCCGAAACCGCCAACCTGACCCGGGCACAGATTTTGCAACAGTCGGGTACGGCGATGGTCGCGCAAGCCAACAGCGTCCCGCAAAACGTGTTGTCGCTATTGAACTGATCGCCCCTCGAGCCGGCAATATTTGCCAGTCGAAGGCGCCCGGGGCGGCAATAACTGCCACCTCGGGCGTTCGCGGATAGGAGAGCATCATGACTATTCAATCCACTCCCCCCGTCGCAGCGGCGCACGCCAGCGTTCAGCGCACGCCGCCAAGCAAGGCGGATGCGGCGCAATCGGCCGCGGCGCAGTTAAAGCGCAATGCCGTGCTTGAGGCGACCAAGGACGCCGAGCGCAGCGCGCCGGGCGCGGCTTCAGCGGCCGAGAACAAGGCGCTTGATCCGGAGCAGCTGCAGGCAGCGGTCGAAAAGGCGCAAAAGTCGCTCCAGGCCGTGGCCCGCGACATCACCTTCAGCCTGAATGAAAAGGCTGGCGCGGTGGTGATCAAGATCATGGACCGCGAGTCGAACGAGCTGATCCGCCAGATTCCATCGGAGGAGTTCCTCAAGCTGGCGGAAATGCTCAACGAGAACATCGAAGACATCCGCAGCGGCTTGCTGGTTCAGCAGGAAGCCTGACCCCAGGAGGGCTGACCCATGGCTACCGGAACCATATCGTCGCTGGGCATCGGATCGGGGCTCGATTCTGCCTCGATCGTATCCCAGCTGATGGCGATCGAGCGCCGCCCGCTGACCGCGCTCGACACCAAGGAAGCGTCCTTCTCGGCCCAGATCTCGGCGTTCGGCTCGATCAAGAGCCGGCTGTCCGACCTGCAAAGCGCCGCCGCCAAGCTGGCCGACCCCAATGAACTGGCCGGTTATGCCACGACCGTCGGCGACGAGGACGTCATCTCCTCGACGGCAGGCACCTTCGCCCGCGCCGGCAGCTATACCATCGACGTCGTCCAGACCGCCAAGGCGCAAAAATCCTTCTCGGCGCTCCAGAGCGCATCGACCACCTACGGTGCCGGCACACTGAGCTTCAGCATCAACGGCAGTACGCAGGACGTGGTCTTGTCGAGCGGCGGCAACAGCCTTCAGGATGTCGCCAACGCGATCAACGATGCCGGCATCGACGTGCAGGCCACGGTGGTCAACGGCGACGCCGGCAGCCGCCTGGTGCTGACCGCCAAGGAGACCGGCACCGACAACGCCTTCACCCTCTCGGTGAGCGGCGGCGACGCCAACCTGACCGCGCTGGCCACTTTCGACGGCGCGCATCCGAATGCCCGCGCGGCCGAAAACGCCATCGTCACCGTCGAAGGCGAAACCGTCACCTCGCAGAGCAACCAGATCACCTCGGCGATTGCCAACGTCACCATCACCGCCAAGGCCGTCGGCACCTCGACGCTCGACGTGGCGCGCGACACCACCGGCATCGAAGAGGCGGTCAAGGGCTTCGTCGACGCCTACAACGCGCTGCGCAACGAGATCGGCAGCCAGACCGCCTACAACTCGGAAACCAAGGAAGGCCAGCCCCTCAACGGCGACGCCACCACGCGCACCCTGCTCGGGCGCATGCGCAACGCGATCGGCACGGTACCCAGCGGCCACACCGGGCAAGCCTACGAATACCTGTTCAGCCTCGGCGTCGAAGTGCAGCAGGACGGCACCCTGAGCCTCGACACCGCTGAACTGGCGAACGCGGTCGAGACCGACTTCGACGGCGTGGTCACCGCACTCGGCGCCTATGGCACGGTGATGGAAGAGATGGCCACCGCCTTCACCCAGGCCGACGGTCTGATCGACAACCGCGTCGATGGCATCGAGAGCTCGATCTCCTCCATCGACGACCAGCGCGAGCGCCTCGAACAACTGCTCACCTCCACCGAAGCCCGTCTGCGCGCGCAGTTCTCCGCGCTCGACACGCTGGTTGCCAGCCTCAACACCACCAGCACCTATCTCACCCAGCAACTCGACAGCCTGATCAAACCGAACAGCAGCAACTGAGCGACCTGCCCCCCTGACACTGCCGCCAGGCCATCCAAGGAAAACCACAATGCTCATGAAATCTTCCAATCCCGCTGCCGCCTACCGCTCCGGCGGCATCGAAGCCCAGGCGCTGGGCGCCTCGCCGCATGGCCTGATCACGATGCTGTTCGATGGCGCGCTGCTGTCCATCAGCCTCGCCAAATCGCACCTCGTCGATGGCAAGACACGCGAGAAAGCCGAATCCATCAACAAGGCCATCGACATCATTGGCAGCGGCCTGCGTGCAGCCCTCAACATCAAGGACGGCGGCGAGCTGGCGCAGAACCTCGACGACCTCTACGAATACATCGTGATGCTGCTGCTGCGCGCCAACGCCAACAACAGCACCGACCCCCTGGACGAAGCCGGTCGCCTGCTCAAGGAACTCGGCGATGCGTGGAAAGAGGTCGGCCGCGCCGACCTGGCAGCGACATGACCCACGCGCCGCACCCAAGCCCCCAGAAAAGCGACTACGCGACGCTCGCCACCACGCTCGAAGCGCTGGCCGACGCGGCAGCCCAGGGCGACCTCGAACGCATGCTCGATCTGCAGCGCACGCAGGAAACCCTGCTCCAGCGCATCCAGCGCACCGCCGCGGCTGGCCGCGGCAACGCCTCGCCCCAGCTGATCGACATCATCCGGCGCGCGCTCCAGAGCATCGCCGCCGCCACGCCGCACATCGAAAAACTGCGCCAGAGCGCGCAAGACGAAATGGCGGGAACCCGCCGCCAGCTGAAGGTATCGCAGAGTTATCGATAGCGGTAAACCAACAGGCGGTCCGCTGCCCCGTACACTCAGGCCGGTCGTGCCCGGGCCATGGACAAGGCGGACCGAGCGACCATGATTCCAGGCGACCTCGCCGCACGCCTGCGGCTGCTGACTGAAGCCAGTTTCTTTGCCGACGAGCCCCCGATCGGGCCGCTTCAGCGAACGCGGGCAATCCCCGAGCAGTTGCCGGAATACCGCCCCGGCGACCGCTTCAGCGCGCAGATTCAAAAAGCACTCCCCGATGGCACCTTCGAAGCGCTGGTCGACGGCAAGTCCATCAAGCTCGCCCTGCCGCAAAGCGCCAGGCCCGGCGACATTCTCGAACTCGTCGTCGCCCGCCAGACCCCGCGCGCGGTGCTCGCGCACCCCGTGCCGAGCACCCCCGCCGACGCCGGCACGCGCCCGGCGCTGAGTACAACCGCACGCCTGATCAGCTTTCTGCTCACCGGCCAACCCGCCCCCGAAGCCACCAGCCTGGGCGGCGGAAAGCCGCTCGTGCCCGCCGGCCCGGTCAATCCCGGCGTGCTCGCGCCGGTGTTGCGTCAGGCACTGAGCGAAAGCGGGCTGTTCTACGAATCTCAACAAGCGCGCTGGGTTGCCGGCAAGGTGCCGACCGAAACCCTGCTCCGCCAGCCGCAGGGGCAGCAGCCCGCGCCGGCCGCGCCCCCCTCCGCCCAGACGAACCCGCACGCCGCGGCCGGCACCCGCAGCGCAGGCGTATCGACACCGCTTGCACCACTCCCCGGCCTGCCCGCCGCCGAGACCGCCGCCACCGGCGACGCACGCGGCAGCGCAAGCACTGCCGCCGCTGCGCCAGCGCGCGCACCGCTGATTGCCGAGCGCCTGGTGCCGGTGATGCATCAGCAACTCGACGCAATGGCAACCCACCACTACGCCTGGCAGGGTCAGGTCTGGCCGGGACAGCAGATGGCGCTGGAGATTGAAGACCCCTACGACGAACATGCCGCACCGGCGGGCGAAGACGGCGCCACCTGGAACACCACGCTGCGCCTGAGCCTGCCGCAACTCGGCGACGTCGAAGCACGGCTGGCGCTCGATGGCAGCGGCATCCGGATACGTCTGGCGGCCGACACCGACGCCGCAGTCGGCACCTTGAGCCGCAACCAGCAAGCCCTCGCCAAAGCCCTCGCGGCGGTCGACATCGCCGTGCAGGACATGCAGGTAGGCCGACAAGATGACCGCCGGGAACGCTGACCTCGTCGATGACCCCCGCGCCGAAGCCGTCGCGCTGGCCTATTCGGCCGGTGACGCAGCGCCGCGGGTGGTCGCCAAGGGGCGCGGACTGATCGCCCGGGAGATCATCGAGCGCGCCCGCGAAGCCGGCGTGTATGTGCACGAATCGCCCGAAATGGTGGCCCTGCTGATGCAGGTCGATCTCGATGCCCGCATTCCGCCCCAGCTCTACGTCGCCATCGCCGAACTGCTCGCCTGGCTCTACCGCATGGAAACCGCAGCGGGGCGCAATAGCTGACGCGCCGCCGTCAGCCACTGCACCCGGCCATGCTATAAAGAACCGGATTTTTCCTTTCCCACTGAAGCCTCCGCATGCCCCAGACCGACAACCCCGCGCTCAAGTTCGAACTCCTGCAATCCGACGATTTCAGCCAGTTCCTGCTCACCAATCCGGCCGAGATCCAGCATGTGCTGCGCGACCTGATCCGCAACCGCGCCATGCTCACGGCGTATGTGGAGGGCGGGCGCGACTTCATGCTCACCTCCGTGCTCGACCTGGTCGATGGCGACAGCACGGTGGTGCTCGACGTGCCCGCCGACGACGCCATGCGCGGGCGCGCACTCAACAGCGAAGAGCTGATCTGCATCACCCAGGTGGCCAGCGTCAAGATCCAGTTCCCGCTCAGCCGCCTGAGCGCCGGCACGCACGGCGGGCATCCGGTGTTGCTGGCGCGCCTGCCGGATCGGCTGCTGCGCCTGCAGCGGCGCGAGTATTACCGCCTCACGGCGCCAGCGTCGCACTCGCTGCTGTGCCAGATTCCGGTGCCCACCGAGATCGGCGCGGTCAACACCTTCGAGGCCCGCGTGCTCGACATCTCCGGCGGCGGCATCGCCATCGTGGTGCCGCCCGAGGGGGTCGAGTTCCGGCCGGAGACGGAGTTCGACAACTGCCAGATCGCGCTGCCCGAGTCCGGCACCGTGCAGGCCGGCCTGCGCATCCGCAACATTTTCAGGGTCACCAACCGCAACGGCATCTCGATGCTCCGCGCCGGCTGCGAATTCGTCGACCTGCCCGAGCGCATCGCCTCGGTCATTCACCGCTACATTCTCAAGGTCGAGCGCGACCGCAGCGCCCGCGGCCGCGGCGGGTAAGCCGCCGGCATGCAAAAAAGGCCATCGCAGGATGGCCTTTTCTGGGTGCGACTGCCGTCGCCGCTCAGGTACGGAAGCGGTCGATCAGGCGTTTGAGTTCGGTCGCCGTCGATTCGAGCGAGTGGGTGGCGTCGGCGTTGCTCGAAATCGCCGCCGAGCTGCGGTCCGCCATCTCGGTGATGGCCTCCATGTTCTTGGCGATCTCGTCGGCGCCGGCGCTCAGTTCCTTCATCGACAAGGCCACGTCGCTGACCCGCTGCATGGTGGCTCGCGCGCTCTCCTGAATCGAGCGCAGCGAGCCCGCCGCCTGAGCCGCCAGTTCGCTGCCCTTCTTCACCTTCGGGGTGATCGCCTCGATGCTGGCGACCGCGGTGTTGGTCTCGTTCTGTACCGCGGCGATGACTTCGGTGATCTTGGCGGTCGCCGTGCCGGTGCGCTCGGCCAGGCTGCGCACTTCGTCCGCCACCACCGCGAAGCCCCGCCCCTGCTCGCCCGCGCGTGCGGCCTCGATGGCGGCGTTGAGGGCCAGCAAATTGGTCTGGTCGGCGATCTCGCGAATCACCTGGGCGATGGTGCCGATCTCGTTCGAACGCTCTTTGAGCACCTGAATCTGCGCCGCCGCCTGGACCACCGTGTCGGACACATTGGCAATGCTCTCGGAGGCGACCGACGACTGCTCTTCGCCCTCGGCGGCGACCTTGCAGGTGCGCTCGGAATCATGCTGCGAGGCCTCGGTGCTGGCGGCCACATGCGACACGCTGACCGCGATTTCCTCGACCGCCGCAGCGGTCGATTCTGCCGCCTCCGACTGCGCGCCGGTCGAATCTCGGACGGTTTTCGAGGCCGCGGTGACCGCCGTGGCCGACGCGGCAATATGCTCGGCCTGCTGGCGCACGGCAACGATCATGGCCTTGAGGTCGTCCTGCATCTTGCGGATCGAATACACCACGCTGGTGGTGTCGCCCGCGGCCACCGGCACGGCGCCGCTCAGGTCGCCGGCCGAAATCCGCTGCGCCACGCCGGCGAGCAGGCTGGGTTCGCCGCCGAGCGAGCGCAGGATGCCGCGCCCGATCAGCCAACAGCCGCCGAGCGTGATCACGAAACCGAGCCCGACCAGCAGCAGCGAATCCGTCGCGTTGCGCCAGAACAGGGCATCGAGGTCGCTGACGTATACGCCGGTGCCGACGACCCAGCCCCACGGCGCAAAGCCTTTGACGAAGGAGATCTTGGGCTGGGGCTTGTCTTCGCCCGGCTTGGGCCACAGGTAGTCGACAAAGCCGCTGCCCTGCGCCTTGACCACCGCCACCATGTCTCTGAAGATGGGCTTGCCGGCGGGGTCCTTGAGCTCGCTCAGGTCCTTGCCGTTGAGCGCCGGCTTGATCGGGTGCATGACCATGACCTGCGCCATGTCGTTGATCCAGAAATAGTCCCCGTCGCCGTAGCGCAATGCGCTCACCGCCGCGGCGGCCTGCTGTTGCGCGGCCTCGGTGCCCAGCTCGCCGGCCTGCGCGCGCGCGTGGAAGTGCGCCACCACGCCGTACGCCGATTCGGTCAGGCGTTCAACGCTGGTGCGTCGCTCATTGGTCAGTGAGGTGTCGAGCGCATAGATCGCGCCGAGCGCCACAACCGACAGCGACAGGAGAGCCAGCAAGGCGAGGATGAACAGTCTCGCCGACAGCCGCATGCGGTTCATGAACTTCATATCTGCCACCTGTTGTGTTGGGTCGCCTGAAGGCTATGGACAGGTCTACGGCCAGCGTTTTGAAATACTTGAATGCCGCGGCCACAGACCCATCACCCGGCCGGAATACACACCGCCAGACTCCCCGCCGGCGAGGCTTTACAAAGCCCGGCGTTCGTTTCAGGATGGGCGGCTTGACGCGTGTTACAACAACAAGAATGGCGGCAGCACCCGCTGCCGTGGCGGCGCCCGGAGGGGGAAATGACCACGCCGGAAGAGCACTACCTCAAGCGCGAGCTCTATACATTGTTTCAGCACGACGCGGCGGCGATCGACTTCGTGCACGCCGCGTCGAGCGATGGCTGGTGGTATCGCGATCTGGAGAACCCGGGGCACGAATGGCTCAGCCCGGCGTTCTGGCGCTTGCTCGGCTTCGATCCGGCGGAAAAGCGCCACCGCGTCGCCGAGCGCCACGCGGTAATGCATCCGGCTGATCTGCACGCGTCGCTGCGCGATTTCGACGCCTATATCCAGGCCCCCGACACGCCGTACGATCAGGTCCTGCGCTATCGCCACAAAGACGGTTCGACGCGCTGGGTACGCTGCCGCGGGCTGACGATCCGCACCCCCGACGGCCGGCCGGTCCGGGTGCTGGGCACGCACTGCGACCTGACCAGCGCACACGCGATCGAGCAGGAGCGTCGCGACCGCGAGGCGCTGCTGCGCCTGCACGACGAGTTGCACGCCGCCAATGCACGCAACATCGTGCAGGCCAAGGAGCTCGAGCGCCTCAATCGCGCGCTGCTGGCGCTGGCGGTGACCGATCCGCTTACCCGCCTGAACAACCGGCGCGCCTTCGAGACCCATTACCGCCAGCTCATCAAGACCGCATTGCGGCACGGCGTCACGCTGTCGCTGCTGATCGTGGACGTCGATCACTTCAAGGCGGTCAACGATACGTACGGCCATCTGGCCGGCGACGAAGTGCTTCAGGCCGTGGCCGCGGTGCTCGCGGAGGTGGTGCGCGAGTCCGACTGTCTGGCGCGCTGGGGGGGCGAAGAGTTTGCGATCGTGCTGCCGCACACCGATTATCCGAGCGCGCTGGTCATGGGGGAGCGGGTGCGCCGCGCGGTGCACGCCCGCCGCTGGTCTCGCGAGCCGGTCACGGTCAGCGTCGGCGTCAGCACCTTTGTGCCGCAACACGGCCAGACCGATCACACCACGGTGCACGACGCGCTCATCCGCGAGGCGGACGCGGCGCTCTACGCCGTAAAGCACCACGGCCGCAACCGGGTGATGCACTTCAACGACGTCCCGGCCTGAACGACGCCCCCTTGGTGCACATCAAGGCCGGTGGCGGCGCGCTCCATTAGGCTTCGCTAATCATAACGAGACAGCCGCCGAAGCCATGTCGACTACCCTGACAGCCCCAGCACCCGACGCCCCCAGCGCGCCACCCGGCGATCTGGCGATCTGGTTTTTCATCCTCGCCGAGCTGCTCGCCTTCGCGGTGTTCTTTGCCGCCTACGCCTTCGCGCGGGCAAACAATGTCGAGCTGTTCGACGAGATGCAGCGCACCCTCGACCGCGACTCCGGCGCGCTCAACACGGTGCTGCTGATCACCGCCAGCTGGTGCGTGGCGCGTGCGGTGCACCGGGTCACCGAAGACAACGCCCCGGGGCATGCCGCCCGCTGGTTGCTCGGCGGCATCGCCTGCGGCGGCGGCTTTCTGGTCGTGAAGGTGGTGGAATATGCCCATGTGTTCGGCGAGGGCATCACGCTGTCGACCAACACCTTCTACATGTTCTACATCTCGCTCACCTTCTTCCACTTCATGCACGTCATCCTCGGCATGGTGATTCTGACGGTGCTGTGGGCGCAGACCCGCAAGGGGCTGTACGGGCCGGGCAATGCCAACGGGCTGGAGAGTGGCGCGGCCTACTGGCACATGGTCGATCTGGTGTGGATCGTGCTGTTTCCGCTTGTTTATGTAATGAGGTGAGGCCGTGATCACAGCGCGCAAGCTCAATGTTTCCTACGCCGTCCTGATCGCCGCGACCGTCGCCACCTGGCTGATCGGCGAGTGGTGGGCGTCGCACGCCGTGATCCTGCCGGTGATGGCGGCGATGCTGGTGCTCACCTTCATCAAGTGCCGGCTGGTGATCCTCGACTTCATGGCTTTGCGTCCGGTCAAATCGTTCTGGCGAGTCCTCGTGATAGGCTGGGTCGCGGTGGTGCTGGGCCTCATCTCCCTCGCCTATCTCATCAGTCTGAACTGACACAAGAGAATCAAATGGACACCCGCGTGACGACCGACATTCCGTACTACGAACCCGCCGGCAACGAGATCGAGCTGTTCGAGCACGCCTGGAAGAACCGCCTCCCGCTGCTCATCAAGGGCCCCACCGGCGTCGGCAAGACACGCTTCGTGGCGCACATGGCGGCCCGCCTCAAGCTGCCGCTGTACACCGTGGCCTGCCATGACGACCTCACCGCCGCCGACCTGGTCGGCCGCCACCTCATCGG
>JAGRFQ010000086.1:13579-14784 GCA_020445945.1 Rhodocyclaceae bacterium
ATCTGCTATCTGGACGAAGTGGTCGAGGCGCGCAAGGACACCACCGTGGTGCTCCACCCGCTGGCCGACGACCGCCGCGTGCTGCCCATCGACCGCACCGGCGAAGTGCTCGAAGCGCCGCCCGGCTTCATGCTGGTGATCAGCTACAACCCCGGCTACCAGAACTTCCTCAAGGGCCTCAAGCCCTCCACCCGCCAGCGCTTCGTGAGCATGCGCTTCAACTTCCCCGGCGCCGAACGCGAACAGGCGGTGCTCGTCGGCGAGACCGCCTGCGACCCGATGCTCGCCACCCAGCTCGTCGGCATCGGCCGCAGCCTGCGCGCGCTCAAGGATGTGGACCTCGAAGAGGTCGTCTCCACCCGCCTGCTGGTGTATGCCGCGACCCTCGTCCGCGACGGCATGGACCCGGTGCAGGCCTGCGAAGCCGCGGTGGTCGAAAGCCTCACCGACGACGTCGAGACCGCCGAAGCCCTGATGGAAGTGGTCAAGGCCACCTTCGGCCGCTAGCGCGCCCTGCCGCGCCACCGCCCCCCTTCCGGGAGACGCGCATGAACGCTGCCAATACCGCCAACACCGCGTCACAAGGCCAGGAGCTGGCCGTCATCGCCGAAGCGCTGTACCTGATCAACCTCATGATCGTGCCCGGCGTCGGCTTTCTGGGCATCGCGTGGCTGTGGTTCACCAAGCGCAAAACCGCCCCCGCGCTGGCGCGCTGCCATCTCGACCAGGTGTTCTTCGCCAGCCTGTGGGCCGGCCTGCTGCTGATCGTCGCCAACGCCGCGATCATCTTCCTCGGCGGCTACGACACGCCCTACACCTGGGTGGTGGCGATCCTGTACTTCACCACCTGCCACACCACCTTGATCTTCTTCGGCGCGCTGGGCCTGTCGCGCGCGCTGTCCGGCAAGCCCTATCGCTTCCCGCTGATCGGCCGACCCTGCGATGCCTGAGATGGCGGGAAAAATCATCCCGATCCTCCCCGATGGCACCCACGCCGCCGACGGCGGCCGCCAGCGCGGGCGCCTGTACGCCCAGATCGGCTTCTTCGTCCTGTTCGTCCTCGCCCCGGTGTTCGACCTGCTGCGCTACGACCTCGTCGCCGGCCACGCCTGGTTCCTCGGCATGGAGTGGCGCGTCGGGCTGGCCGAATACAGCGCCGGCGCCATCGGCCTCGGCCAGTTGTGGCTCAACATCGGGCTGAAGAT